>CAJURK010000027.1 GCA_910588745.1 uncultured Dorea sp. | reverse complement strand
AGAGCACTTCACTCGTAATGAAGGGGTCGTCGGTTCAAGTCCGATTTCCAGCTTGCAGAGGAAAACATCGCGAATCATTGAGGTTTGCGGTGTTTTATTATATGTTGCTTTTACAGTGCAGACAAAGAATAGTTAGGAGAAGCCATATGCTAGTGACCAGAGAAATGCTGTTTCCTTTAGCCTTTTATCAAAAGACAAAATTTCACGGAAGCAGGAAAAATTATAATTACCGAATTGAGAAATATCTGGAGGAAGGGAAGGAAGAGGCTCAGTTTTTATTGACGATCTGGGAAGGGCCGGAATGTTATGACGCCTCGTCGAAGGAAAAGAAGAAGACGTTTTATCCATTTAGCGAGGAAGGAATGGAAGAAATCGTAACAGTCTTGAATCAACTCTCCGATCTATAGCCGTTTGTTTTATTTATGCGGCGCAGAATAGCCAGATATGAATTTCAGGAAGCGGATATTTTTCTGAAGAAACTCCGCGAAGTATAAAGGTATAATGGATAACAGGATATGTACAGCAGCCGTGTCATGCAGCTGCTTTTTTAATATGAATGGAGGGACAATACGGATTAGTACCGCTTGCCGCACCATTTTTCAAGGAGGCTGATGAGTGTGTATAACAGCATTGCCATGATACACAAGAGAACAATGCCTAACAGCAGCCAATCCATTTTAAATACCTGGCTGGAATAAATAATCAGGTATCCCAGTCCGTTTCTTGCCGCTAAGAATTCCCCAATAATGACGCCGACTAAGCAAAGGCCGATATTGACCTTCATAATGTTGATGACGGCGGGCAGGGAGGAGGGAAGCACCACCTTGGTCATTGCGTGGAAGCGGGTTCCCTGGAGTGTGTAGATCAGCTTGATTTTTTCCGGGTCTACGGAAATGAAGCTGCTGTAGAGGCTTAATATGCTTCCAAAAATCGCTACGGACATGCCTGCTACGATAATGGTGGTGCGGTTGGCTCCCAGCCATACGATCAGGAGCGGGGCAAGAGCGGATTTCGGCAGGCTGTTCAGCACCACCATGTAGGGGTCTAGAATTTCAGACAGCTTGCGGGAAAACCACAGGGCGATTGCGGCTAAGATGCTGATGCCGATCACCAGCAGAAAGCTTAGGATCGTCTCATAGAGGGTCACGCCAATATGGAGAAAAATTGTTTTATCCAGAGTCAGTTCCCAAAAGCAGAGCGCAATTTTCGAGGGACTGCTGAAGATGAAGGAATCTATGATTCCTGTGTTGGCGGTAAATTCCCAGATAAAGAGGAAACTAAGCAGGATTAAGATACGTGAGACACCGACTACGCGGCGGTGCCTCTTTTGGATGTGCAGAAAATTCTTTTGTTCTGCAGACAATTCAGTCATTTTCATTCAACTCCTTCCAGATAAGATTAAAATAATGTTTGAACTCGGAAGCATTTCTGCGATTCAGAGGGGTATCCTGCTCCAAATCAAAAATAAGCGGCAGGGTCTGCTGGATGGTCGCCGGACGCGAGGTCAATATAATGACTCTGTCTGCCAGCGAAATGGCTTCCGACAGATCGTGGGTTACAAGAATGGCGGTTTTATGTTCTTTTTTAATAATCTGCCCGATATCATCCCCCACCCGGAGCCTGGTCTGATAGTCCAGTGCGGAAAAAGGTTCATCCAGCAGAAGGATATCTGGTTCTAGCACCAGTGTGCGGACTAGGGCGGCTCTTTGCCGCATTCCTCCGGATAGTTCGGAAGGCCTGGCATTTTCAAACTGTTTCAAGCCATAGGTATCCAGAAGCTCATGCGCCTTCGCCCTTGTTTTGGTAGTCAGCATATGTTGGATTTCCAACCCGAGAATTACATTGTGGTAAATTGTCCGCCATTCAAAAAGCTGATCGTGTTGCAGCATATAGCCGATGTTGGTGGTACTTTCGCGCAGGTATTTTCCACCTATTTTTATCAGTCCTTTTTCAGGTTTTATCAGCCCTGCAATGATAGATAATAGGGTGGATTTGCCGCATCCGGAAGGACCTACGATTGCAACGAATTCCCCTTCCCTCATGGCAAATGAGATATCGGCCAGCGCGCGGGTCTCTCCTTCCATATTATGATAGGCATAGCAAATTGACTTTAGTTCCAGAATTTGTTCGGTTGTTAGTTCCATGCAGGCCTCCTTGGAATCGTTAGTTTTTTCTATATATTAGTTTATGGAAAAGTAAGAAAAGAGTGCTTGCGGCGATGCTTAAAATACCATATACTTAATATTTACAGGATAGTTAAAATGATACAGAGGAAGAAAGTTTACAGATAAGGGGATAGGCGGAATATGAATTATCAGAAAGAACTTGAGAAAATGATCGCTGGCCTGGAGCGGGAACGCAGGGCGCCAAAGTTATTGCTTCATAGCTGCTGCGCGCCCTGTAGCAGTTATGTACTGGAATACTTAAGCCAGTATTTCCAAATTACGGTGTTTTATTATAATCCCAATATTTATCCGGAATCGGAATATTCCAAAAGAATTGTAGAGCAGCAGAGATTGATTGGCGAAATGCCTGCAAAGCATCCGATATCCTTTGTGGCCGGCCCTTATGAGAAGGAGCGTTTTTATGAGACGGCCCGGGGGCTGGAGCAGGAGCGGGAAGGCGGGGAGAGGTGTATGCGCTGTTATGAGCTGCGTCTAAAGGAGGCGGCGGTTCTTGCAAAAGAAGGCGGCTACGATTATTTTACGACGACGCTGAGTATCAGCCCTTTAAAAAAGGCTGATAAATTAAATGCGATTGGAAAAAGACTGGGAGAAGAATACGGGATTCCTTATCTGCCTTCCGATTTTAAGAAAAAGAACGGATATAAGCGTTCTGTCGAATTGTCGGCCAAGTATGGACTTTACCGGCAGGATTACTGCGGCTGCGTTTATTCCTATGAAGAAGCCAGAAAGCGGTTGGGCCGCGGCCAGGATCCACAGGCGGAGTGAACAAAGAATCGGCAGGGAGTTTCCTGTTTAATTGTGTTTCGAGGGTTTTCAAGAAGGAATAAGTGTGGTAGAATGTTAAACTGAAAATTTATTAGAAAATAACCAGAAAGAGGGGCTGAAAATGGCACAGTTATGGGGCGGCCGTTTTACAAAGGAAACGGATCAGCTTGTTTATAATTTTAACGCGTCAATTTCATTTGATAAAAAGCTGTATGTGCAGGATATCCGCGGCAGTATTGCTCACGTGATGATGCTTGCAAAGCAGGGAATTCTTACAGATATCGAAAAAGAAAAGATTATAGACGGTTTGGAGGGAATCCTGTCGGATGTAGAGAAAGGAAAGCTTGTGATATCGGAGGATTATGAGGATATCCACAGCTTCGTGGAGGCAGTCTTGATTTCCCGGATCGGAGACGTGGGGAAGAAGCTTCATACCGGGCGGAGCAGGAACGATCAGGTGGCGTTGGATATGAAGCTTTATACCAGGGATGAGATTACCCAGACGGATCATTTGCTGAAAGAACTTCTCAGGGCGATTCTTGGAATTATGGAGGAGCATATAGAAACCATTATGCCGGGGTTTACCCATTTGCAGAAAGCGCAGCCGATTACGCTGGCGCATCATATGGGCGCATATTTTGAGATGTTTAAGCGGGATCATGAGAGAGTGCGGGACATTTATAAGAGAATGGGAACCTGTCCTTTGGGTTCCGGCGCGCTTGCGGGAACCACTTATCCTTTGGATCGGGAATATACGGCGAAACTTTTGGGATTTGACGGGCCTACCCTAAACAGCATGGACGGAGTATCGGACCGGGATTATCTGATTGAGCTTCTCTCGGCGCTCTCAATTGTGATGATGCATCTTTCTCGTTTTGCGGAAGAAGTCATTGTCTGGAATTCCAACGAGTATCAGTTCGTGGAGATAGACGATGGGTACAGTACCGGAAGCAGTATTATGCCTCAGAAAAAGAATCCGGATATCGCGGAGCTGGTGCGGGGCAAGACCGGCCGGGTGTATGGGGCTTTGATGTCTCTATTGACTACGATGAAAGGAATTCCGCTTGCATACAATAAGGACATGCAGGAAGATAAGGAGATGTGCTTTGACGCTATGGACACGGCGAAAGGTTGTATCGCTTTGTTTACCGGGATGTTAAGGACAATGCAGTTTCGGACGGAGCGCATGGCAAAAAGCGCAAGAAAAGGATTTACCAATGCAACGGACGCGGCGGATTATCTGGTGAACCATGGAGTTCCGTTCCGGGACGCGCACGGCATCGTAGGAAGACTGGTTTTGCATTGTATCGAGAAGGATATTGCGCTGGACGATATGAAGCTTGAAGAGTACCAGGAGATTTCACCGGTATTCGGGGAAGATATTTATGAAGCTATCAGCATGGAGACCTGTGTGAATAAGCGAGTCACCGTGGGGGCGCCGGGAAAGACGGCAATGGCGCAGGTAATTAAATTATACAAGAAGTATCTGAGGGAATATGAGTAGCAAAAAACGGCAGGAAGATAAGCCTGAAACGGAGCCTGCGCTTCTGGAAATACGGACGTGCGGCTTTGTTTGGGAAAAGGAGGAAAAAGGAATGGAACAGAAATTAAAAGTGGGTATTTTGGGAGCTACGGGTATGGTGGGACAGAGATTTATTTCTCTTCTTGAAAATCATCCGTGGTTTGAGGTAGTTACGGTGGCGGCAAGTCCGAGATCTGCGGGAAAGACCTATGAGGAAGCGGTGGGGGGACGCTGGAAAATGGCTTCGCCTATGCCGGAAGCGGTTAGGAAGCTGGTAGTTTTGAATGTGAACGAGGTAGAAAAAGTGGCGGCGACCGTTGATTTCGTCTTTAGCGCCGTAGATATGGGCAAGGATGAGATCCGTGCGATTGAGGAAGCGTATGCGAAGACGGAGACGCCGGTGGTGTCCAATAACAGCGCTCACAGATGGACGCCGGATGTTCCCATGGTGGTTCCGGAGATTAACCCGGAGCATTTTGACGTGATTGCATCTCAAAAGAAACGCTTGGGGACTTCCAGAGGGTTTATCGCGGTGAAACCGAACTGCTCTATCCAGAGTTATGCGCCTTGTTTGGCGGCATGGAAAGAATTTGGCCCGAAGGAATTGGTGGTTACTACTTATCAGGCGATTTCCGGCGCGGGAAAAACCTTTCAGGATTGGCCGGAGATGGTTGAAAATATCATTCCTTATATTGGCGGCGAAGAAGAGAAGAGCGAGCAGGAGCCATTGCGCGTTCTTGGCAGCGTAGAGAACGGACAGATTGTGAAGGCCGCCCTTCCGAAGATTACCTGCCAGTGTATCCGGGTTCCGGTGCTGAACGGGCATACTGCGGCCGTATTTATCAATTTTGAAAAGAAGCCGACGAAAGAACAGTTGGTTGAAGCTTTGAAAAAGTTCAAGGGATTCCCGCAGGAAGAGGCGCTTCCAAGCGCGCCGAAACAATTTATCCAGTACCTAGAGGAGGATAACCGCCCGCAGGTGAAGTTAGACGTGGATTACGAAAATGGCATGGGCGTTTCCATTGGACGACTTCGGGAAGACAGCATGTTCGATTATAAGTTTGTGGGACTGTCCCACAACACCATCCGCGGTGCGGCAGGCGGAGCAGTACTCTGCGCGGAGACTTTGACGGCGAAAGGTTATATTGTTAAGAAATAATATCTAAAGGAGAAAGAGCTGCCGGAACATGTTCTTATCACACAATATACAGCATGGGTTCTTGTGAATTAAATCTGTATCTTGTATGAAAAGACATTTTTCGGCAGCTCTTTCTCTGCGTACATGTCTGAAATTTTATCTTAAACGTCTGCATACCCCTCTATACATCTGCCAGAGAGAGCTTTTTAAGCGCGCTTTAGTCGTCCTCTTCTTTTTGTATGCTGTAGGTCTGGCGTTTTCTTGCCATCTCGTCGTTTTCTAAGTATTCGTCGTAGGTAGTAATCTTGTCAATTAGTTTGCCGCCGGGAACAATTTCCATAATTCGGTTGGCTGTGGTCTGGACGATCTGATGATCCCTTGAGGTAAAGAGAATCACGCCGGGGAATTTAATCATGCCGTTGTTTAAGGCAGTGATGGATTCCATGTCTAAGTGATTGGTGGGTTCGTCAAACAGCAGTACGTTGGCGCCGGAGATCATCATTTTAGATAAAAGGCAGCGAACCTTTTCCCCGCCCGACAGAACCCGGACTTTTTTAACGCCGTCGTCTCCGCCGAAAAGCATCCGTCCAAGAAATCCCCTGACATAAGTGACATCTTTGTTTTCCGAATACTGGGTCAGCCATTCCACGATGGTGTCGTCGTTGTCAAATTCACTGCCGGAATCCAGCGGGAAATAAGCCTGAGAAGTGGTAACGCCCCATTTATAAGTGCCTTTGTCCGGTTCGATTTCGCCCATAAGAATCTGGAACAGGACGGTTTTGGCAAGTTCATTTCCGCCGACAAACGCAACCTTATCGTCGTGCCCTAACGTAAAGCTGATATTGTCTAAAACTTTCTCGCCATTGATAGATTTACTGATGCCTTCTACGGTAAGCACTTCGTTACCAATGGAACGGTTAGGGGTAAAATTGATGTAAGGATATTTTCGGCTGGAGGGCTGGATGTCGTCTAACTGAATTTTCTCCAAAGCCCGTTTTCTGGAAGTGGCCTGCTTGGATTTGGAAGCGTTTGCGCTGAACCGGGAAATAAATTCCTGCAGTTCTTTGATCTTTTCTTCCTTTTTCTTGTTAGCTTCTTTCATCTGGCGGATCAGAAGCTGGCTGGATTCATACCAAAAATCGTAGTTTCCGGCGTACAGCTTAATCTTGCCGTAGTCAATGTCGGCAATCTGGGTGCAGACCTTATTCAGGAAGTACCGATCGTGGGATACCACGATAACGGTATTCTCAAAATTAATGAGAAATTCTTCCAGCCATCCGATGGCGTCTAAATCCAAATGGTTGGTCGGCTCGTCAAGAAGCAGGATATCAGGGCTTCCGAACAACGCCTGGGCAAGCAGAACCTTTACTTTTTCCGGGCCTTCCAAACTGTCCATGCCGTTATCGTGGAGTTCTGTGCCAATGCCGAGGCCGTTTAACAGGGATGCGGCTTCTGATTCCGCTTCCCAGCCGTTCATGGAAGCGAATTCTGCCTCCAGTTCGCTGGCCTTGATGCCGTCCTCGTTAGTAAAATCTTCCTTTGCGTAGATGGCGTCTTTTTCTTTCATAATTTCGTAGAGCCTAGCATTTCCCATGATTACGGTGTCGAGAACGGTGTATTCGTCATATTTAAAATGATCCTGCTGCAAGAATGAAAGCCGGTCGCCGGGCGTAAGGATGACTTCGCCGGCGGAGGGTTCAAGCTGGCCGGATAATATTTTCAGAAAGGTAGATTTGCCGGCGCCGTTGGCGCCAATCAGGCCGTAGCAGTTTCCTTCGGTGAATTTGATATTCACATCCTCGAACAGCGCTTTTTTGCCTACGCGCAAAGTAATGTTGCTTGTGCTGATCATATCTTGTCCTCCTTATGGGTGGGAGAGTCCCAGGCCGCACGGCTTGGAACCCTCTTTTGGTTTTAAAGTTTGATACACCAGACAATCTTATCAAAAAAGAATGGAAATGGCAAGGAATACAGTATATAATAGTTACGTAAAAATTTTTATGTGTAGTTTATAGTCTTCGTATCCTACGTTTAAAAGATCTTGTATGCGCTTATAAACGGAGGGAAGGGGACGAACTATGCGGTGGAAAATATAAGATTCGATTAGGGGGAAGAGTATAAGGCTATGAGGAAGGATATTTTGAATTATACACAGAACAGGGAACTTTCCTGGCTGAAGTTTGATCACAGGGTGCTGGAGGAGGCGCAGGATCAGACGGTTCCGCTGCTTGAGCGGTTGAAATTTGTGGCTATTTTTACCAGTAATCTGGATGAATTCTTTATGATTCGGGTGGGGAGCCTGTTTGATATGGCGGCGGCTGACCCGAAGGCGTTGGACGCCCGCTCGGGAATGACGCCGATGGAGCAGTTGGATGCGATTTACAAAGCGGTGGCGCCTCTTTACAAGGAGCGGGATAAGACGTACGCGGATATTAAGAAACAGCTTGCGCCTTATGGGGTCTGCAGTTTGAACTATAAGGAGCTAGAGCCGAGCGAGAAGAAATACGTCAAAAAGTATTTCAAGGATCAGATGCTTCCGGTGCTTTCTCCCCAGATTGTGGATGCGAACCATCCGTTTCCCCATTTGGTGAATAAAGAGATTTATGTGACGGCGAATTTAAAGCAGAAGAATAAGACGATGCTTGGGATTGTGCCGGTACCCCAGTACGTGACGGATATTTTGTATCTCCCGGGCCATGACATTCGTTATATCCGGATGGAGAAGGTGATTTTAGAACACCTGGATCTGGTATTTCCAAGATATGAGATATCGGACAGGAACTATATCTGCGTGACCAGGAATGCGGATATTACGCCGGACGACGAGGCGTTAGAGATTAACGATGATTTCCGCTATATGATGAAAAAGACTCTGCACAAGAGAAGAAGGATGGCGGTGGTTCGTTTGGAAACGGCGGAGAAGCTGTCGCCGGAGAATGAAGGGTATTTTTGTGAGAAATTCAATATCCGGAGGGAACAGATTTTCCGTACAAAGATGTCTATGAAATTAGACTATGTGTTTGCGATCGCAGGGAATCTGCCGGACGCCATGAAACGTCCGCTGACTTACCGCGCGTTTACGCCCCAGGAATCCAGATTTGTACAGGAGGGAAGCATTTTCCGGCAGGTGAAACGTAAGGACCTTCTGCTGTTTTATCCTTTTGAGAGCATGGAGCCTTTCTTAAGATTAATCCGGGAAGCGGCGTATGACCCGAATGTGCTGACCATTAAGATTACCATTTACCGGCTGGCCAAGAAGGCAAGGCTGGTGGAGTACCTGTGCGCGGCGGCGGAGAACGGCAAGGAGGTAACGGTGCTGATTGAGCTTAGGGCAAGGTTTGACGAGCAGAACAACATTGATTGGTCTGAGCGTCTGGAGGATGCGGGCTGCCGGGTGATTTACGGATTCGAGGGATATAAGGTTCATTCTAAGATTTGCCTGATTACTTACCGGAACCGGAATGATATCCAGTATGTTACCCAGATCGGAACCGGAAATTATAATGAAAAGACTGCGGCCATGTACACGGATCTGTCTCTGATAACCGGAAACCGGGAAATCGGAGAGGACGCGGCTTCTTTTTTCAAGAATATGTCTATTAGCAATCTGGATGGAATTTACCGGCACCTGATCGTATCCCCTACCAGCTTAAAGCCGAAAGTGCTTGCGCTGATGGACGAGGAGATTGCCAAGGGGCCGGCGGGAAGAATTATTATGAAGATGAATTCCGTTACGGATGTGGATTTCATAGAAAAGGTGTGCGAAGCCTCCCAGGCGGGAGTTAAGACGGATTTGATCGTCCGGGGAATCTGCTGCGTACTTCCGGGAGTAGAAGGATTTACGGAGCATGTTACGGTTACCAGTATTGTAGGAAGGTATCTGGAGCATCCAAGGATTTTCAGTTTTGGAACCGGAGAGGAACAAAAGATTTATATCGGTTCGGCGGATATGATGACCCGGAATACGGAAAAGCGTGTGGAGGTTGCATGTCCGATTATGGATAAACAGGTAAAACATCAGATCAATCATTACCTGGATGTGATGTTGGCGGATAATTTAAAAGCCAGAACGCTTCAAAGGGACGGGAATTATGTCAAAAAGGAACAGAAAGAGCCTTTTGTAAATTCCCAGGAACGGTTTATGAGGGAAGCTGTCTTTGCAAGAAAAGCGGCGGAAGGACAAAAGCCGAATCTGCTGAAAAAATTAAGGCGCAGGCTGAAAAGGTAGGAAACTTCTAAGAGTATGACTGGAGTGAACGTATGGGAAAATCGCTGTATATAGCAGAAAAGCCAAGTGTGGCGCAGGAATTTGCAAAAGCGCTGCGCTTGCAGACCAGGAGAGGGGACGGTTATCTGGAAGCGGAGTCCGCCATAGTGACCTGGTGCGTGGGCCATCTGGTTACGATGAGTTATCCGGAGGCCTACGATGAAAAATACAAACGGTGGAGTCTGGGGACTCTGCCGTTTTTACCGAAGGAATTTAAGTACGAGGTAATTCCGGGCGTTGCGAAGCAGTTTCGGATTGTTTCAGGGCTGCTGAACCGTCCTGATGTGGATACCATCTATGTGTGTACCGACTCCGGCCGGGAAGGGGAATATATATACCGGCTGGTGGAGCAGATGGCGAACGTCCGGGGCAAGAACAGGCTCCGGGTATGGATTGATTCTCAGACGGAAGAAGAAATCTTAAGGGGAATCCGAGAGGCGAAGGATCTATCGGAATACGATAACCTGTCTGCTTCCGCGTATCTAAGAGCGAAGGAGGATTACCTGATGGGAATTAATTTCTCCAGGCTCCTGACGCTGAAATACGGCAATAGTATTTCTAATTATTTAAATAAAAAGTATTCGGTAATTTCCGTAGGCCGTGTGATGACCTGCGTCCTGGGCATGGTAGTCCGCAGGGAGCGGGAAATCCGGGAATTTGTGGAGACGCCTTTTTACAGGGTGCTTTGTAAGGCCGATGCAGAAGGGCAGCCGTTAGAAGGGGAGTGGAGGGCGGCAGAAGGCTCTAAATACTACGCTTCCCCGGCGCTCTATAAGGATAATGGTTTCAAGGAAAAGAAACATGCGGAGGAACTGATTCATTTTCTGGAAGAGGTAAGGCCGATTCAGGCGCAGGTGATAAAAGTAGAGAAGAAAAAAGAGAAAAAGAACCCTCCCCTTTTATTTAACTTAGCAGAGCTTCAGAACGAATGCTCGAAACGGTTTAAGATCAGTCCCGACGAAACCTTGCGGGTGGTGCAGGAACTGTACGAGAAAAAGCTGGTTACGTATCCAAGAACGGACGCGAGAGTATTATCCGCGGCGGTAGCAAAGGAGATTCATAAGAATCTGAACGGACTGATGAAATATGAACCTGCCGCAGCCTATCTTCAGGACATCGTAAAGTTTGGAAGCCATAAAAACCTTGCAAAGACCCGGTATGTCAATGATAAGCAGATTACGGATCACTACGCGGTAATTCCTACCGGACAGGGACTTGGAGCCTTAAGAGGTCTTTCGGCGCTTTCCGGGCAGGTATATGATGTGATTGTCCGGCGGTTTTTGAGTATTTTTTATCCGCCCGCCGTGTATCAGAAAGTGTCGGTAATTCTGGATATAAGGGGAGAGCAGTTTTTCGCCGGGTTTAAAGTACTGGCGGAGGAAGGTTATCTTAAGGTAGCCGGAGCCGCGAAGCCGAAGAAAGCGGAGGGAGCCGGCGGGGAAAATGGAGAAAATGCGGAAGAAGAAACAAACGCGGCGCTGTTTTCGGCTCTGCAGAAGTTACGGAAAGGGAAGACTCTTCCGGTTACCGGCCTGTCGGTAAAAGAAGGAAAAACTACGCCTCCGAAGCGGTATAATTCGGGTTCTTTAATCCTGGCAATGGAAAATGCCGGCCAGTTGATCGAAGACGAGGAGCTTCGGGCGCAGATCAAAGGAAGCGGTATCGGAACCAGCGCCACAAGAGGAGAGATTCTAAAGAAGTTGTTTCATAATCAATACCTGGCTCTGAATAAGAAAACCCAAGTTGTGACTCCGACTCTGGAGGGGGAGATGATCTTTGACGTAGTGGATCATTCCATTAAGTCGCTTTTAAACCCGGAGCTTACCGCAAGCTGGGAGAAGGGGCTTACCTATGTGGCGGAGGGAGAGATTACTTCCGGGGAATATATGAAGAAATTAGAGACCTTCGTCTGGTCCAGAACCAGAGGGGTATTGGGATTAAACAACCAGTGTGAGCTGCGGGGATGTTACGATAAGGCGGCGGGATTTTATAAGAAAGGAAAGAATTGATATGAGAAACGAACTGAAGGTAAACGAATTGTACACGCTAAAGGAGACGATTGCGGCGGAGATTTTTGAGGGAGTAACTTACCCTTGGGAGGTTTTGCCGAAGATCGGCGCATTTATCTTAGAACTTGGTAAAAAGCTTCCGGCGGATGAGTACGAGAAGAAAGGCGAGGACGTGTGGATTGCAAAATCTGCGAAAGTATTCCCATCCGCTTATATTCACGGGCCGGCTATTATCGGAAAGGATGCACAGGTAAGGCACTGCGCGTTTATCCGGGGAAATGCGATTGTAGGAGAGGGCGCTGTAGTAGGCAATTCTACGGAGCTTAAGAATGTGATTCTGTTCAATAAAGTACAGGTACCCCATTATAATTATGTGGGGGATTCGATTTTGGGATACAAGGCGCATATGGGGGCGGGTTCCATTACGTCCAATGTGAAATCAGATAAAAAGCTGGTTATCGTCAAGACGCCGGAGGAACATATCGAAACCGGCATCAAGAAATTCGGGGCGATGCTGGGAGACGAGGTAGAAGTCGGCTGCGGTACCGTGCTGAATCCGGGAAGCGTGGTCGGGGCGCATACGAATATTTACCCGCTGTCTTCGGTAAGAGGATATGTTCCGGCCGGAAGTATTTATAAGAGGCAGGGGGAAGTAGTAGAGAAGCAGTCATAAAAGCGCGGTTTCATTTTTCGGCAAGGGCGCCGTAAAATAGATGTGTGAAATCATCTGTTTTACGGCGCCCTCATTTCCATGTCTAAGCAGTTTATAAGCGTTCATGCCTCTCAAGTATATCAGACAGCAATTTTCAAACACGTTCCAGCGCAATCTTGAAGTTACAGGTCATTTGGTAAACAGCGGGTTGGATCAGGAGCATGTCTCTAAGCAGACAATTCAGGAGTGCTTTTCATGGAATTGAAATAGCAGCTTATGCAGACTTAGACGCGAAGGCTTTCCTGAGCGGCTTAGTCTGCGTTAGCTGATCGTTCAATGGAATGTTACTCCGTCTGCTTAGAGACATGCTCCTGATTCAGCCCGCGTCCGGCAGGTGACGTGTGAACAGTAACATCATGAAATATAAGAAAATATGTTTTGAAAGATATCGGTTGACATTACAGCTTTGGTGTGCTAATATACTTAAGAACAATTTAACGCTTTAAAGCGTAACGGTTTAAAGCGTTGCGCTTTAAAGCGAACATCTAAATGAATGACTTGGAGGAATGAGAGATGTCAAAAGAAGTATTATGCGTAATCATGCTGGCCGTATTCTTTGCCGTGATGATTTACGTCGGGTTTTATTCAAGGAAACATGCTTCCGATGTAGATGGATTCGTGCTGGGCGGACGAGGGGTCGGTCCCTGGCTGACGGCTTTTGCATTTGGTACGTCATACTTTTCGGCGGTTATTTTTGTAGGTTATGCAGGACAGTTTGGCTGGAATTTCGGTCTGGCCTCTACCTGGGCGGGACTTGGCAATGCGTTTATCGGATCCCTTCTTGCGTGGAATGTTCTGGGAAGAAGAACTAGGGTTATGACCCAGCATCTGGACGCGAAAACGATGCCGGATTTTTTTGGGAAACGGTTTGATTCGGTACCGCTTAAAGCAGCGGCGTCAATTATTGTATTTATTTTCCTGATTCCGTATACGGCGTCTCTTTATAACGGTTTGTCCAGCTTGTTTGGACTTGTATTTGATATTCCGTACTGGGTTGTCATCGCGGTTATGGCTGTTTTGACGGGATTCTATGTTATTTTCGGCGGATATATGGCAACGGCGATTAATGATTTTATTCAGGGAATTATCATGCTGTTTGGTATCTGCGCGGTGATTGGCGCAGTGCTGATTGAGAACGGAGGCCTTTTAGAGGCAACGAAATCTTTGGCGTCTATTACAGGCGACGCGGGATGGCAGGGAGCTTACGCTTCCTTTCTCGGCCCGGATCCTCTAGCGCTCCTGTTTGTAGTAATGCTGACTTCCCTTGGAACTTGGGGACTGCCTCAGATGGTAGGTAAGTTCTATGCAATTAAGAGTGAGAAGGATATTCATAAGGGAACCGTAATTTCCACCGTATTTGCTATTATAGTAGCGGGAGGCTGTTACTTTCTGGGCGGGTTCGGCAGACTATACAGCGATAAAGTGATGATCAACGAGACAACGGGCAAGCCGTTATTTGATACGATTGTGCCTACCATGCTTGCTACCCTGCCGTCGATTGTGATTGCGGTTGTAATCGTACTGGTGCTTTCCGCATCCATGTCCACGCTGTCTTCGCTGGTGCTGACGTCTAGTTCTACCTTTACGCTGGATGTGATCAAACCGGCTGCGAAGCAGGAGATGTCGGATAAGAAGCAAGTATCTATTATGAGGTTTTTTATCGTATTCTTTATATTGGTATCCGCAGTGATCGCGATCTTCAAGGATGCGCATCCGGAAGTGACGTTTATTGCGCAGATGATGGGCGTATCCTGGGGAGCGCTGGCAGGAGCGTTTCTTGCGCCGTTTCTCTACGGACTGTACTGGAAGGGCGTTACAAAGACGTCGGCGGCAGTATGTTTTGTCTGGGGATGTTCCGTTGCGGCGCTGCAGCTCATTGTAACTCTTGGAGGCGTCGATGTGTCCGGATGGGGCGCGGTGCTTGGATATATATTTAAATCGTCGATTAACTCAGGCGTTGTGGCGATGGTAGGGGGGTTGGCCATCGTACCGCTTATCAGCATGGTTACGAAGAAGCAGGACGAAGGAGAGGTTCGGGACATTTTTGCCTGCTACGACGAGACGGTAACGATTACAAAGAAGTCCTCTCTTCAAGAGTAAACTTAAATTTCCTTTTCTCTACAGACTGTGGTTGACAATAACTGCAGTCTGCTGTATTATGTTTACAAGAAAATACACGGAAAAGGTATTGACATTTGAGGATAATTATAATATGATGAATGAGCAAACGCATGTTCGCAGAAGGAGATTATAACATGGCAAGTGATAAGAAAAAAACAGCAAAGGTAGTAGTAGAGGTAACGGCGGAGAATAAGAAGAAGGCTCTGGACGCGGCGATCGCGAAGCTGGAGAAGGATTTCGGCAAGGGAACGGTGATGAAGCTGGGGGATTCGGCGGCCCAGGTATCGGTGGAGACGATTCCTACCGGCTCCTTAAGCCTTGATCTGGCTCTGGGGCTTGGCGGGGTGCCGAGAGGACGCGTGGTGGAGGTCTTCGGACCGGAATCCAGCGGTAAGACTACCGTTACCTTACATATGATTGCGGAGGTACAGAAGAGAGGCGGTATTGCCGGATTTATCGATGCGGAGCATGCGCTGGATCCGGTTTATGCGAAGAATATCGGCGTAGATATTGACGAGCTTTACATTTCCCAGCCGGACAGCGGCGACCAGGCTTTGGAGATTACCGAGACGATGGTGCGTTCCGGCGCGATGGACATTATTGTAGTGGACTCTGTCGCGGCGCTGGTTCCCAGGCAGGAGATTGAGGGGGATATGGGCGATTCCCATGTGGGCCTGCAGGCAAGGCTGATGTCCCAGGCGCTGAGGAAACTGACTCCGGTAATCAGCAAGTCCAACTGTGTGGTGATATTTATCAACCAGCTTAGAGAGAAGGTGGGCGTGATGTTCGGCAATCCGGAGACGACCACGGGAGGCCGCGCGCTGAAATTCTACGCTTCAGTGCGGATGGACGTGCGCAAGATCGAGACGCTTAAGCAGGGCGGCGAAATGGTGGGCAACCGTGTGAAGGTTAAGATTGTGAAGAATAAGATCGCTCCGCCTTTTAAGGAAGCAGAATTCGATATTATGTTCGGTAAGGGAATCTCAAGAGAAGGGGATATACTGGATTTGGCCGTGGAAGTGGACCTTGTTAAGAAGAGCGGTTCCTGGTACGCATACAACGGGGACAAGATCGGACAGGGAAGAGAGAACGCGAAGCTGTATCTGGCGGGGCATCCGGACGTTATGAGCGAAATTGAGGAGCTGGTAAGACAGCATTTTCAGTCGGCGGGCGCATCAGAAGAAGATGCAGAAGATACGAAGAAGAATGCGAAAGCAGGAAAGAAAAGCATAAGAACTAAGGAAGCGGACTCTGCCGGAGCGCAGAATGAAGAGTCTTTAGAGACAGTGCAGGAAAATACGGAGGACGCAGAGTAACAGATGACGGTGACAAAGATAAAGGCGTTAACCAAGACCAGATTTCAGGTGTATCTGGATGAGGAAGCAGCATTTGTTTTGCACAAGGGGGAACTGCGCCGCTATCATCTGGAAGAAGGGGAAGAACTATCCGAAGAAACATATCGGGAGATTCGGCAGAATATTGTGCTGAAACGGGCAAAGCTCCGGGCGATGCATCTTTTGACGGATATGGATCGAACTGAGTATCAACTGCGAAGCAAGCTTCTTATGGGAGGATATCCGGAGGACATTACAGACCAGGCGATCGAATACGTAAAGTCCTTTGGATATCTGAACGATTTGGAATATGCCAGGCGCTTTGTGGAGAGCCGGAAGCACGCGAAGAGCAGGAGGCAGTTATACGCGCTGCTTTCCGGCAAGGGGGTGGATTCTTCGCTGATTGAACAGGTACTGGAAGAGGGCTGCAGAAGCGAGGATGCAAGAGAGGCCATCCGGGCTATCCTGCGCAAGAAGAGATTCGACAGGGAAACCGCGTCGGAGAAGGAGCGTCAGAGGATGTACGCTTCTCTGGCAAGAAAGGGATTTCGCTACGAGGACGTGGGCAAAGTAATGTCAGAATAGATAGGCGGATGACTGGCAACCGCAGCGTCGGCATATTACTGTGAGCGGAGTGGACAAGCAATTTTACGATTCCGGTATTTGGCTTTTATGTTTATTAATGATTGAATTTAAAAAGGGCATCGGTTATAATTTGATTATATACAGACTTGTCAGACTAAATTTACAGAAGATAAAATGATACGAAGGAGAACGAAACATGAAAGCAGGGAATGGGAACGTAAGCAGAGAACGAAGAAAACGAAAGAGAGGAATTGCAAAAAAACTGGTAGGGGCGATTATGGCGACGATTGTTATTATGGTTGCGGCGCTCCTTTTGATCGTATACAATCGGGTTTCCGACGCGCTTTTAGATAAGAGCGAGAAACTCCTCCAAGAGACCACGGATAAGGCGCTGCAGGAAACCAGCGCCTGGATGAATAAGACGCTGACGATGCTTGAGATGCAGAGGGATACCATTGAGTATGAGAACATGGATATTCCCGGGATGCAGGAATACATTCGGCATACGGTAAATCAGAATGACGCATATCCGGCGGGACTTTATACGGCTTTGACGGACGGTTCTTTGTATCATGCTTCCTTTGTGCCGGGACCGGATTTTAATGCTTTGGAAAAATCCTGGTATCAGGATGGGATTCAGTCGGAGGATTTTATCCTGGGAGATGTGTATTTTGATGAAGACAGCCAGTCTTATGTGGTAGGGGCGTCCGGCGCGTTAAAAGATGCGCAGGGGAATGTCCGCGGCGTTGCGGCGGCGGATGTATACTTAGATTCCATCTCTGATATTGTGGCCGGGATTGAACTGGAGAAGACGGGCGGTATTTTCCTGGTAGATACCCGAACGGGTACGATTATCGGACATAAGGATAAAGACATGACGGGACGCGTTATGAGTGAATTTAAGGGCGATATGTACGCGTATGCCAATGAACAGATCGTGAGCGGCGTTTCAGGTTTATCCATCTATGAGGAGAATATGTACATACAGGTGGAGCAGGTGCCGAACAGCGACTGGACGGCGGTTGCTTATGTGTCGAAGACGGAGGTCTTAAGCGATTTGGTTACACTGACCGGAATGATGGGAACCGTAGCTGTAATTGCGGTGATTGCAGCCGCTGTTCTGATTATTCTCATGGTGAGGAGAATCATCGGCAGGCCGGTGGCTGAACTGAGCCAGGTAGCTGCTAAAATTGCGGAGGGTGAACTGGATCAGACAATCCGTCATTCCTCAAACGACGAACTGGGTGAACTGGCCGATAATTTCGGACGTACCGTAGTACGTCTGAGGGATTACGTTACATATATTGACGAGATTTCAGAAAAGCTGCAGGAGATTGCTGATGGGAATCTTGATTTTCAGCTTTCCCATGAATATGTAGGAGAATTTTCCAAGATTAAGGAGTCTCTGGAAGCAATCTCCAGGGCTTTCAACGATACGATGGGACAGATTAGCGTTGCGGCGGGGCAGGTATCGGAAGGAGCAGGCTATGTTTCGGACGGGGCGCAGACACTGTCTCAGGGATCCGTACAGCAGCACGACGCGGTAGAACTATTGGCTTCCCATATTACAGAGGTGTCGGACGGAATACAGAGGACTGCAAAGGGCGCGGAGAAAGCCAGCCGGATTTCCAAGGAAGTGGGCAGCAACATTCTGGAAAGCAACGACAAGATGCAGCACATGAACGAGGCGATTCAGAAAATCAGCAGCAAGTCTACGGAAATACACAGTATCATTAAGACCATTGAGGACATCGCGTTCCAGACGAATATCCTGGCGCTGAACGCGGCCGTTGAGGCGGCAAGAGCCGGAGAAGCAGGAAAAGGTTTTGCAGTCGTAGCAGACGAAGTGCGCAATCTTGCCGGCAAGTCTTCAGAAGCGGCCAAAAATACAACTGTCTTGATTGACCAGACGGTAGAAGCGGTAGAAGAGGGAACCAATATGGCCAGGGATACGGCGGAATCGATGATGGCGGTAGTGGCTCAGGCGGAGGAAGTGAATACGCTGATTGAAGGAATCGCGGAGTATTCCGCTAAGCAGGCGTCGGCTACAGAAGAAGTAATCCGAGGCATCGACCGAATTTCCGACGTGGTGCAGTCAAATATGTCTACGGCGGAAAAGAGCGCGGCAGCCAGCGAAGAACTGTCCGGACAGGCGAATATGCTGCGGGATTTGGTCTCTAAGTTCCGTCTGAAAAAATAACGTCGGATTTCGCTGCTGTTTACAGGTTTGTCTGTACCCCTCAGAGGACAAGGAGATGCAGGTTCTAGGTTCGCCGAGGGTAAAGAGTAACAATTTATAGCCAGAAAGCTTGACTTATTTGTGAAAACAGTATAAACTTTAAATGTTGTATTTGTACAATGAAAACTAAATAAGGAGGTGCTCCTGTGCCAAATGGAATTGTGATTGCTGTGGCGGCAGTGTTAGTCATTGCAGCGGCGGTTATCAGTCATCTCGTGACCGTTTCCAATATGAGGAAGAACGCAGAATCCAAGATTGGAAATGCGGAGAACAAAGCGCGCGAGATTATTGATGACGCAGTCAAGACGGCTGAGGCAAAGAAGAAGGAATCTCTCTTGGAAATTAAAGAAGAATCTATCAGGACAAAGAATGAGCTCGAGAAAGAAACAAAAGAACGTAGAGCGGAATTACAGCGTTATGAAAAAAGAGTTTTATCCAAGGAAGAATCTTTAGATAAGAAGTCGGATGCAATCGAAAGACGCGAAGCGGCATATACGGCAAAAGAAGAGCAATTACGGCAGCGTGAGACGAAAGTGGAAGCGCTGAGTAAACAAAGAGTACAGGAACTTGAAAGAATCTCAGGACTTACCTCCGAACAGGCAAAAGAATATTTGTTAAAAACTGTTGAAGACGATGTAAAACATGACACTGCAAAGATGATAAAAGAGTTGGAGACGCAGGCTAAGGAAGAGGCGGACAAGAAGGCAAGAGAATACGTCGTAACTGCGATCCAGAGATGCGCTGCAGATCATGTGGCCGAAACTACGATTTCGGTCGTACAGCTTCCAAGCGATGAGATGAAAGGAAGAATTATCGGCCGGGAAGGACGGAATATCCGGACGCTGGAGACGATGACGGGAGTAGAACTGATTATTGACGATACTCCGGAAGCAGTGGTCCTTTCAGGATTTGATCCGATTCGCAGAGAAGTAGCACGAATCGCGTTGGAAAAGCTGATTGTTGACGGACGTATCCATCCGGCAAGAATCGAAGAGATGGTGGAGAAAGCGCAGAAAGAAGTAGATACGGTTATCCGTGAGGAAGGAGAGGCGGCCGCGTTGGAAGTGGGCGTTCATGGAGTTCATCCGGAACTGATCAAGCTTTTAGGACGTATGAAGTTCAGAACAAGTTATGGTCAGAACGCATTGAAACATTCCATTGAAGTCTCTCAGCTTGCAGGTCTTCTTGCAGGCGAGATTGGTCTGGATATCCGTGTTGCTAAGCGTGCGGGTCTTCTGCATGATATCGGAAAGTCGATCGATCATGACGTTGAGGGTTCTCATATCCAGATCGGCGTTGATCTTTGCAGAAAGTACAAGGAATCAGCCACCGTAATCAATGCGGTAGAATCGCATCATGGCGATGTTGAGCCGGAGACTTTGATTGCATGCGTTGTTCAGGCTGCAGATACCATATCCGCAGCAAGGCCGGGCGCGAGAAGAGAGACCATCGAAACATATACAAACAGGTTAAAACAATTAGAAGAAATCAGCAACCAGTTCAAGGGTGTTGATAAGTCTTTTGCAATTCAGGCAGGTAGAGAGATTCGAGTTATGGTAGTTCCAGAGCAGGTATCTGACGCAGATATGGTATTGCTGGCCAGAGATATTTCCAAACAGATTGAATATGAATTGGAGTATCCGGGACAGATTAAGGTGAACGTAATCCGGGAATCGAGGGTTACTGACTACGCGAAATAATTACCATGTAGAAGATAAATGTGAAAGAACCGGATCTTTGATCCGGTTCTTTTTACTTACATAGAAAAGAAGGAGGAAACACGAAAATGGCTGAAGAAATCAGGAGAATAAAAAGGGAACTGGTTCATAAGGGAGCGGTAATTGATATGTACTGCGATACGATGGAATTTGAGAACGGCAATACTGCCAAATGGGATTTTATCCATCATGACGGAGCGGCCGCAGTTGTTCCGGTGACAGACGAAGGAAAGATTTTGATGGTACGTCAATACCGCAATGCATTGGAACGTTATACGCTGGAAATACCCGCCGGCAAGTTTGACGATCCGAAGGAAGAGGGGATTGTGTGCGCCGCACGAGAACTGGAGGAGGAGACGGGGTATCGTTCAGAAAATCTGGAATGGATGATTACGCTGCGAACGACGGTTGCATTTTGCAATGAGAGGATCGAAATTTTTGCCGCCCACAATCTGATTCCGTCTAAGCAGAATCTAGATGAAGACGAGTACATCGATGTGGGAGCTTATACCATAGATGAATTAAAGGAAAAGATTTTTACGGGTGAAATTGAAGATTCTAAAACGGTGTCCGCTCTTCTTGCTTACGACATAAAATATAATCGAAAAGCAGAATAATTCGGAAACCCGGACATATAATGAAATATCGCTACCGTGCTTTGCCGTAAGGCGCTGCATGGTATGAATATCCTGACAACATGAGGTGTGCGCATGGTGATGAAAAATTACGGCAGGGTTATGATCGTGTTTTATATGGCCGGTTTTCTTGGCGGTATTTTGTATACGAATCTGATTTCAAAGGATTACGTAGCGGCGCTTGGAATATTTAACGATTACTTTCTGAACCAGTATGTTCAGACAGAACTTGCGGGAGGACCCTATCTGTGGTATTTAATTAAGATACGGATGGCGCCTCTTTTGGGAGTCTTTCTTTTTGGGATGGCGCGTATCAGGAAGCTTGCGGCGGCCGGTTTCTTAATATGGACGGGCTTTTTGTGCGGGATGATATTTACCTCCGCCACTTTGCGGTTGGGAGTGAAAGGAATAGCGCTTTCACTTGCCGCGCTGATGCCCCAGGGGCTTTTTTATGCGGCGGGATATGCCGTTTTATTACTTGCATTGTACTATTACCCGAAAATAAATTGGAATTTTCAAAAAACTATTGCAGTTTTCCTTGCCATTTGTATAGGAGTTGCGTTAGAATGTTATATGAGTCCAGTTTTGGTAAAAATAATTCTAAAAGTGTTTTGATTTTTACCGCATTTGTACTTATAATCTATGTATATAGTAGGAGATAGGATTATGGAAAACAGGGTATTAGATTATGTTGAGTATTTAAAGAGAGAAAAAGGGATTTCTGTTAACACTGAGATGGCGTACCGCCGCGATTTGATGAAACTGGTTCGATATCTTGACTCGCAGGAAATAACGGGTATTGAGAAAATTACGGTTACGAATTTGAATTCTTATATGCTATATATGGAAAAACAAGGATTGACCAATACCACTATTTCGAGGAATGTTGCATCCATAAAAGGATTCTTTCAATATCTGAAAAAGCAGGGGGTTATTGATGAAGACGTATCGGAGCCTTTGTCAAGTCCGAAGATTGAGCGGCATGCTCCTAAGAGCGCGTCGAAGGAGGATGTGAAGAAGGTGCTGGCAGTGCCGACAGGAAAGACGCCGAAGCTTCTCCGCGACAAAGCGATGATTGAGCTGCTTTATTCTACCGGAATCATGGTAGAGGAGCTGGTGAGTTTAAAGGTCGGCGACATCAATATGGAGCTGGGATATTTACAGTGTCATTTTGACGGAAACCAAAATGCGTATCCCCTTGACAGACAAGCTCAGAAGGCTATGCGGGCTTATTTGAAAAATGGCCGCGATAAGCTGCTTAAGGGAAATGAATCCGATGTTCTTTTCCCAAACATATCAGGGAAAAAGATGAGCCGTCAGGGATTTTGGAAGATTCTCAAAGGTTATGCGGCAAAAGCAGGGATCAAAGGAACCATCACGCCAAGTATGCTGAGGCATTCGTAAGAGCCTTACAGAAGGAACAGTACATGGTTTATGATTGTTTATACAAGAAGTCACATCCGGTTACAGGATGTGACTTCTTTTTGTCAAATAATAGAGGCATAGGAGAAACAAAAGGAGCTGCGACGCAAGCAGACCCCAAAGATAACCGTTGATTCCAAAGAACGGGACGCATAGGAATACGCTAAGGATCCGCAGGGTGAGACTGACGGTATTGAATAAAAAAGACTGGCTGGTTTTACCCAGTCCGTTTATGATACTGATCAGATTGCTGTTTGTGTAAAGAAAAGGGCAGATCCAGGCAAGCGTGATGATAAAATCTCCCGCCATACTGCTGTGGAAAATGTAATTGCCGATAAAACGTCCGGTAATTAACAGCCCGATACAGCAGACGCTTCCCAATAGAAAACATCCTCCGGCCGCTTTTTTGATTAACCGGTGCATTTCCTGTCTGCGGTCAGCCGCCTGCAGTTCTGCAATAGCAGGGAGCATCATAGCGGCGATCGAGTTGGTGACGGCGGAAGGAAACATGACGCAGGGAAGAGCCATTCCGGTTAATACGCCGTACATGCTGAGAGAATGACTGGTATCCATGCCATACGTCCTAAGCTGTATGGGAATGGATACGGCTTCTATGCTTTGCAGGATGTTCAGAAGAATCCGGTTGGCTGTTAAGGGAACAGACAGGCGCAGCAGTTCGGCAAGAGTCAGGCGAAAGGACCGGCCGGAGGACTTCGCCGGAGGACAGAAGATACGCTGCCTGTACCGAAGCATATAAATGCAGAATCCTGCGGAGGCAATTTCCCCAATTGTCAGGCCAGCCGCCGCGATCAGGATACCCGGAGGGTTTCCCTCAGAGGTGAACAGGAGAAATAGAAGATATACGCCTACGACGCGTACCAGTTGTTCGAGAAGCTGCGACAGGGCGGGAATCTTCGTCTGCTTCAGACCCATATAATACCCGCAGATACAACTGTGTACAGAGGCGAAGGGAAACGCATAGGACAGGACGATCAGTAAAGGGCTGCACCGTTCTTCGCACAGCAGGCGAAGAGCAATAAAATCAGCGTACTTCTGGGTGAGCAGCATAACGGCAATGGACAAGGCTGCGGACAGACTGACGCCGGTATACAGAAGCTGTCTTGCCTGGTCGTGTCTGCCCACCGCAGATTTTCCAGCTACGCATCTGGAAATAGCGGTCTGGATTCCGGCGCATGTAAGAGAGATGCCAAGGGCATAAACCGGAAAAATCAATTGATACAGTCCTACGCTTTCCTCACCGAAACTTCTGCTTAAAAAAATGCGGTAGAAAAAACCGATGATTCTTGTGGCAAAACCGGTGACCGTAAGAATAAAAGCGCCTTTGATAAGTATTTTTTTCTGTGACATGCTGTCTCCTTTTGGAATCCGGACATGCAGGATGTAAATTTCAGGCCGGATTCTGTTACCGAGGCACCCATAGGGTGAAAACAGTAACGCATATTTCGATATCCTTATAAATTTATTCATCATAGTATCTTGACAGAACCCGAATGCAGTGATATTCTACTAACAGAAAAATCCTAGTAAATTGCTAGGGATTTTGAAAAGAAGGTGAGGAATTGAAGCTTTCGACCAAAGGGAGATATGGACTGCGCGCGCTGATTGATCTGGCCCGGTACAGCGAGTTGGAGCCGGTATCCATTAGCTGTATAGCGGAGAGGCAGAATCTGTCGGAACGGTATTTGGAGCAATTGATGTCCCTGCTAAAGAAAGCGGGACTCGTTCAGAGTATCCGGGGAGCCGGAGGAGGTTATGTTCTGGCAAAGGACGCGGGAGAGATTTCGGTGGGAGATGTCCTACGAGCGCTGGAAGGCAGTTTAGAACCAGTAGAGTGCGCGGGATACGGTTCCGGCGAGGAGTGCGCGGCATCCGGCGAATGCGTGACCAAGTATGTTTGGAAACGGATCAACGAGAGCATTCGCAGGACGGTGGACGAGATAAAGCTGGATACGTTAGTAGAGGAAAGCAAACAGCTTTCGGCAGGCAGTATGGAAAAACCGAAAGCGTGTAATAATTAGGAGGACAAGAAGATGGAGAAATTAATTTACCTGGATAATGCGGCGACAACCAAAACTGCGCCGGAGGTTGTGGAGGCGATGCTTCCTTATTTTACCGAGAAATTCGGCAATCCCTCCAGCGTTTATAGTTTTGCTTCCGGAAATAAAGACGTGATTACAAAGCAGAGAGAGTTGATTGCCGAGACCCTGGGCGCAAAAGCAAATGAGATCTACTTTACTGCCGGAGGTTCCGAGTCGGATAACTGGGCGCTGAAGGCGACTGCGGAGGCTTATCAAGATAAAGGAAATCATATCATCACCACGAAGATTGAACACCATGCCATTCTTCATACGGCGGAATATTTAGAGAACCGGGGGTTTGAAGTGACTTATCTGGATGTAGATGAGAACGGATCCGTAAAGCTTGATGAATTAAGAGCGGCGATTCGTCCGACTACGATTTTAATCTCCGTAATGTTTGCTAATAATGAGATTGGCACGATCGAACCCATCCGGGAGATCGGGAAGATTGCCCGGGAGCATGGTATTTTATTCCACACTGACGCGGTACAGGCTTTCGGCCAGGTTCCGATTCACGTGGATGAGTGCTGTATTGATATGCTTAGCGCCAGCGGGCATAAGCTGAACGGCCCGAAAGGGATCGGTTTCCTTTATATCCGAAAAGGCGTGAAGATCCGCTCGTTTATCCATGGCGGCGCGCAGGAGAGAAAACGCCGGGCGGGAACGGAAAACGTTCCGGGTATTGTAGGGCTTGGCGCGGCCGTGTCCAGGGCGGTCCGTACCATGGAAGAGCGCGCGGCAAAAGAGACGGAGTTAAGAGATTATTTGATTGGCCGGGTAATGAAGGAGATTCCATATACGAAGCTGAACGGACATGGTGAGAAGCGGCTTCCCAATAATGCAAATTTTAGTTTCCGGTTTATTGAAGGAGAATCGCTGCTGATTAAGCTGGATATGAAGGGAATCTGCGGTTCCAGCGGTTCCGCATGTACCTCCGGGTCGCTGGATCCTTCCCATGTACTGCTGGCGATCGGGCTTCCGCATGAAATTGCTCATGGCTCCCTCAGGTTAACCTTGAATGAAGAAATTACAAAGGAAGACGTAGATTATGTGGCGGACAGCTTGAAGGAAATTGTTGCCGAACTGCGGTCAATGTCTCCGTTGTATGAAGATTTTATAAAAGCAGAAAAGAAAGCGTAACTGTCGATAAAAAGATAAATGGAGGAAAGAAACAATGTATACAGAAAAGGTAATGGATCATTTTCAGCATCCCAGAAATATGGGAGAGATCGAGAACGCAAGCGGCGTAGGTACGGTCGGCAATGCAAAATGCGGCGATATCATGAGGATTTATCTGGATATTGACGAGAACCAGATCATTCAGGATGTAAAATTCAAGACGTTTGGATGCGGCGCGGCGGTTGCCACCAGCAGCATGGCGACGGAACTTGTAAAGGGAAAAAATATCCGGGAAGCGATGGAAGTTACGAATAAGGCCGTGATGGAGGCGCTCGACGGACTTCCGCCGGTAAAGGTACACTGTTCCCTGCTTGCGGAAGAGGCAATCCACGCGGCGCTCTGGGATTATGCCGAAAAGCATGATATCAAGATCGAGGGACTTTCTAAGCCGAAGTCCGATATCCATGAAGGCGAGGAAGAGGAAGAAGAGGAATATTAATAGAGGATTGTATGTTATGCAAAGTATGTGAATGCGTGCATATGCGGTTCAATCAGGAAGGCTTTCGGGGAGAAGACTGGAATCATGAGTGGAAAAAGGGTAGTAGTGGGCATGTCCGGCGGAGTGGATTCCTCTGTAGCGGCTTATCTTTTAAAGAAGCAGGGCTACGAGGTGATCGGAGTAACGATGCAGATCTGGCAGGATGAAAAAGAAAGGCAGTTGGAAGAAAACGGCGGATGCTGCGGATTAGATGCTGTGGAGGATGCCAGAAGGGTTGCCGCGAAATTAGAGATTCCTTATTATGTGATGAATTTTAAGGAAACATTCAGGCGGAATGTCATTGATTATTTTGCGGACGCATATATAGCGGGAAGAACGCCGAATCCTTGTATTGCCTGTAACCGGTATGTGAAATGGGAGTCGCTTCTTCAAAGAAGCCTGTCCATAGGGGCGGATTACATTGCCACCGGCCACTATGCGCGCATCGAAAAACTTCCAAATGGAAGGTATTCTCTGAGAACCTGCGCTTCCGGGAAGAAAGACCAGACCTACGCGCTGTATAACCTGACCCAAACGCAGCTTTCAAAGACGCTGATGCCGGCGGGATGGTATGAAAAAGAAGAAATCCGCAAGATTGCGGAAGAATTAGAACTTCCGGTGGCTCATAAGCCGGACAGCCAGGATATCTGTTTTGTACCGGATGGAGATTACGCTTCCTTTATCGAAAAGGAACGGGGCGTAATCTTTCCGGAAGGGAATTTTGTTACCAGAGACGGAACGGTTGTGGGGCGTCATAAAGGCATTGTCCATTATACGGTGGGACAGCGGAAACGGCTTGGAATTGCGCTGGGATATCCGGTGTTTGTACTGGAGATTTGCCCTCAGACCAACGAGGTGGTAATCGGAAAGCAGGAAGAAACGCTGATACGGCGCGTGAAAGCAGACCGGCTGAATTTTATGTCGGTGGAAGATTTGACTGAGCCAAAACGCGTATGGGCGAAAATCCGTTATAATCACAAAGGCGCGTGGTGCGTAGCGGAAAAGACAGGAGAAGATGAAATGTTGTGTACTTTTGAGGAACCTTTGCGGGGAGCGGCTCCGGGACAAGCGCTTGTCCTCTATGACGGGGAGTTCGTGCTTGGCGGAGGAACGATTACAGGAGGAGAATAGATCATGAAAGCAGATGTTCATATGCATTCCGCCTTTTCCAACGACTCTGAGACCAGACCGGAAGATATGGTTGAGGCGGCGATTGCGAAAGGACTGGAAATTATTTGTTTTACGGATCACTATGACAAGGATAACTGTGACTGGGGAGAGGAGGCTATTTTTGACGCAGAGCGTTATTTTAAGGAGATGCCCCTTCTCAGGGAACAGTACCGGGATCAGATCGATATCCGGATCGGCGCGGAAATCGGCCTGCAGCCTTATTTAGGAGAATGTTACCGTGAATTTGAGGAAAACTATCCTATGGATTTTGTGATTGGATCCGCCCATTCCGTACAGGGACATGACGCCGCGCTAAAAAAGATTTATCAGGAACATACGGATCAGGAGGCTTACCGCATTTATTTTGAGGAGATGCTGGAGGATGTGCAGAAGATAAAGGCCTATGATGTGCTGGGACATATGGATTATATGGTCCGTTACAGCAATCAGGGCGTAAGGAGCTACTGCTGCGCCGACTATATGGATGTGATTGACGAGATATTAAAGCAGGTAATTTCGGACGGAAAGGGAATCGAGCTGAATACTTCCGGATTAAAATACGGGGTTGGCTTTGCGCATCCCCACGGCGGGATACTGAAACGCTATCGGGAGCTGGGAGGAGAAATCATTACCGTAGGAGCGGACGGGCATATTCCGGAGCATGTCGCTTATGATTTTCATTTGGCGGATGAGATTCTAAAGGAAAATGGTTTTCGGTTTTATACGGTATATAAAGAGAGAACGCCGGAATTTATAAAGCTGTCTTGAAAACGGATGGCAGGCAGGGAAAGAAGTTTGTGGTAAAACGCAAACTTTTTTTAATTTTCAAATCCTTTCTTGTATCTCAATCGTTATATAAAATAAGGGGACGCCCTTATAAGGAGAATATCTTGATGCGCGAAGAGATTTTATTAAAGAAACTGTGGGCGGGGGATGTTTCTGCTTTAGACGAACTGGTGCGTATGTATTATCCGGAGATATTCAGATACTGCATGTGGCATGCGCCGGATCAGTATTTGGCAGAAGACGCCGCGCAGGAAACCTTTTTAAAAGCTATTAAATATGTAAGCAGGGGAAGATTTTCCGGAAAGTTTAAAAGCTTTCTGTACAAAATTGCGGTGAATACCTGTATTGACATGCATAAGAATAAATGGCGGGAGCATGTGTCCCTTGAAGACGCCGGCTATGAGCCGGATTATGTAGAAACAGATATTGAAAACGCTGCAGACAGGCTGTTGATTCAGGAGCTGGTAAGAAACCAGGAGCCTGTGATACAAGAAATTATGATCCTGCGTTTTAAGCAGGATTTGAAGCTTCGGGAAATCGCGGCCATATTGGGAATGCCGATGCGTACGGTACAAACAAAATTACGTCAGGCATTAAAGGAAATCAAAGAGGAGTTAAAGAAAGGAGGAGTGTCAGATGGAACAAAAAACGGTAAATAAGATTCGCACGGCGCTGAGAACGGGAAAGCCAGAGGAAGAACCGTCAGTGGATCAGATGCTTCTGCTTGCAAGAGTCCAGTGGAATGGGAAAAAGCGAAAAAACAGGGTTACGTTTTTCCGGTTTCTGCTGGCGCAGTTCCGGTATATTGGGTGGAGAATATGGCTGGCTGAGCTGATAGCCGTAGTTTTTCCCGGCCTCATCCTGCGGCAGTTTTTGGTGTGGCATACCATTACGGAGTCAACGGCTGTAGGGCTGTTTTGTTGTCTGACGGTTGGAATGCTGATGTTTTGTATTCCCTTTGTATACCGTTCCGTATACTATCGGATGTGGGAGATAGAGGCCGCGGCGTTCTTTTCTATGAAAAGGCTTTTGCTGTCTAGGATATTGATTCTGTTATTAGGAGGGCTTGCCGCAATCATAGGTATTTCCGCGGCGATGTCTGCGCGGCTGCGTTTTGAAAATAGTATTGCTTGTATGCTGTTTGTATTTGGAATGGTTTGCGATGGGATTTTGCTGTTGGTAAGAAAGATGGAAGCAGAACGGCTGTGCCGGTATTTGCTGGTATATGGATCCGTGCTTCTTCTTATTATGATAGCGACGGCCAGGTATATGCCGTATGTTTACGGAGGAGCCTTTTATAACAAAGCGCTTTTAGGGAGCTGTATCTTGCTTGGATATGGAATATACCAGGGGAGTCTGCTTGCCGGGGGGACGGAGGAAACCGCGGCGGTTTAAAGTATTGTGCAGGCAATGATTGACTTCTGGAATATAAGGAGAATGAAAGATGGAACTTAGGATTGAACACATAACAAAACAATACAAGGATAAACTGGCGGTGGACGACGTATCCCTTTCTGTTACGCCGGGAGTATGGGGACTCCTTGGAGCGAATGGAGCCGGTAAAACTACGCTGATGAGGATGATAGCGGGAATTATGGAGCCGACATCAGGAAGGATTTTATACGACGGGATACCCATTGGTACGCTGAAAGAAAGCTATCGGGATATCTTTGGGTATCTGCCCCAGGAATTCGGATTCTATCCGGAATTTACGGTAAAGGATTATCTGGAATATGTAGCTGTATTAAAGGGATTAGGCAGAAAGGATGCCGGAAGGAAAATCGAGGAGCTGTTAGAGCGTCTCTCCCTTGCAGATGTAAGGAAAAAGCGGATTGCCAAGTTGTCCGGGGGGATGAAACGGCGCGTGGGTATTGCGCAGGCGCTTTTAAATGATCCGGAAATCCTGATTCTGGATGAACCCACCAGCGGCTTAGATCCGGGAGAACGGATAAGGTTCCGAAATCTTTTGTCCGAGTTTGCTCATGACAGGATCGTCGTAATATCTACCCATATTGTGTCGGATGTGGAGTACATTGCCAGCCAGAACGCGGTGATGAAGGATGGGAAGATTATACAGATCGGCAGCACCGAAAGCCTGGTCCAGGCTGTGGCCGGAAAGGTCTGGCAGTGCCATGTGCCGGCTCATGACGTGGGAAAATACGAGAGGAGCATGCAAGTGGTGAACCTGAAAAATGAGCCGGATGGAACCATTGCCCTCCGCTATCTGTCGGAACAGAAAATGACAAAAGATTCTTTGACGGCAAAACCAAGGCTGGAGGATTTGTATTTGTGGCTGTTTCCACAGGAAAGAGAGGAAAAAAGATGAGGATTTTTAGCTTGGAAATAAAACGCGTGCTGCGGACGAGAATTACATGGATACTGCTTTGCGCAGCCTTTATCCTGACGGCGTTTATGGCGTATCTTCCGGTAACCTTCGAGGGAGCCGTTGTAGAAGAGAACGGAGAAGAAAAGGAGCTTCGGGGATTAGCGGCAGTTCAGTATTTCCGGCAGTATAATCATACGGTGTACGGACAGGTAACGACAGAGAAATTGAAGGAAGCCATAGAAAAACGCCGGGAAATTTACCCGGAGTATCAGTCGGAATACGGAGAAAATATTCCGTCAAAGGTTTATTATGGGGAACTGGCGCTGTCAGAACCATATATGCATGGAATCAAAGAGGCGTTTGCAAACTTAGAGACCGGGACGGCGCCCAATACGCTGGACATTCATCCGGAAGACGTAGAAGGATATTATGAGAGGCTGGAACAGCGCCTTGCCTCGATTTTAAATATGGAACAGAAGGATTATCCGTCTGCATGGAAAATTGCAGAGGATAAATTTGAGAAGGTAAAACGTCCTTATCTGTATTATTATGGGGCAAGCAGCAATTCTATGGATTATCAGGTATTGCTGATGTTTGTCATTAGTATTTTCTGCGTGGTCATCGCAGCGCCGGCGTTCACCGCGGAATACCAGACGGGGGCGGACGATATCCTGCGCTGTACCAGGCATGGAAGAGCTCGGTTAGCTGTGGTAAAAATCCTGTCCGCCCTGTTGATTACGGGGACGGCGTTTGCACTGTGCGGCGTACTGTTTATCCTGATTACCAACAGCCTGTTTGGCTGGGAGGGTACAAAGACCTCCATGCAGATACTTTATTCGGTGACCAGCCTCCCGGCTTATAATGTTGGTCAGCTCCAATGGGTGAATCTGGCCGGCAGCTTTTTAGCGGTACTGTCTTCCGTCAGCTTTACACTGTTTCTTTCTGCAAAGATGAAGAATAATGTAAGCGCCCTTGCGGCGGGCCTTCTCTTTATCATCCTTCCGTTGGTGGCGGACGCGGCTCTTCCCGGAGCGATAAGAACATGGATGGGATGTATTCTGCCGGCAGGGGGAATCGGGCTGTCGAACAGCCTGCTGTATTCGATGATTGATTATCAGTTTCTGCATATTGGGAAGGCGTCGGTCTGGAATGTGGACCTGCTTCTGGCGATAAAGGCGATAGAGCTTCCGCTGTTTGCCGCGCTGGCAGTTTTCGCGTATTGCAGGAGGGGAAATACAGGGAAATAAGCAGGGTTTTCGGCCTCTCAGACGGAAGATTTCGGCGGACAGACCGGGAAATATAGAAAAAAACACCGTTGCTTCCATAAAAATACAAAAGAGACTTGAATTTTTGGACAAGATTTAGTAAAATAATAGTCGGTTGATGATTCTTTAACAAAGAGGTGTTCAGGAATCATAAAATACGTGGCTGTGAAAAGCAGTTAATAATCATTTAGGAGGAATTAATCATGGCAGTAAAAGTAGCGATTAATGGATTCGGACGTATTGGACGTCTTGCATTCAGACAGATGTTTGGAGCAGAGGGATATGAGGTTGTTGCAATCAATGACCTGACATCTCCAAAGATGCTTGCTCACCTGTTAAAGTATGATTCTTCACAGGGCAAATACGACCTGGCAGACAAAGTTGAAGCTACAGAGGATTCTATCGTTGTTGATGGAAAAGAGATTAAGATCTATGCAAAGGCTAACGCAGAGGAGCTTCCATGGGGTGAGATCGGTGTAGACGTAGTTCTGGAGTGTACAGGCTTCTACACATCAAAAGAGAAAGCATCCGCTCACGTTAAGGCAGGAGCTAGAAAAGTTGTTATTTCTGCACCGGCAGGAAGCGACCTTCCTACAATCGTTTACAATGTTAACCATACATCTTTGAAGCCGGAAGATACCGTTATCTCTGCAGCTTCTTGTACAACAAACTGTCTGGCGCCTATGGCTAAGGCATTGAACGACCTTGCACCGATTAAGTCTGGTATCATGCAGACAATCCACGCTTACACAGGAGACCAGATGACTCTTGACGGACCTCAGAGAAAGGGCGACTTAAGAAGATCCCGTGCAGCGGCAGTGAATATCGTTCCAAACAGCACAGGCGCAGCTAAGGCTATCGGCCTTGTTATCCCAGAACTGAACGGAAAGCTGATCGGCGCAGCTCAGCGTGTTCCGACTCCTACCGGATCTACCACAATCCTTACAGCAGTTGTCGGCAAGGCTGTTACCGTTGACGAAGTTAACGCAGCTATGAAGGCGGCGGCAACAGAGTCTTTCGGATACAACACTGACGAGATCGTTTCCAGTGATGTTATCGGTATGAAATTCGGTTCATTATTCGATGCTACCCAGACAATGGTATTGCCGATCGACGACAATACAACAGAGGTTCAGGTTGTTTCTTGGTATGACAATGAGAATTCTTACACAAGCCAGATGGTAAGAACAATCAAGTACTTCTCTGAATTAGCATAAGAGTAAACGGATGCTGTTGCTGAGTATTCCTATAGATACTACAGTACGCGGAAAGAATAAGAGACTCAGGAAGGGTCCGGTCTGACAGGGCCGGATCCTTTTTCTGTCGCTGGATGATATGCAAATTATTTGATAATATAAGGAGATAAATATATGCTGAATAAGAAATCGGTAGATGACATTTGTGTAAAGAGCAAAAGAGTTCTTTGCAGATGCGATTTTAACGTACCTTTGATTGATGGAAAGATTACAGATGAGAACCGTCTGGTAGCTGCGCTTCCTACGATTAAGAAGCTGATTGCGGAGGGCGGAAAGGTAATTCTCTGCTCGCACCTTGGCAAACCGAAGGGCGAGCCAAAGCCTGAGCTTTCTCTTGCGCCGGTGGCTAAGAGGCTTTCTGAACTGCTTGACAAAGAAGTGAAGTTCGTTCCGAGCAACGTGGTTGTAGATGAAAGTGTAAAAGCTGCCGTTAACGCAATGGCGGACGGCGATGTGATTCTTCTTGAAAATACGCGTTACAGGATCGAAGAGACAAAGAACGGCGAAGCATTCTCTAAGGATCTTGCGTCTCTTTGCGATGTATTTGTAAACGACGCGTTTGGCACCGCCCACAGGGCGCACTGCTCGAATGTTGGAGTAACGCAGTATACAGACGATGCCGCTGTAGGTTATCTGATGCAGAAGGAGATTGATTTCCTTGGAAACGCGGTAAATAATCCGGAGAGACCGTTTGTAGCGATCCTTGGCGGGGCAAAGGTTTCCAGCAAGATTTCCGTAATTGAAAACCTTCTTGACAAGGTGGACACGCTGATTATCGGCGGAGGCATGTCCTATACGTTCAGCAAAGCCCAGGGCGGAAGCGTTGGAACTTCTCTTTTGGAGGCTGATTACTGTGATTACGCTTTGGATATGTTAAAGAAGGCAGATGAGAAGGGCGTGAAGCTGCTTCTTCCTGTTGACACTGTAATCGCGGATGATTTCTCGAACGATGCAAATTCTAAGGTGGTAAAGGCCGGCGAGATTCCGGACGGCTGGCAGGGACTTGACATCGGACCAGAGACAGCTAAGATTTTTGCCGAGGCTGTTAAGGACGCCAAGACAGTGGTATGGAACGGACCGATGGGATGCTTTGAGATGCCGAATTTCGCGGCGGGAACCGAAGCGGTTGCAAAGGCGCTTGCAGACACAGACGCAGTGACGATTATTGGCGGCGGCGATTCTGCGGCGGCGGTAAATCAGCTTGGATTCGGCGATAAGATGACGCACATTTCAACAGGCGGCGGCGCTTCCCTCGAATTTTTAGAAGGCAAAGAACTTCCGGGCGTAGCGGCTGCGAACGATAAATAGAACAACGGATAAACCTGTTTGAGATCATATAAGTGAAAAGGAGAATAGAAAAATGGCAAGAAGAAAAATTGTTGCAGGCAATTGGAAAATGAACAAGACTCCAAGCGAAGCAGTTGCGTTGGTTGAGGAGCTGAAACCATTGGTAGCAAGCGATGACGTAGACGTAGTATTCTGCGTTCCGGCGATTGATATCATCCCTGTTGCAGAAGCAGTAAAGGGTACCAATATTGCGGTTGGCGCCGAGAATATGTATTTTGAGGAGAAGGGCGCTTACACAGGCGAGATTTCTCCGGCTATGCTGGTAGACGCAGGCGTGAAATATGTGGTTCTGGGACACTCTGAGAGAAGAGAGTATTTTGCCGAGACCAACGAAACTGTAAATAAAAAGGTACTCAAGGCTTTTGAACACGGCATTACTCCGATTATGTGCTGCGGAGAGTCTCTGGAGCAGAGAGAGCAGGGCGTGACAATGGACTTTATCCGTCAGCAGGTGAAAGTCGGCCTTCAGAATGTAACGGCGGAGCAGGCTAAGACCATGGTGATTGCATACGAGCCAATCTGGGCAATCGGAACGGGCAAGACAGCTACGACCGAGCAGGCTCAGGAGGTTTGCGCAGGCATCCGCGCCTGCATCGCAGAAGTTTATGACGATGCGACAGCAGAAGCAATCCGTATCCAGTACGGCGGTTCTGTCAACGCGGCTACGGCTCCTGAATTATTTGCCCAGGCAGATATCGACGGCGGACTTGTAGGCGGAGCAGCGCTGAAACCGGATTTTGGAAAGATTGTAAATTATAAATAATAGATTCGGCTTACAGTAGTATAAGACAGGCTGTATGGCTGGTGAAAACCGGCTGTACAGCCTGTCTTATGCATATTGACGCCGGAAATTTTGCCCTGTTGATGAAGTTGTATCTGGCGATTACTGCAAAAGAGCTGGCAAAAGCAATTTCGGGACCGATAGAAGAGGCGGCAGAAGCGATGAAAAGACTGTTACAGTTTACAGGCCATTTGGTAAACTGCGACCAAAAAACTGATAAAGGTGATGGAACAGCAGGGTTTTAGGTTTGCAATTTGGATATTTTGGAGTATAATAGAAAAGTGAGAAAAAGAGCTGTAAAAAGCGTATATAAGGAGATATAACAATGAGCAAGAAACCAACAGTACTTATGATCTTAGACGGCTACGGCCTGAATGACGAGGCGAAAGGCAACGCAGTGGCACAGGCAGAGAGACCTGTGATGGACAAGCTGATGAAGGAATGCCCTTTCGTGAAAGGAAATGCCAGCGGACTTGCAGTAGGTCTTCCTGACGGACAGATGGGTAATTCTGAGGTGGGGCATCTGAATATGGGCGCAGGACGCATTGTATATCAGGATCTTACCAAGATTACGAAGGCAATCCAAGACGGCGATTTCTTTGAAAATAAAGCGCTTCTGTCTGCCTGTGAAAATGTTAAAAAACACAATTCAGCGCTGCATATGTATGGTCTTGTATCTGACGGCGGCGTACACAGCCATAATACTCATATTTACGGGCTTTTGGAGTTGGCAAAGAGACAGGGTATCGAGAAGGTATACGTACACTGTTTCCTGGACGGACGTGATACTCCGCCTGCATCCGGCAAGGAATATGTGGAAGAGTTAGAGGCGAAGATGAAAGAAATCGGCGTAGGAGAAGTGGCGACCGTGATGGGCCGTTATTACGTTATGGACAGGGATAACCGCTGGGAGCGTGTAGAAAAGGCTTACCGCGCGCTGGTATACGGAGAAGGAGAGAAGGCTGTAAGCGGACCGCAGGGCATTCAGAATTCTTATGACCGGGATGTGACGGATGAATTTGTGCTTCCTACCGTGGTGGAGAAGAACGGCGCGCCGGTGGCAACAATCAAAGAGAATGATTCTATTATTTTCTTCAACTTCCGTCCGGATCGGGCAAGAGAGATCACCAGAACCTTCTGTATGGATGATTTTACAGGCTTTGACCGGGGAGAGAGAGTAAAGACGACCTATGTATGCTTTACAGAATATGACGTTACTATTCCGAACAAACAGATTGCGTTTGTAAAAGAAGAGATTACCAATACGTTTGGAGAGTTTCTGGCTGCAAACGGCTTGAAGCAGGCAAGGATCGCAGAAACAGAGAAGTATGCGCATGTTACGTTCTTCTTCAATGGCGGCGTAGAAGAACCAAATGACGGCGAGGACCGCATTCTTGTTAAATCGCCGAAAGTTGCGACTTATGACCTGAAACCGGAGATGAGCGCCTACGAGGTGTGCGATAAGCTGGTGGAAGCTATTAAGTCCGGTAAGTATGACGTGGTGATTATTAATTTCGCGAATCCGGATATGGTGGGCCATACCGGTGTGGAAGCCGCTGCTATTAAGGCGATTGAAGCAGTGGATAAGTGCGTAGGTAAGACGGTGGACGCCATTAAAGAAGTAGACGGACAGATGTTTATCTGCGCGGATCATGGCAATGCGGAGCAGTTAATTGATGAGGAGACCGGAGAACCGTTTACCGCCCACACAACGAATCCGGTTCCGTTTATTCTGGTTAACGCCGATCCGGCTTATAGGCTTAGGGAGGGCGGATGTCTTGCGGATATCATTCCGACCCTGATTGAGCTGATGGGGATGGAACAGCCAAAAGAGATGACGGGAACGTCGCTGCTGATAAAATAAAAGATCAGAAACTGGCGCTGGATGGAGAGATTCATTCCAGCGTTTTTCTGATACCAGGGGCTTTGTAACTGGTTGTCTGGAAGTAGATTGATAAGATTTATAAAGTTGCTTGTAAAAAAGTGAAAGACCGAGTATAGTAATAGGAAGTAGGAGGGAAGAAAAATGGATAAGAAAGCAATGTTTAAGCTGACCTACGGACTATTTGTCCTGACGGCCAGAGAAGGAGAAAAGGATAACGGATGTATTATCAATACCGCCGTTCAGGTTACTACGGAGCCGAACCGCATTACAATCGCGGTAAATAAAAAGAATTATACCCATGATATGATTCTGCGCACAGGCGTCTTTAACGTCTCCATGCTTACGGAGGGGTCAACGTTTGATACCTATAAGCGCTGGGGATTTCAGAGCGGCGCCCAGACAGATAAACTGGAAGGAATGGACTGTCCGCGGGCAGAGAACGGCGTTGTCTATGTTGCGCAAGAAACGAACGCTTATCTTTCGGCAAAGGTGGTTTCATCGACGGATCTTGGAACCCATACCCTGTTTCTTGCAGATGTAACCGGGGGAGAGGTTCTGTCAGAGGCCGAGTCGATTACCTACAGCTATTATCAAAAGCATGTGAAGACGGCTCCGAAGGATTCCGAGAAAAAGAAGGGATTTATCTGCAGCGTCTGCGGATATATTTACGAGGGCGACGTACTGCCGGAGGATTTCATTTGTCCCTGGTGTAAACATCCGGCGTCGGACTTCAATCCGCTGTAACGAAGGGAATACTTTATCAGGTAAAATGAACGCAATAGGAGGCAGAAAGATGAGAATAGAATTTGATGAAAATTTGATTACAGGAAACGAGATGATTGATACGCAGCATAAGGAACTGATTGACCGTACGAATCAGTTTTTGGCAAAGTTAGAAGAGAATGTGGGGCGCGTAGACGCCATTAAGATGCTGGACTATCTGGATGAATACGTGGAGTTCCATTTTGGCGAGGAAGAGAAATTACAGGAAGAGATTGGTTATCCGGGACTTGCAGAACACAAGGAAAGACATAAAGAACTGCAAAATACGGTGAAAGAACTCTACGATATGCTGGAAGAGGAAGAAGGGCCGTCGGAAGCGTTTGTGAAACAGGTTGAGGTTAACGTAGTGGACTGGCTGGTGCGTCACATTCAGGGTTTTGACCGCTCGGTAGCGGAGTATCGGTTCATGGCTGATAATGCAGAGAAAATCTAATAACAAAGAAGCAAAGAAAGCATGCGAAGCACTGTAAATATACGGCGCTTCGTATGCTTTCTTTCCATCTTTGTTTCAAATGTGCGGTTCCATATAGAAGTTACGCTTATTTTTTGATAACAGGAATCCATACCTCATATTTTGCGTTTTGCGGATCCGGATTTAAGTATACTTCGATATCCGGGGCGTTGGCGTATTCGTATCCGGAGGAGGGGAGCCATTCGGTTACAATACGCTGCTCTAATTCCTGAATGGATTGGTTGGTTCCTTCTCCCGGGAATACGGCCCATGTTGAGGCGGGAATCGTGTATTCTTCAAACTGGCCGCGTTCTTTTTCGCTGGGAACGGCAATAAAATATTTCCAGTCTTCCTCATCGCCGCAGGCGCTGACGCCTAAAAGTCCGTAAGGCTCGGTATCTATCATTTTGGCTAACTGCTGTATGGTTCCGTTCATAGCAGCTTCCTGCCACATTTTTGGCACAATGGTAAAGTTATGTTCTATTTCTTTCGACAGCGGCGAGGATACGCCGATAATGCGAAACGCATCTTTCTTTTCAATACGGTAATTCATTTCTTCTGCTCCTTTCACGGTAACCTTAAATGTAATGGGAGGAAAAGATTTCACAGATACGCCTTCTTCCCTGGCAGAAGATGGGGCGATGCCATGGATTCCCTGAAAGGCTCTGTTAAATGACGTTGGGGAGTGGTAGCCGTATTTTTCTGCAATATCAATGATCTTTACGTCTGTGTTTTGCAAATCCACCGCCGCTAAAGACATCTTTCTTCTTCGGATATATTCCGATAACGTTACGCCCGCCATATACGCAAACATTCTCTGGAAATGATAGCTGGAGCAGCAGGCGATTCGGGCAAGCCGCTCAATATCAATCTCATCAGTCAAATGTTCTTCCATGTACTGTATGCTCTGGTTTAATCTTTTGACCCATTCCATAGGGAAACCTCCTCGTTTCATTGTTCGCTTTGTATTATAAAATATATTTTGTCCATTTTCCTCTCTTTATCTGCACAGAAAAAGAGAGGAATTGTATCATTGCATTTTTTTGCCGCGCTTTAGAGCGTCCCGCTCAACAGCCGTTCAAAAATTCTTCCTGGGATTAGCATACGCTTTCCGGCGGCGAATGGCAAGTAATTTCGATTCTGCCGATTTAGAAACTGATTGCCTGACAGACAAGAATAGGATATGATAGGTGTAGGAAAGAAATGGATATCGTTCTGGCAGGGCAGTTTTATGGGGATGATATCTTAACATAGGACAGGAGCAAAATATGATGGAACAGATGACGCTTTTTGACGACAGAACATATGCGGCTCCTCTGGCAAGCAGGCTGCGGCCGGCGGCGCTGGAGGAATTCGCGGGACAGGAACATCTGCTGGGAAAGGGGAAGATGCTGAGACTTTTGATTGAGCGGGATCAGATTACTTCCATGATTGCATTCTGCGGAGCGCAGCGTCCACAGATGCGTTTTAGAGCGGCCGCCTTGC
>CAJURK010000026.1 GCA_910588745.1 uncultured Dorea sp. | reverse complement strand
ACCCGCCTTTCCAGCTTGGGAAGCTAGCGTTCTACCGATGAACCATATCTGCATGAACTTATTATATCACTTTAAGAAATAATTGCAAGTAGATAATTTATAAAGTAGTAAAAATGAAATTATGAAAACGATACAATCGCCGCGGTTTGCAGGCTTTCGGGAAGCGGTTGGGAATCCGGAAAACCTGTAAATCGCGGTTTGTACTTAGATTCATTGGAATTAAATAAGGCGCTGGGATGCTTCAATAGACAGTAGATTAGATCTGGATAACTACTTGTTATTTAAAATACCGCCTTTTTTGGAATATTCCATGATCAGCCGGGAATTTGCTTCTACAAGTTTTTGAAAGCGTTCCATTTCCTTGTCGTTAAAACCGACTACATTATCCCATTTGTAATCGGGAAGTTTGCACATGGCTTTTAAGAGCCCTTTTTTTTGGTCTTTTTTCTTTACGACTACATCGACGGTTTTATCGTCGTGCATTTCGGAATGATTGATTTCAGTTTCATCGTGCAATTTGATAAATGGATATAGCATTATGTATTCCTCCTTTTGATACATAGATGTAAGATTTCAGTACCAAACAGCCAGTTGGGACTTAATCTTTTCGTTGTTTCAGATGTATTCATGATTAAGCGCCGGCCTCATAGATATCTTTCCTGGTTCACCCGGCGCCCGCTGGGAAGCTTTTGAGCAGTATCGCCAATCTGCGGTTGATCTTGTATTATCTGTGTAATTGTTATACAGAAAGCTCCTTCCTCTTTTTTTGGAAAAGAGTAGTTGTAAAGCAGAAAAGGCATTTTTTGCCGCAGACTACCAATTTGGTTGGCAAAAAACACCTCCTAAAATACGGAAAATATCTACCTAAAAAGCAACATAAAATTGTGAGGCTGCATTGTTATAACATCGCGCCTTTTATTGATAATGATAAAAATCACGGCGCTTGTTAACCCGTTTTTCTAAAATTTTGCTGTTATTTGTATATCGACATTCTGTGATAGAAGTTAAGAGCTTGAAAGAAAAACAAACAGCGAAGAAGCCTGCATTCGTGCCGCGCTTCTTCGCTGAGTATATTTTCTGCATACCTGCGCATCCTAAACATGAAAGGAGCGTGTACAGATGAAAGAAAAAGCGAGAGATTATACAAGAACGAAAGATGCATATGAAGGAAACAGGGAATCGGCGGTTTATCGTGATTTGCCAATTACTTCCGAAAAGAAGCCGGGCAGGAATGATGATGGTAATGGAGCGTCGGATATGATTCCGGATGAAGTGCCGCGAAGGGACGGACCAGGAGGAGAGTAGCCTTATAAGGCTGCTCTTCTGATCATGTGCCGGGCATGGAGCTAGTCTTACCGGTGAAACTATAGTCACGGATATTGTTCGCTAAGTGCAGCGGACTACAAGCCGTTATCAATAAAGGTATGGATGAATTGGGAAGGGTGAGAAAGTAATTCTCTCTCTGCCCTATTTTTATGTGGGATTTGCCGCACGGAAGGGTATTTTTGAATTTGTGGTTTCCATGCATGTTGGATAAAGTGCATTTGTTATATTATTACAAAATGTAAAAATAAAGCTGATAAAAAATAGATATTTATTTAAAACATATGACAAAAAGAGTAAAATGTAAAAATAAATGAATTTTATATATTGACAAATACATAGAAGAAATTTATAATATGGGCATAGGAGAGATGATGCATGAAGAAAGTAGTGGATGATCCGCGTCTGATGATTAAAGTATGCGATTTGTATTACAACCAGGATGCCAGTCAGCAGCAGATTGGAAAACAGCTAGGGCTATCCCGTCCTACGGTTGCCAGGCTTTTAGCTTCGGCCAGGGAGCAGCAGATTGTGGAAATTAGAATACCGGGTCTGGAAACCCTTGAATATTGGGAATTGGAGAAAAAGCTGGAAGCGCAGTACGGGCTTCGGGAAGTGCTGGTGGTGGCTTCCGGAGATTCGCAAGAGGATACGGAAAAGGCTTTGGGGAATGCGGCGGCCGGTTATTTGCAGTATTTGATTAAGGACGGCGATATTGTGGGGGTGTCCATGGGAACAACGCTTTATCATATGGTTTCAGCGATTGAAGCGCCAAAGGCGGAGGACGTAACCTTTGTTCCGCTGATCGGAGGCATGGGAAGGCTGCGGACGGAACTCCATGCAGGAAGCTTAGCGGAAAAGCTGTCCCGAATGTTTGATGGAGCATTCGTCCCCCTGCATGCTCCGGCCAGAGTGTCGGGAAGGCAGATTCGTGAGGAATTGATGAAAGAGGAGAGCCTTTTATCGGCAATCGTGCTTTTTGGAAAGCTGGATGTGGCGCTGGTGGGAATCGGTTATCCCAATGAACATTCGGCGATACAGGCCACTGGGTATTTCAAGGCGAATGAACTGGAATCTCTGATTAAGAGGAGGGCGGCGGGAGAACTGTGTATGCAGTTTTACGATGACGCTGGGGATACGGCTCCTTTCCGAGGCGATAACAATGTGGTAGGAATCGACATACATAGGCTCAGAAAGGTTCCGCGTTCTGTAGGGATCGCGGGAGGGACGGATAAGCTTCCGGCGATTCTAGGAGCGGTTCGGGGAAGATATATCAATACATTAATTACAGATGTAGGATGTGCCAGGGCTCTGGCATCGAAAGAATAGCATGAAAAAGGAAATAATAGGAGGAAATCACGATGAATGAGATTTTAAACATGACGATCAATGAGATGCCGCGTACAGAATTTGACTGTTCCTGCGGGCGCCGCCATAATTTCAGCGTTCACGACATGGCAATCGGGAAAGGCGCTATAGAAGAACTGCCCAGGATGGCGGAGCCATTTAAGGATGGAAAGATCCTGATGGTATTTGATAATAATACCTACCGGGTGGCGGGAAAGAAAGCGGCAGAACTATTGAAAAATCATGGTTTTCAAGTGAAGGAGCTGCTGTTCGATGTGGGCGGAGACATTCTTCTTCCTGATGAAAAGACGTTGGGGAGAATCCTTCAGGAGCAGGATTTGGATGTGAAGCTGATGATAGCGGTGGGATCCGGCGTCCTCAATGATTCGGTTAAATTTGTGACTTCCCGCACGAAGCTGCCGTATATTATTGTAGCGACAGCGCCGTCCATGGACGGCTATGTCGCGGACGGAGCGCCGATTATCTCGCATGGGTATAAGTATTCGCCGGTTGCGCACCTGACTTATGGACTGATTGGGGATACGGACATTCTGCAGACAGCTCCTCAGGATCTGATTCAGGCCGGTTACGGCGACGTAATTGGAAAGATTACGGCTCTGGCTGACTGGGATTTGGCGGTGAAGGCGAACGGCGATTATCGGTGCGATACCTGCGTAACCCTGGTGCAGAAGGCGCTGGACGCGTGTTTTTCGAGGGCAGAGGGATTAAAAGCCCGGGATGCAAACTCTTTGGGAGCGCTGATGGAGGCGCTGACTCTAACGGGAGTAGCGATGGCTCTGGTTAATATATCAAGACCAGCGTCGGGAGCGGAGCATATGCTGTCCCATTTCTGGGAAATGGATTTTATTGCAAGAGGGAAGAACCCGAACCATCACGGTATTCAGGTGGGGGTCGCAACACCTGTGGTTGCCAGGTTTTTCGAGGAACTTGAGGATATTCTGCCAGAAGGGACGAAAGAAAAATGCCCGTCGCATGAAGAAATTGAGCGGCTTCTTGCAAGAGGGGGAGCGCCGGTGAGGCCGAAAGATATCGGGATTTCGAGAGAATTGTTCCATGAGAGCCTGCTGAAAGGCTACAGCGTCAGGCCAAGATATTCGGTCATGCAGTTTGCGAAGGAACAAGGCCGTTTAGAAGAGATAGCAGAGAAAATTACGAAGGAAATCTACGGATAGAGGAAAAGATTATGCTAAAAAAAGAAGAAGCGTTAAACGGTGTGAAATTATTTGTTTTGGATATGGACGGTACGGTATATTTAGGAGACAGGCTGATTGAGGGAGCGCTTGATTTTATCCGCCAGGTGGAAGGCTCTGAAGAAAGAGAGTACATATTTTTTACCAATAACGCGTCTAAAGTACCCTCGGTATATGTGGAGAAGCTGCACAAACTGGGGTTGGACGTGGAAGAGAACCGGGTTGTGACAGCAGGAGATGTGTGCGCAGAGTTTTTGAAGGTGAATTATCCGGAAGCAGGGGTTTATCTGAACGGAACTCCGGTTTTGGAAGAAAACTGGAGAGCGAAGGGAATCCGGCTGGTGGAAGATAATCCGGATGTGGCGGTGCAGAGCTTTGACACAACGCTGACTTACCATAAATTAGATCGAATCTGCCATTATGTGAGAAACGGCGTTCCGTTTATTGCTACGCATATGGACACAAATTGCCCGACAGAGTATGGATTTATGCCGGACTGCGGCGCTATGTGCAGTTTGATTACCGATTCTACCGGAGTGAAGCCCAGATTTCTTGGGAAGCCGTGGAAAGAAACGGTGGAGATGATTACGGAAATAACGGGTTACGCTCCGTCGGAAATGGCTTTTGTGGGAGACCGTTTGTATACCGACGTAGCGACGGGAGTAAAGAATGGAGCAAAAGGCTTTCTGGTGCTGACCGGGGAGGCGGATATGCAGACGGTGGCGGAATCGGATATAGAGCCGACCTGTATTTTTGATTCTCTTGGAGAAATGAGAAATTATTTGTGAGACAGTCTTGGAATAAGACGATGAGCGAAAGATTTTCATTCATATGAATATAAAAATAGAAGGAGGATGTAAGGATGAAAATAGCATTTGGATGCGATCCCAACGCACAGGAGTTTAAACTGCAGCTTATGGAGTTTGTGAAAGGACTCGGCCATGAAACCGGAGATTTTGGAAGCGAGGATCCGATTTATGCCAATACAGCGATTGAAGTTGCCAAAGCAGTCGCGTCAAAGGAGTACGACAGGGGCATCGTGGTATGCGGAACCGGTATTGGCGTGTCGATTGCGGCGAATAAGGTAAAGGGCGCTTATGCGGCCTGCATTCACGATGTATATCAGGCTCAGAGAGCAGAATTGTCCAATCATGCCAATGTGATTACGATGGGGTCCCAAGTGATTGGAATTAATCTTGCCAAAGAGTTGGTGAGAGAGTATCTGTCTGTAGAATGGGATCCGAACTGCAGGTCTGTGGATAAGGTGCAAAGAATCATTGATTTTGAAAATGAACAGTAAATGAGATTATGTAATGTAAAATTGAGCCGGAGATTTGTTCTCCGGTTCTTTTTCTATATGTCAAGTATAGGCGCAATCCAAAGGGTTCGTTCACTTCTGAATCATTTTTGTTCGGATTATGCAGCAAGTGCGTTACTGCTCACACAGTACTTTGCATTCACTGCAAAGTACGTAAGAAAGTGATTCAGGTGTGAGCAAATCCCATTCGCGAAGCGAATTTTAAATGGATTTGCGAAAGTTGCTGTGAACGGAGTGGACAGTAACGCAAGTGCAAAGTCCTGTGTGAAATCTGCTTTTGTTCTGTTTACATTTTATGTATCAAAGTGTAATATATTATGTAGAGGTTGACGAGTTGGGACTGCGGCTCGTCAAAAGCAAGAGTTATTGCGGAATGAGCGCGGTATAAGGAGGGAGTTATGACAATTCGAGAAGAGCTGGAACTGCGTGAAGTGGGAATGTTAAGTAAATATGCAGTACTAAGCAGGGATTCGCGGGGAAGAGAGCGGAAGGAGGAAGAATGCGATATCCGTCCGGTGTTTCAGCGGGACAGGGACAGGATCCTCCACTGTAAATCTTTTCGCCGGTTAAAACGAAAGACGCAGGTTTTTCTTCAGCCTATGGGCGATCATTATCGGACCAGGCTGATTCATACCCTGGAGGTATCCCAGAACGCACGTACCATTGCCAAAGCCCTTAAACTGAATGAGGATTTGGTAGAGGCGATTGCTCTGGGGCATGATCTGGGTCATACGCCGTTTGGCCACGCCGGGGAACACGCCCTGAATGATATTTGTCCTATGGGATTCCGACACAATGAGCAGAGCGTTCGGGTGGTAGAAATTCTGGAAAAGCAGGGGGAAGGGCTGAACCTTACCTGGGAAGTGAGAGATGGAATCCGCAATCATAGGTCCGGCGGAACGCCCCGTACGCTGGAGGGGCGTTTGGTGCAGCTTTCCGATAAGATTGCCTATATTAATCACGATATTGACGACGCCATCCGGGGAGGGATTCTAACGGAAAAGGATATACCGGAAGAGTATGCGGCTGTGCTGGGGCATTCTTCAAAAGGCCGGCTTGATACCATGGTTCACGATGTAATTATACACAGTATGAATCAGCCGGAAATCCGGATGTCGGATGAAGTCTGGAAAGCGATGTACGGGCTTAGGAGTTTTCTGTTTCAGCATGTTTACTTAAATCCTGCGGCTAAGGGAGAAGAGTCTAAGGCGGTTCATATGGTTACAAATTTATATGGCTATTACATGGAGCATCCGGAGCTGATGCCGGAACAGTACCGCCGGATGATGGAGAAGAATGAGTCTTCGAGGGAGCAGGCGGCCTGCGATTATATCGCCGGAATGACGGACTCTTATGCAGTTCAGAAGTTTGAAGAATATTTTATTCCAAAATCTTGGAAAAATTAAAGGAAATCAGGAAGTTTTGTCGAATTAATTTTATATAGGGATGTTTTCTCCAAAAAAGGCAGAGAGACTCCTTTAGACAAGAATAAGCGATCAGGCGGGAGCCTGGCTGGGAGATTAGAAAAGAGGATACGTCGTTTATGTATTATCCAGAAGAACTGGTTGAAGAAGTACGGCTGAAAAATGATATCGTAGATGTGATATCCGGTTACGTGAAGCTTCAGAAGAAAGGTAGTTCTCATTTTGGTCTATGTCCTTTTCATAATGAGAAGTCCCCTTCTTTTTCTGTGAGCAGGGGAAAGCAGATGTATTACTGTTTTGGCTGCGGGGCAGGAGGCAATGTATTTACGTTCCTGATGGAATATGAGAATTATTCCTTTCAGGAAGCGTTAAAAGTACTTGCAGACCGTGCCGGAGTAGAGCTGCCGAAACTAGAATATTCCAAAGAAGCGAAGGAGAAGGCAGAATTAAAGACAATACTTTTGGAAGTGAATAAGCTGGCGGCGAAGTATTTCTATGTTCAGTTAAAGTCGGAGCAGGGAAGAGCGGCATATACATATTTAAAGGACAGGAAGTTGAGCGATGAGACGATTACGGCTTTTGGTCTGGGATATTCCAATAAGTACAGTGATGATTTGTACCGATATTTGAAGACGAAAGGATATACGGACGAGGTTCTTTTGAAGGCGGGTCTGATATCGGCGGATGAGAGGCACGGGGCATATGATAAGTTCTGGAATCGGGTGATGTTTCCGATTATGGACGCCAATAACCGGGTAATCGGATTCGGCGGACGGGTTATGGGCGACGGGAAACCGAAATATCTGAATTCTCCGGAGACCCCTGTGTTTGACAAGAGCAGAAATCTGTACGGCCTGCACCGCGCCAGAATTTCAAGAAAGCCGTATTTTCTGATCTGCGAGGGGTATATGGATGTGATTGCCCTCCATCAGGCCGGATTCACCAATGCGGTGGCTTCCCTTGGAACGGCTCTCACAGAAGGACACGCCGCGCTGATTAAGCGGTATGTGAATCAGGTATACCTGACGTATGACAGCGACGACGCGGGGACAAGGGCGGCTCTCAGGGCAATTCCAATCCTAAAAAGTATGGGCATTACGGCAAAGGTTATTCGGATGGATCCATATAAGGATCCGGATGAATTTATTAAGAATCTGGGGGCGGAGGCTTTTGAGGAACGAATCCATAAGGCGGGGAACGGATTTTTGTTCAGCCTAAAGATACTGGAACAAGATTATGATATGGCGTCGCCGGAAGGCAGAACCGGTTTTCTGCGGGCGGCTGCTGGAAGGCTGGCGGAATTTGAGGAAGAGATTGAGCGGAGCAATTACATTGAGGCGGTTGCGAAGGCTTACCGGGTCAACGTGGAAGAACTGCGGAAACTGGTAGTGAAGACGGCGCTTCAGTCCGGGATGGCAAAGCCTGTGACCAGGCCTAAGGCTACTGTAAATAAGGAAAGAAGGAAGGAGGACGGGGCGCTGAAATCCCAGAGAATACTTCTGACCTGGCTGATCGAGGACGAGAATATTTTTCGGCAGATTGCAGGAGTGATCGGACCGGAAGATTTTACGGAGCCATTGTACCATACGGTGGCTGAACTTCTGTACCGGCAGCAGGAGGAGGGAACGATGAATCCGGCGCAGATTATGAACCGCTTTACCGATGAGGAGGAACACCGCAGGGTAGCAGAACTGTTTCATACGAGGCTTCCGGAGATTTCTACGGCGCAGGAAAAGGAAAAGGCGCTGAAAGAAACGGTGGTACGGATTAAGCAGAACAGTCTGGACGAGGCGTCGAAAAGCCTTGACGCGACAGATATGGAAGGTTTACAGAGGCTGATGGAGGGCAAACGCGCCTTGCAGGACATGAAGGAACTGCATATTTCTATAAATTAAGGATAAAATATAAACAAGCAATGAGAGGATGGACATTACATGGAAGAAAACATTGTAAAATTTGGGGAAAAGTTAAAAGACCTGCTGAAAATGGGAAAAAACAAGAAAAGTATTCTTGAAATCCAGGAAATCAACGACTTTTTCTCAGATATGGAGCTGAACCCGGATCAGATGGAAAAGGTATTTGAATATCTGGAGTCGAACGGAATAGACGTGCTTCGCATTAATGCGGACGCAGATGTGGACGACGATCTGGAAGTGGTGCTGACGGACGAGGATGAGGTTGATATGGAAAAGATTGACCTATCCGTGCCGGACGGTATCAGTATTGAAGACCCAGTGCGTATGTATCTGAAGGAGATCGGGAAGGTACCGCTGCTTTCGGCGGAGGAAGAAGTGGATCTTGCCAGAAGAATGGCTGACGGGGATGAAGATGCAAAGAAGCGTCTTGCCGAAGCAAATCTGAGGTTGGTAGTAAGCATTGCAAAAAGATATGTAGGCCGTGGAATGCTGTTCCTTGATTTGATACAAGAGGGTAATTTAGGACTGATCAAGGCGGTTGAGAAGTTCGATTACCAGAAAGGTTTTAAGTTCAGTACCTATGCTACCTGGTGGATTCGTCAGGCGATTACCAGAGCGATTGCAGATCAGGCGAGAACCATTCGGATCCCGGTACACATGGTGGAGACTATTAATAAATTAATCCGGGTTTCCAGGCAGCTCCTGCAGGAACTGGGGCGTGAACCTACGCCGGAAGAGATCGCAGAGGAACTGGACATGCCCGTGGAGCGCGTAAGGGAAATTTTAAAGATTTCCCAGGAACCGGTATCGTTGGAGACGCCTATCGGGGAAGAGGAAGACAGTCATCTGGGAGATTTTATTCAGGATGACAACGTACCGGTGCCGGCGGAGGCAGCGGCGGCTACGCTTTTAAAGGAACAGTTGGACGAGGTTTTGGATACGCTGACAGAGAGAGAGCAGAAAGTACTCCGCCTGCGTTTTGGCATGAACGACGGCCGCGCCCGGACGCTGGAAGAAGTAGGAAGAGAATTTGACGTTACGAGAGAGCGTATCAGACAGATTGAGGCTAAGGCATTAAGAAAGCTGCGCCATCCAAGCCGCAGCAGAAAGCTTAGGGATTATTTGGATTAGGGAAGCGGGAACTTATGGAATTATCACAAAGACTTTCGGCCGTTGCCTCTCTTGTGACACGGGGAGCGTCGGTTGCAGATGTGGGGACAGATCACGGGTATGTGCCGATTTATCTGGCGGAAACCGGACGCTGTACCCATATGATTGCGATGGATATAAACCAGGGACCGCTTAATCGGGCCGAGGAGCATATCCGGGAACACGGGTTGACGCACCGGATTGAGACCAGGCTTTCCGACGGATTAAAGTCGCTGAAAAAAGGAGAAGCCGATACCATGATTGCCGCGGGTATGGGCGGCGGGCTTGTGATTAAGATTTTAGAGGAAGCTCCTGAACTGGCGGCGGATATCAGGGAATTTATCCTGCAGCCTCAGTCGGAAATCCATAAGGTAAGGGCGTATCTGAACCAGAATGGATTTTGTTTGGCGGAAGAGAAAATGGCGGAGGAAAACGGGAAATTCTATCCCGTAATGAAGCTGCGCCACGGCAGGGAGCCGGAATATTCGGAGCCGGAGCTTTACTATGGAAGGAAGCTTCTTTATAATAGGGACAAGGCTCTGCATCGGTTTCTGATTCGGGAGCGGCAGCGTATGAAGGGGATTCTGCGGGAACTAGAGAAAAAGACGAACGGGAGCGTAAACCATCGATGCCTGGAGATTGAAAAGGAGTTAGACCGTATCAATCGGGGACTTTCCTATTACGGAGACCGGGAGACCGGAAAATAACCATATACGGCGCGGTGCGGACGGAAGCTTCCTGTTTCAGAATGTTTTTGTGCCGCAGCGCATCCTGCGGCAGAAAAAAAGGAGCGGTACTGATGTTGTGCAGAGAAATCATAGATGTAATTGAAAAAACGTATCCCGCCTCCTATGCAATGGAATGGGATAACGTGGGGTTTCTTTTAGGAAGCCCGGACAGGGATGTGAAAAAGATTTATGTGGCGTTAGACGCGGTGGATGCGGTGATAGAAGAGGCTGTAAAAGAAAACGCGGACATGCTGGTAACCCATCATCCGCTGATTTTTTCCGGTATGCGTCAGATCAGGGCGGATGATTTTACAGGGAGAAGACTGATCCGTTTGATAAAAGAAGATATTGCCTGCTACGCCATGCATACCAATTATGATGTGCTGGGAATGGCTGAACTATCGGAACAGAGAATGGGGTTTTCCGGAGGACGGCCGCTGATGGAGACTCATCCGGAAGGCTTGGCGGATAAAAAACCGCAGGGGATAGGAAGAGTTGTGGATTTAGAAACTCCCATGAGCCTTTTGGAATGCTGCAAGCAGGTGAAGGAGAGATTTTGTCTGGAACATGTTAAGGTATTCGGCGATCTGAATGGGTGTATAAAGCGCATCGCAATTTCTCCGGGAGCGGGAAAAAGTATGGTGAACCCAGCGGTTTTGGCGCAGGCAGACGTGCTGATTACCGGAGATATGGATCATCATACAGGAATTGACGCGGTGGCACGGGGATTGTCGGTTATCGACGGAGGACATTATGGGATTGAAAAGATATTTATCCCACATATGACAGAATTTTTTAGGGACAGATTTCCGGAAATTCAGGTAATCGCCGCACCGGAAAGCCATCCCTTCCAGATCATGTAGAGCAGATAAGGAGAAAAACATGGGACAGGAAATGGTAAAGGTTCGGATAGGGGACTGCGTTAAGCAGTATCAGAAAGGGACGCCCTATCTTGAAATCGCAAAAGAATTTCAAAAGGATTACGAGGATGATATTGTCCTGGTATTTGTGGACAATAGACTGCAGGAGTTGGCAAAGACGCTGAAAGGAGACTGCGCCCTTCGTTTTCTTACCACAAGGGATCATATCGGACATGCAACTTACATACGCAGTATGAAGCTTCTTTTGGTAAAGTCAATTTATGATGTATGCGAACATAAAAAGGATATTAAGGTGAGAGTTCATTTTTCAGTGGGAGACGGGTTGTATTGTACGGTGGACGGCGCGGATGTGGATACAGGATTTCTTGCACGGGTGAAGGCGCGGATGCGGGAACTGGTCGGGAAGGATATTCCGTTCTTAAAGCGTTCAGTAAATACGGATGAGGCAATCGCCTTGTTCCGCCGTCATGGGATGTACGATAAAGAGAAGTTGTTTGCTTACCGCAGGGTTTCCAAAGTAAATATATATAGCCTGAATGAATTTGAGGACTATTTTTATGGATATATGGTTCCATCTACCGGGTGCCTGAGATATTTTGAACTGTACCCCTATGACGAGGGTTTTGTAATTCAGATGCCCGTCAAAAAGAATCCAAAGGAACTTAAGCCGTTCCGGCCGGCGAAGAAGCTGTTTCGGGTCTTAAAGGACTCTGCAGACTGGGGAGATACGCAGGGAATTGAGACGGTGGGAGATCTAAATGATACGATTACCAGATGGGGAGCGCTGGATATGATCCTGGTACAAGAAGCGCTTCAGGAGAAGAAAATTGCAGAGATTGCAGAGAGGATTTCTGCTAATCCGGAGGTGAAATTTATCCTGATCGCCGGACCCTCTTCTTCCGGAAAGACTACATTTTCTCACAGGCTGTCGATTCAACTCAAGGTCAACGGTATGACGCCTCACCCGATTGCAGTGGATAATTTCTTTGTGGAACGGGAATTTACGCCAAGGGATGAGAATGGGGACTATAATTTTGAGTGCATAGAAGCCGTGGATTTGGAGCTGTTTCAGGAGTGCATGAAGCGTCTGCTGGCGGGCGAGGAAGTGGTGCTTCCTTCTTTCAATTTCAAAACGGGGCATAAGGAGTACGGCGGCGACGCAAAGAAACTTGGGCCAAACGATGTGCTTGTTATTGAAGGAATCCACTGCCTGAATCCAAAGATGACGATGTCGCTTCCGGATGAGAACAAATTTAAAATTTATATCAGCGCCCTAACCCAGCTAAATGTGGATGAACATAACCGGATTCCTACGACAGACGGGCGGCTTCTTAGGAGGATGGTCAGGGATGCAAGAACCAGGGGGAGAACGGCGAAAGAAACCATTTCTATGTGGGGTTCTGTGAGAAGAGGAGAAGAAGAGAACATATTTCCATATCAGGAGGAAGCGGATATCATGTTTAATTCCTCGCTGATATATGAGTTGGCGGTATTAAAGGCTTATGTGGAACCTCTGCTTTTTGGAATCGAGAAGGACTGTCCGGAATATCCGGAAGCAAAGAGGCTTTTGAAATTCCTGGATTATTTTGTGGGGGTCGGAAGCGAAAATATACCAGTAAATTCACTGCTGAGGGAATTTGTAGGGGGAGGATGTTTTAAAGTATAGGCGCCTGCGGGGAGCGGCGGACTGCTTGAAAATAGCGAAACAGGGGAACAACAAATATGCGGGGTAAATTAATAAGAGGGCTCCTGATTTTTATCATACTGCTGTGGGGCGGCGGTGTGAAGGTACATGCGGAGATTGCAGGGGACGATGCGTTAAAGGATCTTAAGTGGAATCAGGTATGCGAAGAGCCGCGTCACGGCGGCGTGGTACAGTCGATATGTGCCACGGAATATTATGTTATTACTATGGAAAATATGGCGGATAATCCGGAAGTGCCGGATGTCGTTTCCGCTTATTATAAGAGGGATACGGATGAAAACGGAAATCCGGTAACGCCTTATACACTGGCAAAGCGCGTACAGAACCATGAATGGGAACATTGTAACGGAATGGCGTACAATCCGAATACCAGAGAAATTTATGTGGCGCTCTATACGAATACGATAGCGGAAAACAGGGGCTGCCTCTATGTAATGGATCCGGATACCCTGGATTATAAACGGACAATTAAGATTAGTGATGATTATAATATTCTCGGAATAGATTACTTGGAAAACCGTAACCAGTATGTCGTTCAGACGAATACAGACGGGGGTTATAGTTTTAAGATTTTAGATGAGAATTTTATGGTAGTAGAAGATCTGGGCGAGTATGCCCATACGGCCGAGGGAGATAATTTTCAGGATTTAACAGTGTGCGGAGATTATATTATCAATTTTCCATTGACGCTGGGAATGGGTATCGGCGATTTTATCCATATGTATTCCATATCCAGAAGAGAGATGGTGGCGGCGGAGCCGCTTGATTTCGGATTCAGCGGAGTGAGGGCGGATGAGCCGGAGTCCCTGTGTAAGCTTGGCCCGGGTTTGTTTCTTGCGGTAGTCAATGTAGAGACAGAAGGGGAAGGGAGCAAGGTGCGTTTATATGAGACGCAGGTTCCGTACCATTATATGGATTTTCCGGCTTTTAAACCTTTGAACAGTCCGATTGCGGCTGCGGTGAGAGGGCCTGGAGGCCAATCTAAAGGGGCTGGCTTGAAAATATCGGCGGTTTTTCATTCAGTAAAGATAAAGCTGACAGATAAAGAGATAGTGCTTCCGGCTAAATTCATGCTGACGTTTGTGATAATGACGATGACATTTTTGCTGGTATTTTTAAGCGTCTATGCCTATGTGCTTCGGATTCGCAGGGAACGGAAGAAAAAAGAAAGGGAACGCAGACGCAGAAGGCGTATAGCGCTGGAAGTGAGAAGCGTGTAGGAGAAAAGATAGAGGGGTTGCTGCAAATACCCGTTATACACAAAATATGGATTCAAGATTCAAAGAAATGAACCATAATTGTATATGAGTATTTGCAGCAACCCTCTTTATTTGTAGAAGTCGATCACGCCGTCCAGCCGGGAACACATATTTATCAGCAGCATGTCGATGAGAGTTAAGGCGGTCATGGATTCTACGATCACGACGGCTCTGGGGACAATAACAGGATCGTGGCGTCCATGAACGGATAGGGAAACAGATTCGCCCATTCTGTTCACGGTTTCCTGGAGCCTGGCAATGGAAGGAGTTGGTTTGACGGCGGCTCTTAAGATAATCGGGCTTCCGTCGCTTAGTCCGCCTAAAATTCCGCCGGAATGGTTGGATTTCTTGCGTACGGTATTTTCTTTCATATAGAAAGAATCGTTGTTGGCGCTGCCGGAGGATGCCGCCGCCCGAAAACCGTCGCCGATCTCCACGCCTTTTACAGAACCGATGGACATAATTGCTTTTGCCAGATTGGCGTCAAGTTTATCAAAGACGGGTTCTCCGATCCCGGCCGGCATTCCGGATACAACACATTCGATAATTCCGCCGGAGGAGTCTTGATTTGCCGCGCGGGATTCCAGATACGCAGAAGCCTGTGCGGCGCAGTCGTTATTTGGCATATAAAGGCTGTTTTGGCGGATGGCGGCATAATTGTATTCTGCTTCCGGTACGGTTATGGGACCGATGGATTTGGCGTAGGCCGTAATGGAAATGCCGAGACGGTTTAGGAGTTTTGAGGCCACGGCGCCTGCGGCTACACGGCCGATGGTTTCCCGCCCGGAGGAACGTCCTCCGCCTCGGTAATCGCGGATTCCGTATTTCGCATCGAAGGTGTAGTCTGCGTGTCCGGGGCGGTAAATATCCATAATATTATTGTAATCCCTGGATTTCTGGTTCTGATTTTCTACCAGAATGGAAATGGGCGTTCCGGTGGTGCGTCCTTCAAATACGCCGGAAAGGATTTGCGCCGTATCGTTTTCTTTTCGTTTTGTAGTAAATTTGTTCTGCCCTGGTTTTCTTCGGTCTAAGAACTTCTGGATATCGATTTCTGAAAGAGACAGTCCTGCCGGGCAGCCGTCGATTGTGACGCCGACGCCCGGACCATGGGATTCCCCCCAGGTAGAAATCTGAAAAAGAGTACCATAAACTGAACCTGCCATAGTTTTTTGTCTCCTTTCTATCATGCCGGTATGGCGTTGGTTTTCGGACTTTCCTGTCGCGAATGATAGTTTCTGTCTGTTTTCTTTGTTTTAAGAATATTGACCATTATATAATAACTCCTGAAAAAAGGCAAATTCGCAGTATTCCAGTCAGTTTTTAGCGGTACTGGAGGGATGATATATAATAAAGCCGCATACAATTACAGTGTACGGCATTCTGTGGGTCTGCATACAGGCGGTAATCATAAACCGTCGTAAAAAGGCAATTTTTGCTGTACTTTTTACTTTTATCGTATTATAATTGATTTGTGTTTAGATATTTGTGAGGAGCAGAATAGATGAAAAAGAAAGAACACAGCAAAAAATCTTTTTTTGGCCGTAAGTCTCAGTCTGTGCCTGAGGATGAATTCCAAATCATCAGTAATGACGAACTCTTTGAGGATGTGGCTGATTATGATGATGAATCAGGGGAATATGAGGAGTATCCGGAAGAGGATGGTTTTCACGAGCCGGAATCAGACGGGGAGCGTGCTGATGAAGAACGTGACGAGGCTGAGGAAATGCCAGCAGAGAAAGAAGCTGATAGAAGAGAAGAATCTCTGGAACATACGGAAAAATCAGACCATAGCGGTGAACAAAAGGAATCTGAGGATTCCGGAAACGTGGGGGGAAAAAGCAGAACGGATGAGCCGGAGAGGGCGGAAGATGAAAAAGCGCCGAACGAAACTAAAGGCAATGCTGCAAAATCGGAAGCTTCGGGAAGCGCCGATGAGGAAGAGGACGAATCGGAAAAGTTAGATGATACAAAAAGCGAAGCCAATACCGTTCCTGAAGAGGATGATAACGGGGCGGAAGACGTCCTGGAAGAACTTGAAGAGGATGAGACAGTGAAAATAGATCTGGATGACGAGGAAGACAAGGAACCTACGGAGGCAGAAATCGCTCTTAAGAAGCATCGCCGGAGAAAACGTATTCTAATGGGATTGTTTTTATTTATAGGCGTGGTTGCGGCGGCATATTTGGGAGCGTCGGCGTATTTTTACAGCCATTTTTATTATAATACAAAAATTAACGGGACAGATGTTTCTATGAATACAGTCGAACAGGTACAAGACCATATGGCCGGCGAAGTGGCGGGATACAGTCTTATGCTTGTTGAATTGGGAGGGAAAAAAGAATATATCAACGGAACCGATATTTCTTTAAAATATGTAAGGGATCATTCTGTGAAAAAGCTTCTTGAAAAACAGAATCCGTTTCTGTGGGTGACCGCGTTCTGGCAGCCTTCTGAGATTGAGGCGTCTGTAGGAGTAGAGTACGACAAAGAACAGCTTGCGAAAGTTATAAGCCAGCTTACCTGTATGAAGACTGAAGAACAGACTCCTTCGGTGTCGGCGAAACCGGAATTTAAGGAAACGCAGTTTGAGATTAAAGAGGAAGAGATTGGGACTCAGATCAATAATGAAAGATTCGTGCAGGCGGTAAATGAATCGATCAGCGGTTTTCTCCCAGAGCTTGACCTAAAAGAGTCCGAATGTTATATTCCTCCGAAATATACTGCGGAGTCTCCGGAGGTGGCGCAGGCAAGAGATGCTATGAACAGCTATCTGGGGGCTAATATTACTCTGGATTTCACACCTTATACAGAAGTGGTGGATGCTACCGTAATTTCACAGTGGATTCATGTGGATGAAAATATGCAGGTTACATTTAACCAGGAGGCGGTAAAAGGTTATATTGCCGGTTTGGCGGAGAAGTATGATACTTATGGCCGGCCTAGAGATTTTACGACCGGTTTTGGCAATACGGTTCAGGTAGAAGGCGGCAGTTATGGATGGCAGATTGATCAGGAGGCGGAGTACAATACTCTGACAGCCAATATTCAGAACGGAGAGACCGTTACGAGAGAGCCGAATTATGTAAGGCGGGGAGCGACCCACGAGGGAAATGACTTTGGGAATACTTACGCGGAAGTGGATCTTTCTAATCAGCATATGTTTTATTTTAAAGACGGTCAGTGCGTGCTGCAGTCGGATATAGTTACCGGTAATCCGAATAAGGGGCATGCGACTCCTCAGGGGGTATATATGCTTGCCTATAAAGCCAGGGATCAGGTTCTTCGGGGGAAAAAGATGCCGGATGGAAGTTACGAATATGAGTCGCCGGTATCTTACTGGATGCCTTTTAACGGAGGGATCGGTTTTCATGATGCAACCTGGCAGTCTGCTTTCGGAGGTTCTAGGTACCAGACTTACGGTTCTCATGGCTGTGTAAATATGCCGTCGGATGCTGCCGCGGAACTTTATGGTTATATTGAAGCTGGAATTCCGGTAGTATGTCATTATTAATGAAAGGAGATGCGCCTCGGCGGGGCTGCCGGGGCGTTTTTGTTTGTATGTATGAATTGATAAAAAAAGACGGGAAGGCAAAGAGAGGGAAGCTTCATACGGTGCATGGGACGATTGAAACGCCGGTATTTATGAATGTAGGTACGGCAGCCGCTATTAAGGGAGCGGTATCGACGGAGGATCTGCAGGAGATCGGAACGCAGGTGGAACTCTCGAATACCTATCACCTTCATGTGCGCCCGGGGGATACGGTGGTGAAAAAACTAGGCGGACTGCATAAGTTTATGGTGTGGGATAAGCCGATTCTTACGGATTCCGGGGGATTTCAAGTTTTTTCACTGGCTGGGCTTAGGAAGATTAAGGAAGAAGGGGTGTATTTTCAATCTCATATCGACGGACGGAAAATTTTTATGGGACCGGAGGAAAGTATGCAGATCCAGTCCAATCTTGCGTCCACGATTGCCATGGCGTTTGACGAGTGCCCTTCAAGCGTTGCGGACAGGGAATATATGCAGAAATCCGTTGACCGTACTACCAGATGGCTTTACCGATGTAAAAAAGAGATGGACAGGCTGAACGGTTTGGGACATACTATTAACCGGCGGCAGATGCTGTTCGGTATCAACCAGGGAGGTATCTACGAAGATATCCGGGTGCGGCATGCGAAGGAGATTGCCGAACTGGATTTGGATGGTTATGCGGTAGGCGGCCTGGCTGTAGGGGAATCTCATGAGGAAATGTACCGGATTCTGGATGCGGTTGTTCCATATCTTCCGGAAAATAAACCGGTTTACTTGATGGGGGTGGGGACTCCCGCTAATATTCTGGAGGCGGTAGATCGGGGCGTGGATTTTTTTGACTGCGTATATCCCAGCAGAAACGGAAGGCATGGACATGTTTACACCAGGCAGGGGAAACTCAATTTATTCAATGCAAAATATGAATTGGATGAAAACCCTATCGAGGAAGGCTGCGGCTGCCCCGCATGCAGGAGTTATTCCAGAGCCTATATCAGACATTTGTTAAAGGCGAAAGAAATGCTGGGGATGCGGCTGTGCGTATTGCATAATCTGTATTTTTATAATCACTTGATGGAGGATATACGGACGGCGATTGAGGCGGGAAATTACAGTGAATTCAAAAAAGAAACGCTGAATGGATTGAGCCGGTAGCGCGGGGAAGATATATTTTGGGCTATGGCCGTATCATTGATAAAAGAATAAAGAATCGAAAAAACTCTTGCTGAATCAGCAGAAATTGTGTATGATACCATTAGTGTCTAGAAAAGAAATAAGGAACAGTATGTAATTAGGAGGAATAAGATATGTTTTCTTTAGCAGCAGGAGGTTTTGGCGGCGGACTTGGTATCATTGCTTTATATGCGGTGGTTATCGGAGGATTTTATTGGATTCTGATGCGGCCGCAGAAGAAGGAGCAGAAAAGGGTTGCGGCAATGATTGCCGACTTAGAGGTTGGCGATACCGTACTTACTACCAGCGGGTTTTACGGCGTCGTGATCGATATTACGGATGAAGACGTAATCGTTGAATTCGGAAGCAATAAAAACTGCCGTATTCCGATGCAGAAGGCGGCGATTTCCCAGGTTGAGAAACCGGCGGCTGAGTAATCGGGCGGTAAATGAGATAAGGCTGAGCGTTCTTTCTAAAACAGAGGACGCTCTAATTTTTTGCATTTTTCCCCAATGAAGTCTTGAAAGCAACAGAAAAATGCGATAAGATAAACGATAACAGCGAATGCAGTCTGTAAGAAAAGCTTCAAATGACTGCTTGCAGGCAGGTTGGAGCTTTTCTTACAGACTATATGAGTGAAACGCATACCGGCATGGAGCGAAGCGTAATGGAGGTAGGCATTTGCGAAGAGTAAAACCGATATGGAGCGAAACAGAATGCAGAAAGGAAGAATCTTATGAATTTAAAGATTGGTGTGATTAAAGGCGACGGTATTGGACCGGAAATTGTGACGGAAGCAATGAAGATTTTGGATAAAGCGGCTTTGGTTTACGGACATAGCTGCAGCTATGAGCAGCTTTTGATGGGAGGAGCGTCCATTGACGTACACGGGATTCCTCTTACAGACGAGACGATTGCACGTGCGAAATCCTGCCAGGCAGTACTGATGGGTTCCATCGGCGGGGATGCGAAAACATCGCCCTGGTATCAGTTAGATCCTTCCAAAAGACCGGAAGCCGGGCTGCTTAAGATTCGGAAAGAATTGAACCTGTTTGCCAATCTGCGTCCGGCTATTCTTTATGAAGAATTAAAGGAAGCCTGTCCGCTGAAAGAGGAGATTACCGAAGGCGGCTTTGATATGATGATTATGAGAGAACTGACGGGAGGACTGTATTTCGGGGAGAGAAAGACAGTGGAAGAAAATGGAGTCCTGACGGCAACGGATTCCCTCTGCTATAATGAAAATGAAATCAGACGTATTGCAAAGCGTGGATTTGACATAGCCATGAAGCGCAGAAAGAAAGTAACCAGCGTGGATAAAGCAAATGTTCTGGATTCTTCCAGGCTGTGGAGGAAAGTTGTCGAACAGGTGGCGGAGGAGTATCCGGAGGTTGCGTTAGAACATATGCTGGTAGATAACTGCGCTATGCAGCTTGTAAAAGATCCGAACCAGTTTGATGTGATTCTGACGGAGAATATGTTCGGGGATATCCTTTCCGATGAAGCCAGCATGGTGACCGGATCCATTGGAATGCTGGCAAGCGCAAGTCTAAATGAGACGAAGTTCGGTTTATATGAACCAAGCGGCGGCTCTGCGCCGGATATTGCCGGAAAAGGGATTGCGAATCCTATCGCTACGATTCTTTCGGCGGCTATGATGCTCCGGTACAGTTTTGATTTGGATAAAGAGGCGGACGCCATTGAAGCGGCGGTGGCAAGAGCGCTGAAGGAAGGGTACCGTACCATTGATATCATGTCCGAAGGAAAGCGGCAGGTCGGCACCGTTCAGATGGGGGATTTGATCGCCGGTTATATTGAGTAGGCGCCGCGGCGGTCTGCTTAGGATCGGGAAAACGGTTATATAAAAAGGACGGCTGTGAATTGCCGCAGGACAAGAGGAGGATGAAAGATGAAGAGTGATACAGTTACAAAAGGGAAACAGCAGGCGCCGCACAGGTCGCTTTTTAACGCGCTGGGTCTGACAAAGGAAGAGATGGAGCGGCCATTGGTGGGCATTGTAAGCTCCTATAATGAGATTGTTCCGGGGCATATGAATTTGGATAAGATTGTGAATGCAGTAAAACAGGGAGTTGCTATGGCGGGAGGGACGCCGATTGTATTTCCGGCTATTGCAGTGTGCGATGGAATTGCCATGGGGCATATCGGCATGAAATACTCTCTGGTTACCAGAGATCTTATTGCGGATTCTACAGAGGCCATGGCGCTTGCGCATCAGTTTGACGCTTTGGTAATGGTACCCAATTGTGATAAGAATGTGCCGGGGCTTTTGATGGCTGCGGCAAGAATTAACGTGCCGACCATATTTGTCAGCGGAGGCCCCATGCTGGCAGGCCGGGTTCAGGGAAAGAAAACTAGCCTTTCCAGTATGTTTGAAGCGGTGGGAGCCAATGCGGCGGGCGCTTTATCTGACGAGGGTCTTCTGGAATTTGAAAATAAGACCTGCCCTACCTGCGGTTCCTGCTCCGGCATGTATACGGCAAACAGTATGAATTGTCTGACAGAGGTATTGGGAATGGGACTCGGAGGAAACGGAACCATTCCGGCAGTGTATTCAGAACGAATCCGTCTTGCGAAAAGAGCCGGTATGCAGGTGATGGAGCTTCTTGAAAAGGATATCCGTCCGAGCGATATTATGACGGAGAAGGCAGTCTTAAATGCGCTGACTGTTGATATGGCGCTGGGGTGTTCTACCAACAGTATGCTGCATCTGCCCGCCATTGCCCACGAGATCGGAATGGACTTTGAGATTGATTTTGCAAACGGGATCAGTGAAAAGACGCCGAATCTGTGTCATCTTGCGCCGGCAGGCCCTACCTATATGGAAGACTTAAATGAGGCGGGCGGCGTGTACGCGGTGATGAAGGAACTGGATAAGCTGCAGCTTTTACATACGGACTGCATGACGGTTACCGGAAAGACCGTAGGAGAAAATATAAAAGATGCTTTCAACCAGAATCCGGAGGTGATCCGCCCGGTAGAGAATCCATATTCTAAGACAGGCGGACTGGCGGTGTTAAAGGGGAATCTTGCGCCTGACGGCAGCGTTGTGAAGCGTTCCGCGGTAGTGGAGGAAATGCTGGTGCATGAGGGGCCGGCAAGAGTATTTGAGTGTGAAGAGGATGCGATTGACGCTATCAAAAGCGGTAAAATTGTAGCGGGAGACGTGGTGGTAATCCGCTACGAGGGACCGAAGGGAGGCCCTGGCATGCGGGAGATGTTAAATCCCACTTCTGCGATTGCAGGCATGGGCCTTGGCTCTAGTGTGGCATTGATTACGGACGGACGGTTCAGCGGCGCTTCCAGAGGAGCTTCCATTGGCCATGTGTCGCCGGAGGCGGCGGTGGGAGGCCCCATCGCGCTGGTAGAAGAAGGCGATATCATTAAGATTAATATACCGGAACTGTCGCTGGAATTGGATGTTTCCGATGAAGTATTAGAGGTTAGAAGAAAGAACTGGCAGCCAAGAAAGCCGAAGGTGACGACAGGATATCTGGCAAGATATGCGGCGATGGTTACTTCAGGCAACCGGGGCGCGGTACTTGAGATTCCAAAGAAATAATGGGTGAGAGAGGGTTATAGGATGCAGCTTACAGGAGCAGAAATTGTTATTGAATGTCTGAAGGAACAAGGGGTAGATACCGTTTTCGGATATCCCGGCGGGGCGATCCTGAATGTGTATGATGAGTTGTATAAACACAGTGATGAGATTACGCATATTTTAACATCCCATGAGCAGGGGGCGTCTCATGCGGCGGACGGCTATGCCAGGGCTACCGGCAGGGTCGGCGTATGCTTTGCTACCAGCGGGCCCGGAGCCACCAATTTGGTTACCGGCATTGCGACTGCGTATATGGATTCCATTCCTATGGTGGCAATCACCTGCAATGTGGGGGTATCGCTCCTTGGCAAGGATAGTTTTCAGGAAGTGGATATTGCGGGAGTCACCATGCCGATTACCAAGCATAATTATATTGTAAAGGATGTAAAGCAGCTTGCGGAGACGATCCGAAAGGCCTTTGTGATTGCGAAGAAGGGAAGGCCGGGGCCGGTTTTAGTAGATATCCCCAAGGATGTTACCGCAAATAAAGCAGAGTACAAAAGGGTGAAGATTGAGCCGGTTCAGCCGTCTAAAAAAATCAGTGAAGCAAAGCTTGACCATGCGGTAAGAATGATCGACAAGTCCAAGAAACCATTTATCTTTATCGGCGGAGGCGGGGTACTCTCCGGGGCGTGGAAAGAGATTCGCGAGTTTGTGAGGAAAGTGGACGCTCCGGTTACGGATTCGCTGATGGGCAAGGGAACGTTCCCCGGAACAGACGAGTTGTATATGGGGATGCTTGGCATGCATGGGACTAAAGCGTCCAACTATGGAGTCAGCGAATGCGACTTACTGATTGTCTTAGGCGCCAGATTCAGCGACCGGGTAACCGGCAACGCGAAGAAGTTTGCAAGCCGGGCGAATATCCTCCAGTTTGATGTGGATGCGGCGGAGATGAACAAGAACGTCATCATCCACGAGGGAATTGTGGGAGACCTAAAGACGTCTCTTTCCATGATGAACCGGAAGCTTACGCAGCAGAGCCATCCGGAATGGATTGCAAGGATTCAGGAGTACAAAGAAAAATATCCGCTGGCTTATTCGCCGGAAGGATTGACAGGGCCTTATGTGATAGAAGAGATTTACCGTCAGACAAAGGGAGACGCGCTGATTGTTACGGAAGTAGGGCAGCATCAGATGTGGGCCGCCCAGTATTATAAATTTGCAGAGCCTAGAACCCTCTTAACTTCAGGCGGACTTGGCACCATGGGATATGGTCTGGGCGCTTCCTTAGGAGCAAAGATGGGAAAGCCGGAGAAGACGGTTGTCAATATTGCCGGAGACGGATGCTTCCGCATGAATATGAATGAGATTGCGACGGCAGCCAGATATAATATACCGGTGATTCAGGTGGTAATGAACAATCATGTGCTGGGAATGGTACGTCAGTGGCAGACGCTGTTCTATGGACGGAGATATTCGGCAACAGTGCTGAACGACAAGGTGGACTTTGTGAAGCTTGCAGAGGCGTTGGGAGCTTCAGGTATCCGCGCTGCGTCGAGGGCGGAATTTGACGAGGCCTTTGCGAAGGCGCTTGAGATGGAGAGACCGGTAGTGATTGACTGCCGGATTGATTCGGATGATAAGGTATGGCCGATGGTAGCGCCGGGCGCGCCGATCAGCGAAGCTTTTGACGAGGCGGATCTTAAGGAGAAAGAGTCTTCGGAAAGTAATCAGAATTAACGCGATGTATTGGGCGATGGAGTTATGTGAGATGGAGGAATAGAACGATGGGCAGAGTGTACAATTTTTCAGCAGGCCCGGCAGTACTGCCGGAAGAAGTACTGAAAGAGGCGGCGGCAGAGATGCTTAACTATAACGGAACGGGAATGTCGGTAATGGAAATGAGTCACCGCTCGAAGGCTTATAAGGAAATTATTGAAACCGCCGAGACGGATTTGAGGGACTTGATGCATATCCCGGACAATTATAAGGTACTGTTTTTACAGGGCGGAGCCTCCCAGCAGTTCGCCATGATTCCGATGAATCTGATGAAGCATGGGGAAGCGGACTATATTGTAACGGGTCAATGGGCAAAGAAAGCTTACCAGGAAGCGCAGAAATACGGGAAGGCGAATAAAATAGCTTCCTCTGAGGATCGGACATTTTCTTATATACCGGATGTGTCCGATCTTCCGATATCAGAAAATGCAGACTATGTGTATATCTGTGAAAATAATACCATTTATGGAACAAAGTATCGGGAACTTCCCGATACGAAGGGGAAGGTACTGGTGTCGGATGTGTCCTCCTGCTTTTTGTCAGAGCCTGTGGACGTGTCCAGATACGGCGTGATTTACGGCGGGGTACAGAAAAATATCGGGCCGGCGGGGGTCGTAATTGTGATTATCCGCGAAGATCTGATTACTGACGACGTATTAGATGGCACCCCGACCATGCTGAAATATAAGACCCATGCGGATGCGGATTCTCTGTATAATACACCGCCCGCTTACGGTATTTATATCTGTGGAAAGGTATTCAAATGGCTGAAAAGCAAAGGCGGCCTTGGGGCAATGAAAGAATATAACGAGAAAAAGGCGAAGATCCTCTATGATTTTCTGGATACGAGCAGGCTGTTTAAAGGGACGGTGGAGAAGAAAGATCGGTCTCTGATGAACGTGCCGTTTGTAACAGGCGATGAGGAACTGGACGCGAAGTTTGTGAAAGAGTCCCAGGAGGCGGGGCTTGTGAACCTGAAAGGCCACAGAACCGTAGGCGGTATGCGCGCAAGTATATACAATGCCATGCCAATGGAAGGCGTAAAGGCGCTTGTGGAGTTTATGAAGAAATTTGAGGAGGAGAATCTGTAACGATGTATAAGTATTATTGCTATAACGCGATTTCCGATGTAGGGCTCGGGAAGCTGACCTACGATTATGTGCCGGTCAGCGACGCGAAAGAAGCAGACGGGATATTGGTAAGGAGCGCCGCCCTTCACGATATGGAATTCGGAAAGAATTTAAAGGTGATTGCAAGAGCCGGAGCCGGGGTGAATAATATTCCCCTGGAGCGTTGCGCGGAAGAGGGAATCGTCGTATTCAATACGCCCGGAGCCAACGCCAACGGAGTAAAGGAGCTGGTGATCGCAGGAATGCTCCTGGCTTCCAGGGATATCATCGGAGGAATCAACTGGGTACAGGAAAACGAAGAGGACGGCGATATTGCAAAGGATGCGGAGAAAGCGAAGAAGCAGTTTGCGGGTTCCGAGTTAGAAGGAAAGAAACTGGGAGTGATCGGTCTGGGCGCGATCGGCGTACTGGTAGCCAATGCGGCCACGAATCTTGGAATGGACGTATATGGGTACGATCCATATGTATCGGTGGATTCTGCGTGGAAGCTTTCTAGGAGCATCCGTCATGCGAGAAGCGTGGATGAGATTTACAGTGAATGTGATTACATTACGATTCATGTTCCCGCGTTGGACAGCACCAAAGGTATGATTGACGCCAATGCAATTGGCCTGATGAAACAGGGAGTAGTTGTTCTTAATTTTGCCAGGGATGTGCTGGTGAACAGCGAGGACATTGTGGATGCGCTTGTTTCGGGTAAAGTGAAGCATTATGTGACTGATTTTCCTACGCCGGAGATTGTAGGGGTAAAAGGCGCGATTGTGATCCCGCATCTGGGAGCGTCTACGGAAGAAGCCGAGGACAACTGCGCGAAGATGGCCGTAAAGGAGATGCGCGCTTATCTGGAGTATGGAAATATCCGGAATTCGGTTAATTATCCCAATTGTGATATGGGTGATCCAGGCGAACATAAACGGATTACCATTCTCCACCAAAATATTCCGAATATGATTGGGCAGTTTTCTAATGTTTTGTCAAAAGATAATATGAATATTGCCGATATGACAAATAAGAGCAAGGGCGGATACGCGTATACAATGATCGACGTGGATTCGGATATTCCGAAAACGGTTACGAAAGATCTGCTGGAAATTCAAGGAGTGCTTCGTGTGAGAGTACTTGGCTGATAGAGAAGACCTGACATAAACTTTAGTTTGACAAATATCAAGAAAGATAGTAAACTATAGTCAGCTTAGATTGCTTTACAAAGAAATCTATTGTATAATAGAAAAGTCTCTAATATCAACATAAGGAAAGGACATGCACTATATGAATAGTTGGAAAAAGAAACATATATTACGGTTGTGTATGGGTATTTTGTGTACCGTGACAATTGTTTCTGCGAATACTTCGGTATATGCAGCGCCCGGAGCAGGAGAGTTAGAAGGCAAGACTTCCAGATTACAGGGAGACTTGAGCAGCATGAACAGCGAACTTGCGTCGCTGTGCAAAGAACTTGACGAAGTGTCGTCGGAGATTGAATCCATGGCGGCGGAAGTAGAGCAGACAAAACTTCAGCTTGCCGCAGCCAAATTGAATGAAGACGCACAGTATGACGCTATGAAGGATCGGATTAAGTTTATATATGAGGGGGGGAGCCTCTCGCTCCTTACCGTTTTGTTTTCTTCTAAGAATATGTCGGATTTTTTGAACGGCGCCGAATACGTTGCCGCAATCAACGAGTACGACAGGAATATGCTGGACGAGCTGCATGCTGTCCGCGCTGATGTGGAAGAGAAACAGGCAAACTTAGAAAACAAACAGGACGAGCTTACTACTCTGGCAGAAGAGTTAACAGAGAAGAAAGATACCTTGACTACAAGGATTTCTTCTACGTCAGGCCAGCTTTCGGACTACAGCGCGCAGCTTGAACGTGCGCGGGCGGCCGAGGCTGCTGTTGCGGTTGCGAAGGACAACGAGGTTTCCGGTTCTTTAAGCAGCGCGGCGGACAACCCGGCAAATAACAATACCGGAGGTACGAATTCCGACGGGGCTGCAGATACAAATACAAATACCGGCGGGCCTGTGAACGGCGGTTCGTCTATTCCGGCGAATACATCGGATGTAGCGCTTCTGGCCGCGGTACTTGAGTGCGAGGCCGGAGCAAGCTATGACGGTATGCTGGCCGTTGGTACGATTGTGATGAACCGTGTGGCCAGCCCTTCATTCCCGAACAGTATTCCTGATGTTATTTATCAGAAGAATCAATTCTATGCGCCCGGAAATGAAGTGTTGAACGGCGTCCTTGCAAGAGGACCGTCCGCATCCGCATGTTCGGCGGCACAGGCCGTGATTGGCGGAACCAGACATTCGGCGGTACTGAACTGTTATTTCTTCTATTCGGCGGCTTATGCGGCGCAGATGGGAGTGACCGGAGTAAACGTGGCCGGGAACGTATTCTTTGAGCATTATTAAAAAATATAGCAGGAAAGATTGTGCTTTTGCGCAATCTTTTTTTCTTTCTTGAAAAAAGCGGCTATATACGTTATACTCATAGTTGGAAATTGTCGAGAAATGGAGTTTTATCATGGAAATAAACCGAAAAAAGCTTCTTATTATAGCCGGGGCTGTATTGGCGGCGCTGGCAATTGTGCTGATTATTGCGTTATGGACTCCGGATACGGGAGAGAAAAAAAAGGGCGTCGAATATTTAAAGCAGTTAGAAGCAAAGAATATAGAGACGGTGGAAGAGGATGTCAAGAAAGTAAGGAAAGAGGCGCAGGCAAAAGCGATGGAGAGCGGTGAGCTGTCCGTGTGGGCGCAGTTCAGCGATTACGTGATTTTTGGAGATTCCAGAACGGTTGGACTTACATATTATGAATTTCTGGATAATCAGAGAGTGATAGCGGAAGCAGGCTATACCATTGCAGATATACCGAAGTATTTAGAACAGATGAAAACGCTGAATCCGTCGTACTTGTTTTTGTGTACCGGGCTGAACGACGTTAGCCTCGGACTCTGGCCTACGGCGGAGGAATATGTGACGGCGTATGACGAAACGGTAAATACGCTGAAAAAAGAACTGCCGGATACGAATATTTATATAAATTCAATTTTCCCCGCCCAGGATCCGGCGTTTGCCAAATCCGAACTCTGGAGAAATATTCCCGATTATAATACGGCGTTAAAAGCCTGGTGTGAGGAAAAGGGATTAACGTTTATTGACAATACGGAAGTATATGAAGCCCATAAGGATTTATATGACATTGACGGGATACATTTCCAGAAGGCTTTTTATGAATTTTGGGCAATTAATATGCTGACCGAGGTAGATATGTGATGAAGAATCTGATGAAAGGTATTGTAGGAGTGAAATATGTGCTGATCATTCTGCTGTTTATATTTATTGCAGGACTCTTGAGCAGTGGGGAGATTAGCGACGCGAAGCTTGAGAATGTAACGGAAAAAGTAGTAAAAGAAGTAGGAACCGAGAAGCTGTCCGCTGCGGATAACCGGATGGTGAAGCGTCTTTTTGGGATTAACGCCAATGATTATGAAGGCGTTTCTCTGTATGTGGCGGGATCGAACATGGAAGTGGAAGAACTTCTGATTGTAAAGCTAAAAGATACGGTTCAGTCGGAATCGGTAGAGGCTGCAATTCAAGGGCGGCTTGAGCGGCAGTTAGAAAGTTTTGAGGGATACGGTCCGGAACAGTGTAAACTGCTCAACGACCATGTATTAGATGTAAAAGGAAATTACATATTATATGTTGTAGATAAGAAAGCAAAGGCAGCAGATCAAGCATTTCAAAAAAGTTTATAGTAGGAATAAAGATTATGATTTTCAGTAGTGTATTTTTTGTGTTTCTATTTTTGCCGATCGTACTTTTGGCATATTTTATCGTTCCGGGTAAATTAAAGAACGTAGTGATTCTCATCAGCAGCCTTATTTTCTATGCATGGGGCGAGCCGGTTTATATTGTGCTGATGATTTTCAGCATTGTGTATAATTATATTGCGGGGATTGAAATTGACTATCACAGAGAAGAAGGACGGGACGGACGCGTAAAGTTTGTTTTTTTGATGTCGGTTGTGGTGAATCTTCTGATTTTGGGTTTTTTTAAATATTATGGATTTGTAATTGATAATCTGAATCATATCCTTCCGATCGAAATTCCTAACCGGGCGCTGGCGCTGCCGATCGGTATTTCTTTTTATACGTTCCAAACCCTTTCTTATGTCATCGATGTATACTGGGGAAATGTCAAAGTACAGAAGAATCTGATCTATTTCGGAACATATATATCTATGTTCCCGCAGTTGATTGCGGGTCCGATCGTTCGGTATGCGGATGTAGAAGAACAGCTTTCCGACCGAAGAGTGAGCCTTGCCAAGATTGGGAGCGGAGCGGCGTGGTTTCTGCGCGGCCTGGGGAAAAAAGTTCTTCTGGCCAACAATATTGGTATGGCTTATGACGCGATCGCGGCGCTGCCGGGGGACGAGGTGTCCGTACTGGCGGCATGGATTGGATGCGCGGCGTATACGTTTCAGATATATTTTGACTTCAGCGGATATTCTGATATGGCAATCGGCCTGGGGCGGATGTTCGGTTTTGATTTTATGAAAAATTTTGACTATCCGTATACTTCGACCAGCATCACGGAATTTTGGAGAAGGTGGCATATTTCGCTGGGTTCCTGGTTCCGGGAATATGTGTATATTCCGCTGGGCGGCAACCGTGTCAGTACGCCGAAGCATATCCGCAATTTGTTTGTAGTATGGATGTTAACAGGGTTGTGGCATGGGGCTGCCTGGAACTTCATATTCTGGGGAATCTACTACGGAGTTCTTCTTATGGTGGAAAAATATTTATTTATGGATATACTGGAAAGGCTTCCGAGGATTATCCGGCATATCTATACGATGCTGCTGGTAATGATCGGGTGGGTATTTTTCTTCTCGCCCAGTATGGGCAGCGCGGTCGCATATATCGGAAGGATGTTTGGAATTGGAGCGGCGGGACTGGTGAATCCGACGGCGGTATATTATCTTTATAATTATATTTTGCTGTTTTTGGTTCTAATTATATGTTCCGTGCCATATACTTATAAAAAGTTCTCTGGTTTTATGCAGCGCAGGAGAAGCCGCTTAGGAGTTGCAATTGCTGCATATGTTGCAATATTTGTGCTGTCGGCCGCATATTTGGTAAATGCGACTTATAATCCATTTTTGTATTTTAGATTTTGAAAGAGGCGAAAAGAAATGGCGCTGGAGAGAGATAGAAGAGACAAACGCAGGGAAGCACAGCAGTGGTGGAGAATATTTTATTCCCGGCTGGCTAAGATATTTGCGGTTTTGCTGATACTTGTTTTTGTTATTAATATTGTTAAAAAGGACGGCAGTTTTTCGGAGGCGGAGAACCGAGTGCTTGCAAAACGTCCGGAACTTACCTGGGAATCTGTGAAAAGCGGAAAATATATGTCGGAATTTGAAACGTATGTTTCCGACCAGTTTTTTGCCCGAAACCAGTGGATTACCCTGAAATTGTATGAGGACAAGCTTTTGGGAAAAAAGGAATCTAACGGAGTATACCTTGGAAAAAAAGGTTGGCTTATGGAAGTGCCGGACAAGCCGGACTGGAAAAATGTAGAAAGAAATGTAAAAAGCATGGCGTCCTTTGCGGATAATCATGCTGGAATTCCGGTGTATATGAGTTTGGTTCCAAACGCCGCTTATATTATGAAGGATAAGATGCCCTATGGCGCGCCCAGCAGAGACCAGGCGGCAGATATAAAAAAAGTAGAGGAGATAGCCGGGGATTCTCTTAAGAAGATTGACGTAACGGGCGTTTTAAAGAAGCATGCGGGAGAGGATATTTACTATAAGACCGATCATCATTGGACGAGTCTCGGTGCTTATTATGCATTCGGAGAGCTGGCGAAGGAAATGAATATTCAGAATCCGGAGGACAGTTATAACATTTATACAGTTGCGGATGATTTCCAGGGAACGCTGGCGTCGAAAAGCGGCTACCACAAATCGAAGGATGTTGTGCAGGTGTATGAGCCGAAGGATCTGAATATAGAGTACATTGTAATGTATGTGGAGGAAGGGGAAAAAACAACGTCCATATATGACAGCGAGAGCCTGAAGGAAAAAGATAAATACACGGTATTTTTCGGAGGGAACCATGCAAGAATTGACATTAGCACAACCCAGAAGGAGCGCAGAAATCTTCTTCTTTTCAAAGATTCGTATGCAAATTGTATGGTGCAGTTTTTGCTGCCGTATTATCAGAATATTGTAATTGTGGATCCGAGATATTTTTATGAGAGCGTGGACAATATTATTCGCAGTTACAGCATTACGGACATCCTATTTTTGTATAATGTAAATACCTTCCTGGGGGATAACTCCATTGCGGACGTGCTTGCAGAGGAACCGCAGAGCCGGGATGAGAAGAGCGCAGGCCAAGAAGAAGGAAGCGGTGAGGAAGGAACGGAAGACGGCGAGGGGAATAACGGCGGAGAAGTTGAAGGAAATGGAAATTAAGAAAAAAGATGCGGAGTCTCTCTTGATCAGAGAGGACTCGGCATCTTTTTTAACGCTGCCGCGGTTCCTTATTTTGTCCGGCGTTTTTCTAACAGAGCGTGTATCTTATCGGTTGGATTCAGTACGCTGCTGATTGACATGTCGTAGTTTAATGATTCTATGATCAGGGCGATGAATTTACTCATATCCGCTACCACAAAGTAAGGCTTTTCGTAAGCAACGGGCGGCAGGTAGGTTAGATTGGTGGTAATCACCCGGTTAATATAACCTTTGTCGTAATATTCGTCGAACCGGTCGAAGCCGTCCGTGAATAATCCGAAGGTGGTACATACGATTACGCGTCCGGCGCCGCGGTCTTTTAACTGACGGGCTACATCGAGCATGCTTTCTCCCGAAGAAATCATGTCGTCAATGATAATCAGATCTTTGCCTCGAATATCTGTGCCGAGGAATTCGTGCGCAACGATGGGGTTCTTGCCGTTGATAACGGTAGAATAATCCCGGCGTTTGTAGAACATACCCATATCGACGCCGAGAACATTGGACATGTAGACGGCGCGGTGCATAGCGCCTTCATCCGGACTGACGATCAAAAGATGATCTTTGTCAATCGTTAGATCCGGTTCCGCGCGGAGCAGGGCCTTGATAAATTGGTACTGCGGTGAGAAATCATCGAATCCCGTCAATGGAATAGAGTTCTGAACACGGGGGTCGTGAGCGTCAAATGTAATGATGTTCTCAACTCCCATATTGGTTAATTCTTCCAGCGCCAGGGCGCAGTCTAAGGATTCCCTTTTTGTGCGTTTGTGCTGACGGCTTTCGTAGAGAAATGGCATCAGTACGGTCAGACGGTGCGCTTTGCCTCTTGCGGCAGAAATAATGCGCTTTAAGTCTTGATAATGGTCGTCCGGCGACATATGATTTGGCTGGCCGCTTACAGTGTAGGTTAAACTGTAATTGCATACGTCCACCATAAGGAATAAATCGCTGCCGCGGATAGACTCCCCAATGTATCCCTTTGCTTCACCGGTGCCAAAACGAGGACAGTTGCATTTGATTAAATAGTTGTCCGACCGGTAGGAGGAAAAGAGGGGAGAATCCAGTTCATAATCCGCCATATCTTTACGAAATCGGACAATGTGATCGTTTACCTTTTTTCCCAATTCGCTGCAGCTTTCTAAAGCGGCAATCTTTAATGGAGCAACTGGTACTGCCTGCTCTAAATACTTAATGTTTGTCATGTGTTTCTCCTAAAAATAAATATGTTTTAAAGCCTCTATGTTATTTATACCACTTTTTACTAAAAAAGGTCAACCATATCGAGAGAAATGTGTTATACTACAGTAGCCAGGTGGTTACTGCGAGAGGAGCGAACAGTAACGCTGGGCGGTTATTGTTCAGATGTTAAAAAGGGAGGAAATTTATGGGAAAACCAGTAGTGGCTATCGTCGGTAGGCCGAATGTGGGTAAGTCCACGCTGTTTAACGGATTGGCGGGACAGATGATTTCGATTGTGAAAGATACGCCGGGCGTTACAAGAGACCGTATTTATGCGGATGTAAACTGGCTGGACCGGGATTTTACACTAATTGATACAGGCGGTATTGAACCTGAGAGTAAAGATATTATATTGTCGCAGATGCGGGAGCAGGCACAGATTGCCATTGATACGGCGGATGTGATTATTTTTATTACAGATGTAAAGCAAGGGCTGGTGGACGCTGATTCTAAGGTGGCGGACATGCTCCGCAGATCCGGCAAGCCGGTGGTGCTTGTAGTGAACAAGGTAGACAGTTTTGAAAAATATATGCCGGATGTATATGAGTTCTATAATTTGGGTATCGGGGAACCGGCGCCGGTATCCGCCGCGTCCAGATTGGGAATCGGAGATATGCTGGATGAGGTGATTTCGCATTTTCCGGAACGGTCGGAGGAAGAAGAAGAGGACGAGCGTCCGCGAATTGCAATCGTTGGGAAACCAAACGTAGGAAAATCGTCGATTATAAATAAGCTGCTTGGGGAGCAGAGGGTCATCGTATCGGATGTGGCGGGAACCACAAGAGACGCAATTGATACAGAAATCGTGCATCAGGGACGGGAGTATGTTTTTATTGATACTGCCGGACTCAGGAGAAAGAGCAGGATTAAGGAAGAACTGGAACGTTACAGTATTATCCGGACGGTGACGGCGGTAGAGCGCGCGGATGTGGTTCTGGTAGTGATCGACGCCGCGGAAGGGGTCGCCGAACAGGATGCTAAAATTGCCGGAATTGCCCATGAAAGAGGCAAAGGCGTCATTATCGTAGTAAATAAATGGGACGCTATTGAAAAAAACGACAGAACCATGCGGGAATATGAGAACAAGGTCAGACAGATTCTGTCTTTCATGCCTTATGCAGAGATTATGTATGTATCGGCGGAGACGGGGCAGAGGCTGCCGAAACTATTTGATAAGATCGACATGGTAATCGAGAACCAGACGCTCCGGGTAGCTACCGGCGTGCTCAATGAGATTATGATGGAGGCGGTGGCAATGCAGCAGCCGCCTTCGGATAAGGGAAAGAGATTAAAGATTTATTATATTACGCAGGTGTCGGTGAAGCCGCCTACGTTTGTTATTTTCGTAAATGATAAGGAACTGATGCATTTTTCCTATACCAGATATTTAGAGAATAAAATCAGAGAAGCCTTCGGGTTTAAGGGGACATCGCTGAAGTTTTTTATCCGTGAGAGAAAGGAGAAGGGGCGTTAATGTTAGAGCGTTTGATATGTGTAGGGATAGGATACGGATTTGGCTTGATACAGACGGGGTATCTGTATGGAAAAACCCAGAAGGTCGATATCCGAAAGATGGGCAGCGGGAACGCGGGAGCAACCAACGCCCTTCGGACACTGGGAATTAAGGCCGGGGCAATTACGTTTTTCGGAGACGCCTTTAAGTGTATCTTTGCGGTGATTCTGGCCTGTGTGATTTTCCGGGATTCTCAGAGAGATATTCTGCCGACGCTTACGATGTATACCGGGATGGGCGCGGTGCTGGGACACAATTATCCTTTCTATATGGGCTTTAAAGGCGGAAAGGGGATTGCGGTGACGGCCGGGCTGATTGCAAGTACGACCAATAGCTGGACGGTCGTACTGTGCATTGCAGTTTTTGCGGGGACTGTGGCGGGGACCAAATATGTATCCGCAGGTTCTCTGGTAGTCGTTGTGCTGTATTTTATTTCCGTGGTGGTACTCGGACAGACCGGATATTACAACGTGTCGGGCGGACCTTTGTATGAAATATACGCGGTGGCGTTTCTTCTGGTGATATCGGCATTCTTTAAACACAGGGCAAATATTAAGCGGCTTATGAACGGAACAGAAAATAAATTAAGCGTAGGAAAGAAATCATAAAGAATAATCAATGGAGGATATAGATATGGCTGATATTGGGGTAATAGGCGCGGGAAGCTGGGGTACGGCGCTGGCGCTTTTGCTTTATAAAAACGGACACAGGGTAACTGTCTGGTCCTATAAAGAGGAAGAGGCAAGGGAACTTGCAGAAACGAGAGAGCATAAAAGTAAGCTTCCGGGCGTGCGCCTTCCGGAGGATATGAAATTCACTTGGGATATCAAGGACGCGGCTGAAGGAAAAGACGTGCTGGTGATGGCGGTACCGTCTACGGCAGTTAGAACTACGGCAAGACAGATGCGACCTTTTATAACCGAAGGCCAGATTGTCGTAGACGTGGCGAAGGGAATTGAAGAGAGTACCCTGATGACGCTTTCTAAGCAGATTGAAGAGGAACTTCCCCAGGCAGACGTGTCTGTGTTATCCGGACCAAGTCATGCGGAAGAGGTGGCAAAAGAGCTGCCTACCAGCGTGGTAATCGGAGCGGCTACAAGGGAAACGGCGGAATATCTGCAGGGGCTTTTTATGAATGAGTTTTTCCGGGTATATACCAGTCCGGATATGCTGGGGATGGAACTAGGCGGTTCTTTAAAGAATGTGATTGCCCTGGCAGCCGGGATTGCCGACGGACTTGGTTATGGAGATAATGCGAAGGCGGCGCTGATTACCAGGGGTATTCATGAAATATCCCGGCTTGGAGTGAAGATGGGGGGAGCGGTTGAGAGTTTCACCGGCCTTACGGGAGTCGGCGATTTGATCGTAACCTGCGCCAGCGTACACAGCCGCAACCGGAAAGCAGGTTATCTGATCGGGCGGGGGATGACCATGCAGGAAGCAATGGACGAGGTGAAAATGGTGGTGGAAGGCGTATACTCCACCAAGGCGGCCGTTAAACTTGGGAAAAAATACGGCATAGATATGCCGATTGTGGAGCAGGTAAACGCAGTACTTTTTGAGGGAAAGGACGCGGCAAAAGCCGTCGGGGCGCTGATGATGCGCGAGGGGAAAGCAGAACATACGGCGAAGTTCTGGAACTAGGCGGCCAGATGAAAGTGGAGTGTTTTTTGGCAGCGATATGCGTTTCGTATAATTTGGCAGCAGGCTCCGGTTTTGGAATGAATGGTATACGATACAACCTACCACGGTTTGATATGAATTTAACAGGAAAGAAACCTTGTCCGCAGGGTTTCTTTGTATTATAATAAGAATATCTGAGAAAAAATGGAAAGGAGTCTTTAAATCATGGGATTTATAGATGAAATCAAAGCAAAAGCAAAGTCAAATATTAAGACAATCGTTCTTCCGGAGACAGAAGACGCAAGAACCTATGAGGCGGCGGAGAAGATCCTGAAAGAAGGCACTGCGAAGCTGGTTCTGATTGGAAGCGAGGAAGAGATCGCAAAGAATAAGGGGTCTTTCGATATTTCAGGGGCGGTAATCGTAGATCCCGCGACCAGCGACAAGACCGAGAGCTATATTGCCAAACTTGTAGAGCTGCGCCAGAAGAAAGGCATGACAGAAGAGCAGGCAAGGGAACTGCTGCTTAAGAGCTATACGTATTACGGCGTTATGATGGTGAAGATGGGCGACGCGGACGGTATGGTATCCGGGGCGTGCCACTCTACCGCAGATACCTTAAGGCCATGTCTGCAGATTCTCAAGACAAAGCCGGGAACCAAGCTGGTATCCTCATTCTTCGTAATGGTAGTGCCAGACTGCGATATGGGTGAGAACGGAACCTTTGTATTTTCGGACTGCGGCTTAGAGCAGAACCCGGATTCTGAGAAATTAGCGGCAATCGCACTGTCCGCTGCAGAGTCCTTTAAACTTTTAGTCGGCGATGAGCCAAGGGTTGCCATGCTGTCGCATTCTTCTATGGGAAGCGCGAAGCATGCGGATGTAGATAAGGTAGTAGAGGCAGTCAAGATTGCCAAGGAGAATGCGCCGGAGGGCGTTATGGTGGACGGCGAGCTTCAGCTTGACGCCGCAATCGTTCCGTCTGTGGGGGCATCTAAGGCTCCGGACAGCCCGGTGGCAGGCAAGGCTAACGTACTGGTATTCCCGGATCTTGACGCAGGAAATATCGGATACAAACTGGTTCAGAGACTTGCGAAGGCAGAGGCTTACGGCCCGATGACCCAGGGAATTGCGGCTCCGGTAAACGATCTGTCCCGGGGATGCAGCGCGGACGACATTGTTGGAGTCGTTGCGATTACAGCAGTACAGGCTCAGGCCGCTGACAAATAAGAGAAGGGTAAAAGAGGTAAAGACCAATGAATGTATTAGTGATCAATTGTGGAAGTTCATCTTTAAAATTTCAGTTAATCAACTCAGAATCCGAGCAGGCGCTTGCAAAGGGACTCTGCGAAAGAATCGGGATAGACGGACGGCTGACATACCAGCCGGCAGGCGGTGAGAAAGCGGTGTCCGAGAAGGCGATGCCTACGCATACAGAGGCGATCCAGTTTGTCATCGACGCGCTGACAGATGCAAACACAGGCGTAGTAAAGAGCTTAGACGAGATTGGCGCGGTAGGACACCGTGTGGTACATGGAGGAGAGAAGTTTACCAAGTCTGTAATTATTACCGACGAGGTCAAGGCGGCGATTGAAGAATGCAACGATCTTGCGCCGCTGCACAATCCGGCGAACCTGATCGGGATTAACGCATGTCAGTCCCTGATGCCGGGTACGCCAATGGTAGCGGTTTTTGATACTGCATTCCACCAGACCATGCCGGAGAAGGCGTATATGTATGGACTTCCGTACGAATATTATGATAAATACAAAGTAAGACGCTATGGTTTTCATGGTACAAGCCATAGTTTTGTATCTAAGAGAGCGGCAGAGCTTGCCGGAAAGCCATACGACGCAGTAAAGACGGTTGTATGTCATCTTGGCAACGGCGCCAGTATCTGCGCTGTACAAGGCGGCAAGTCGGTAGATACGTCTATGGGTCTGACGCCGTTGGAAGGCTTAGTGATGGGAACCCGCTCCGGCGATATCGACCCGGCTATTATGGAATTTATTGCTAAGAAGGAAGGGCTTGATATTGCGGGGCTTATGAACGTGCTGAATAAAAAGTCCGGCGTAGAAGGCGTGTCCGGCGTATCCAGCGATTTCCGCGATTTGGACAACGCTGCCGATGAAGGCAACAATCGGGCAAAGATCGCGCTGGAGGTGTTTATTTACCGGGTGGCAAAATATGTAGGCGCTTATACGGCGGCAATGAACGGCGTTGATGTAATAGCTTTTACAGCGGGTATTGGCGAGAACGCGGGGAATGTAAGAGAAGGCGTATGTAAGTATCTTGGATACCTTGGCATTGAGATTGACAAGGAAGCAAACGCAAAGCGCGGAGAGGAGATTACGATTTCCACGCCGGATTCAAAGGTGAAGGTTATGGTAGTGCCTACCAATGAAGAGCTTGCGATTGCAAGGGATACGGTTGCGCTGGTATAGCGCGAAATGGCTTAAGAGAATGCCCTCCTGCCTGTTTGGGCAGCCGGGAATGGAGCGAAGCTGCTATTTGATAAATTGATACAGTATGGCAAAACGGGACTTCTTATGAGGTCTCGTTTTCTTTTGGCGTCTGTTGCATTTACGCTCGTATTATTTTCATGACGTTCTTTCATGATGACAGAGTTTTCAAGAAATAGCGGGTGATTTTTGCTTGGAGATTCGGTATAATGAAGAAATGAAGGAAAAGAAATCAAAAGATACCGCCATAAAAATCTGCAGGTTCTAAAAGAATGCAAAGGAAAGATAAAGGAGATAACATGCTTGGAGATACAAAAGGAAAACGTTTAGATAACTATACGGAAGATTATGTGGTTTTTGATTTGGAAACCACAGGAATTAGCTGCATAACAGATCGGGTAATAGAGATTTCCGCTGTCAAGGTATTAAAAGGCAGGGTGGAGGATCAATTTTCTACCCTGGTCAATCCCGAGATGAAAATCCCGTTCCGTGCGTCGCAGGTGAACCATATCACGGACGGTATGGTGAAGGATGCGCCTGTGTTTGAACGTGCTTTGGCTGCTTTTGACGCCTTTGCTGGGGATATGATTCTGGCAGGACATAACATACATACTTTTGATATGAAGTTTATCCAGCGGGATGCGAAAGCATATTGGGGAAAGGTATTTACCAATGATTATATCGATACGCTGGTATTGGCGAGGCAGCGCCTGCCGCAATTAAAAAATTATAAACTTACAGACTTGGCTGGGCATTACCGTATTTCGGCGGCAGGGGCGCACCGGGCGCTTGCGGATTGCGTCATGAATCAGCAGGTATTTGAAAAGTTGGGGAAAGAGCCGGTATCTTTTGTTTCAGAGGCAGACGGAAAGAAATGTCCGAAGTGCGGTCTGCTTATGAAAAAGCGGAATGGCAGATTTGGTGAATTTTTGGGATGCAGCGGTTATCCGGACTGCAGATATACAGAGAATCTGTAGTTGGGCGGCTGTATAGAGCCCATTTCGTGTAATTTAGGGGGGTGTCAAAGACTTTTGACACCGAAAAATACGGGAAAGTCAAAGACATTTGATTGACGAAGTCCATAGGCTTGGTTAGAATAGCGTGCAAAGGAGACAGAAAAAGATGGAGTTGGGAAAGCAGATTAAAAAATATCGGGGTGAACTTAGTCTCTCGCAGGAGGCGTTGGCTGAAAAGATATATGTTTCCAGACAGACGGTATCGAATTGGGAGAATGATAAAAATTATCCGGATATCAACAGTCTGCTTCGCCTAAGTGAAGTCTTTCAAGTCTCTGTCGATATTCTGATCAAAGGAGATGTGGAGAAAATGAAAGTAGAAATCAGACAGCAGGACAGGCAGCAGTTTGAAATGGACAGTTTTATTTTTTCGGCGTTAATGCTGGCTACGCTATTGACGCCGGTTCCGCTGCTGCATTATCTGGACAATTTAGGGATTGCCGTATGGGTAATGCTGGTGAGCGTCACCGGCTTCTATGCGTCCAAGGTCGAAAAGATGAAGAAGGCCTTCGATATCCAGACTTATAAGGAGATCATAGCTTTCATGGGAGGAGAAGGACTGGATGAGATTGCAAAAGCGAAGGAGGAAGGAAAGCGCCCCTATCAGAAAATCCTGATGACAGCGGCCGCAGCTTTTATTGCTCTTGCCGTTTCGGTTCTGATGCTTTGGATTTTTAAAGAATAGTTTTTGCAGCCCGTAATTTTTAGATAGAAAGAGGATTTGAATCATGACAGAAAAACAGTTTGCAGAAGATTGCACGAAAAATGAAGAAACGAAACAAAAAAATACCAGAATATTCCAGATCATAACAATGACGGCCCTGGCTCTTTTTTGGGTTGGATATTTTTATGCATTATATCGTGGGAACGACAGGAATATGTCCAATTATTCCATTATGATACTGGCTCTTACGTTGATAAACTCTGATATATTGTTTGTGGGTAGAAAGACAGAACATAGGATTTTGAAAATTTTAGTGGAATTAAACGCTATGTTGGTTTTTATCTGCGCGGTAATTACGATTATCCAGGTAATAGTAAAATAAATGAATTATCAATACCTATCATATGGCGTTTAGGCGTATAATTACGTGGGAAAGGGCGCTGTGCGATAGGTATTTTTGCGGAAACAGATTCGGTATAGTTCGTCCGCATGTTGGCGGTTGGACGCGGATAGAACATTAAGTTTTCAGTATATTAGGAAAAATATATTGACAAAAATATGAATTCATGTTAAGTTGTATATAATTTAAACGATTAACTGATAACTGGAATGTGGTGCCAAGATGAAAATGACGATTAAGGATATTGCCAGCAGGGCGCAGGTCTCTACAGCGACAGTTTCAAATGTTCTGACGAAGAAGAAGTATGTCAGCCCTGAATTGAGCCAGAGGGTGTTGGATGTGATCAAAGAGACGAATTACAGTCCGAATACATATGCCCGGAGTTTGAAGATTAATAAGTCATACCGGATCGGTGTACACGTGCCGGATATTACGAACCCCTTCTTTAGCGAGATCGTGAAGTATATTCACGAGGCGGCGAACCGGGGCGGTTACCAGATTGAACTGTGCATATCCAATGACGATGCCGGGGAAGAGAAGCGCCTGTTGGACAGCTTTCTCGTGAACGGCGTAGATGGAGTAATCAATATAGCGCCGAAGATGCGGGAAGAAGCTTTGAACGAATACGAAGGAATGCCGATGGTTATCGTGGACAGGCCGGCGTTTCCGGCAAACAATAATATGGCGTTCGTATATGCGGATAATTTTTTGGGAGCGGAAGCGGTGGCCAGCTATTTTGTGAAGAAGAAGTACCGGAAGTTTCTTTGCTTTATGGGTTCCATAGATGAGATCCCCAATGCAAGGAAAAGGCTGGACGGCTTTATCTTTGGACTTCAAAGAGGAGGATATAAGAAGGAAGACTGCCGGATTTATTTTGGGGATTTTTCGTTTGATTCCGGATATGCGATTATGGAACAATTTCTGGCCACAGACTGGAACCGTGACGAGCGGTACGCGGCTTTTGTGGGAAGCGACATTATGGCCTGGGGGGCGATGGAAGCCTTAAAGACGCATAAGCTGAAGGTTCCCCGGGATATGGGAATTGTCGGATATGATAATATTTACTTTTCTAATTTTATTTTTCCGAAGCTGACGACGGTAGAGAATCCTACGAAAGAATTAGGGATACACGCGATTCACCTGATTCTGGAGGCGATTGAGGGGAATAAACAACTGGCGGGTATTTCAAAAGTACTGCAGGCTTCCCTGGTGATAAGAAGTAGCTGTTAAATGGATGTGATGTGGGTTACACCACTTTACAACTTTTTGAAAAATAAAATAACGCACAAGACACTTTCTCA
>CAJURK010000025.1 GCA_910588745.1 uncultured Dorea sp. | reverse complement strand
ATATGTAGAGGTTGCGACCTTAGATACCCCGCAGCTTGCTGCGGGGTAGTTCATTAGAATGACCATAAAATACGATATATGGCTAGGCGGCTTTTGGGTATAGAAATTAACTGGTTCCATCCAAAAGGAGAAGATTTATCGACGGATACCTTTTTCTGTGATATGATAATGGTTAATTATCATAGTGCAGAAAGGGGTATTTTCTATGGGAGATACGTCTGAAAACAATAAAGAGGATAAATTGAGAGGAAACATGCGGGAACATATCTGTATAGGAGTTCTGGCCCATGTAGACGCAGGAAAGACAACGCTGTCCGAGGCAATTCTTTACGAAACCGGGCGAATCCGCAAACCGGGCAGAGTAGACCACGGGAACGCGTGCTTAGATACCCACGAGCTGGAACAGAGCCGTGGGATTACGATTTTTTCCAGCCAGGCAGAATTTGTACTAGGTGATAAGTCGGTTACCCTGCTGGATACGCCTGGGCATGTGGATTTTTCGGCAGAGATGGAACGTACGCTGCAGGTTCTAGATTATGGGATTCTAGTGATTAATGGTGCGGACGGGGTGCAGGGGCATACCCGTACGCTATGGCGTCTGCTGGAGCGGTATCAGATTCCGGTATTTCTTTTTATTAATAAAATGGATATGGAGGGTACCCAGGAAGCAAAGCTGATGGCAGAGCTTAGGGAGCAGTTGTCCGAGGCCTGCGTTTCCTTTGGAACATGGGATGGAAACGCAGAAGAGAGCAGAGAAAAGGACAGCGGCTTTCAGTCCGGGGAGTTGGAAGCTATGGCAGTAACGGATGAGGACGCGCTGGAAGAATATCTGGAGACGGATACGCTTTCGGAGAAAACGCTTTTCCGGCTGATTCGGATGCGGAGCGTATTCCCCTGCTATTTTGGTTCCGCCTTAAAGTTTCAGGGTGTGAAATGCTTTCTGCAGGGACTGGAACGCTATATAGAACCGGGAGCTTATCCGGAAGCGTTTGGGGCAAGAGTTTTTAAAGTATCCAGAGACGCTGCCGGAATGCGTCTGACCCACATGAAAATAACTGGAGGGAGCTTAAAAGTAAAGGAGCTTTTGAAAGGGAAAAAGCCAGGGGGAGGCGGGGCGGACACAGCCTGGGAAGAGAAAGTGAATCAGATTCGGATTTATACCGGAGACAAATACGAACTGGCGCGGGAGGCTTCTGCCGGAAGGATCTGCGCGGTGACAGGGCTTAATTGGACCCGCCCGGGAGAGGGACTGGGAGAAGAGCAGGAGCAGACGGCTCCGATGCTGGAGCCAGTGCTGAGCTACCGGGTTCTTCTGCCGGGAGGGGCGGACGCCCATACGACGCTTCCCAAGCTGCGCCAGATGGAGGAGGAAGACCCTATGCTCCGGATTCTTTGGAGGGAGGATGCCGGGGAAATCTATGTGCAGATTATGGGAGAAATCCAGTTGGAGATCTTAAGAAGCCTGATTGAAAAACGCTATGGTATTCAGGTATCCTTTGACGCCGGGAACATTGTATACAAAGAAACGATCCGAAACCGGGTGGAGGGCGTGGGACACTTCGAGCCTCTGCGCCATTATGCAGAGGTGCATCTGATCCTGGAACCGGGAGAGCCTGGCAGCGGCCTTAGTTTTGCTTCGGATTGCAGCGAGGACATGCTGGATAGAAACTGGCAGAGGCTGATACTGACCCATCTGCAGGAGAAAGAGCATAAGGGAGTGCTGACGGGCTGTGCAGTAACGGATATGAAGATTACCCTGGCGGCAGGCCGGGCGCATAACAAACATACCGAGGGCGGGGACTTCCGCCAGGCTACGTACCGGGCGGTGCGCCAGGGTTTGATGCAGGCGGAAAGCGTGGTTTTGGAGCCTTGCTATGGTTTTACGCTGGAAGTGCCGACAGAATATGTGAGCCGGGCGCTGAATGATATCCAGAAAATGCATGGGGAATTTGAACCTCCGGAAACAGACGGAGCGTTTTCTATGATAAACGGAAGCGCGCCGGTTTCGGGAATGCGGGAATATCAGTTGGAAGTGACCGCCTATACCAGAGGAAGGGGACGGCTGTTTAGCTGGCTGAAGGGTTATGAACCTTGCCAGAATGAAGATGAAGTAATAGAGGCGGCCGGGTATGATGCGCTGGCAGATACCGAGAATCCCTCAGGTTCCATATTCTGTACACACGGCGTTGGCGTTTACGTCCCTTGGGACGAGGTGTTCGGACAAATGCACATTGAGAGTCAGCTTGCGAAACGGAAAGAGCAGGAAAAGAATCGAGCGGAGCGTCAGAATACCAAGAACATGGGGAAAACTCGAATGGCCGGCAAAAAAGCGCCTTCCATGGCGGCGGCATCCGGCTGGGATGCAGGGGAAGAGAAGGAATTAGAGGATATCTTTATTCGGACCTATGGGAAAATTGAGCGGAGGAGTCCGCCGGGGCGGAAAACGGTAAGCGCAGAAACAGAGGTATCCCCTCGGAAAAAGGCCGCCGTCAGAGAATATCTGCTGGTGGACGGATATAATATTATATTTGCATGGGAAGAACTGAAAGAATTGGCAAAGGATCATATGGAGGCGGCGAGAAACAGGCTGATGGATATTCTGAGCAATTATCAAGGATTTCGGAAGTGTACCTTGATCCTGGTATTTGACGCTTATAAGATAGAAGGAGAAGCGCTGGAGATTCAGAGGTATCACAATATTCATGTAGTATTTACAAAGGAAGCGGAAACCGCGGATCAATATATCGAGAAGGTGGTGCATGAGATCGGGCGGAAATATCAGGTGACGGTCGCCACTTCCGACGGCGTGGAACAGGTGATTACCGCCGGGCAAGGGGCAAAACTGATATCCGCCAAGGAATTTGCGGAAGAAGTAAAACTAACGGAACGTCAGATCAAAGAGGAATGGGAGGCGCGCAGGCAAAGCGGAAAAAATTATCTTTTTGATCATATGGACAAAGCATTAGCTCGGGAGATGGAAGAAGTACGTCTTGGTAAAAAGAAAGATTTATGAAAAATATTAGATGCGATTTTTGCCAAAATTGTGTATAATAAGGGCAGGAAACAAACAGACTAACGTAAAAGAAGCGGAAGAAAAGGAGAAAATTATGGCAGCAATACATGTAACGGCAGAGGATTTTAAACAGGTTGTATTAGATTCGGACAAGCCGGTTTTGGTGGATTTCTGGGCAGAGTGGTGCGGGCCGTGCCAGACCATGGGACCGATCGTAGAAGAGCTTTCTGCGGAGCTTTCTGATATGAAGGTATGTAAGCTTGATATTGACAAAGCGATGGAGATTGCTAGACAGTACCGCGTCATGTCAATTCCTACATTTTTGGTGTTTGAAGGAGGAGAAGTTACCGCAAGGACGGTAGGCGAGCAGACGAAAGCAGAGCTTAAGACTTTTGCAGGCCGCTAATATGGGGATAAGTTACGAAAAAAATATGATAAATGACAGGAAATACGGTATAAACTACAATTGAAATATGTAATACATGTGCTATAATAATTCCTGATACGAGGAAATCATGAACAAATGATATAGAAGTAAAGATGTGAGGAGGAACTATTATGGCTAGAAAAGCAACAACGAAAACGGCGGCAGTGAGCAAGCCGGCAGACACGGTTAAGACAGCGCTTGCGGATGCAAGTATAACAGATGCGAAAGCAGCCGATACGAAGAAGGCTGAGACAAAGACTGCCGCAGAAAACAAAACTGAACCAAAGACAGCGGCGGCAAAGAAGACCGAGAGAAAGACGGCGGCAAAGAAGGCGGAGAGGAAACCTGCTGCAAAGACGACTGCGAAAACAGATAAGAAGCCTGCGGCAAAAAAAGAAATGAAGGTAACTGCATACGTAGAGTATCAGGGCAGAAAAGTTGAAGAGAAGGACATGGTTGCACAGGTCAAGAAAGCCTGGACCAAGTCTGGCGGAAAGATCGGCGATATTAAGACGATGGATCTTTATATTAAACCGGAAGAGAACGCGGTATATTACGTAATCAACGGTACAGAGACAGGCGCCGTTGCATTTTAGCGTACAATATACACGGAGCCGGAATAGAAGATGCGAAGGAGAAAGACGATGGAGGAAGTTGTAACGCGTATAGATCAGATAACCGGAACAGGTATGTTTTTTTTGCATAATATGACCGTACTGATTATTACTATTGTGATTGGTCTGCTCATAGGACTGTTCGGACTGAAACTGGTCAGAGTGTGGGCTGCCTTTATGGGATTTCTTCTGGGGGCTGCGGCAGGCGGGGGAATTGCCGGCACAGCGCATCTGTCAGAGATTGCCTCTGTCGGTGTTATGCTGGGCGGCGCTCTTCTTATGGCGGTGCTTGCCTGCATCTTTTATAAGGTTGGAATTTTCTTTTATATGATCTTCCTTGTTACCGGGGTTTGTGTGCTGATTACAAGGATGAGTACGCTGCCGGTGCTTGGAATTAGTCTGGCGCTGGGACTTGTGATAGCAATTGTTACGGTGAAAGTCTTCGATCCGCTTGTAATCATTGTAACATCTATCAGCGGAGGTTTTTTGGCGGGCAGCGCCGCCGTATCTATGGTAGAACTGAATGACAATATCATTGCGGTTATTGTGATTCCGCTTGTGATGATTGTTTTGTGTATGTGTACGCAGTTTATTATGCGTTCCAGACAGGTAGGCAGGAGACAGGAAGAGAAGGCAGACGAGAAGAGACAGCAGATATCCAGAGAGACAGAGGTTGAAAAGGCAAGGAAGCTTCTGGAGGAAGATTACGCGGAAGATGACGAGCCGGAAGATGAATTCGAGGAAGATTATGAGTATGAGGAAGATTCAGAGGATGACTTTGACGAGCCGGAAGCGTCGCTGGATACAGAGTTAGAAGAAGACGAGGACTTTAAAATTATAGAGTAGTAGTGTACGGATTTTGGGACACCTTATTTGCTATAGTTTGGCTATGGGAAGTGAGGTGTTTTTTATGCGTAAAGTGGGAAGGATTATTTTGATGGGATTTGGCTTGGTTATGATGGTGGTTATCTTTGTATTGTTTGGATTTGTAGAGACAGAGATACCGCCTATCGGTTATTTGGGGATGTGGGCGATCTGTGCGGAGGCCGTTCAATATGGGGCGGGAGAGGTTCATATGGAGCTGGAATAGTAAGCGCGGCGCAAAAAACAGAAATTGGAGATGAAGGAAGAGAAAGGATTGGTGAAAAAATTGAGGCAGGAACGATTCAAGATGGAGCGGTCAGGACAGGTGGAAGAAGGGCAGGAGGTCTGTATTAGCGAGCGGAGTCCAAGCGCCGGAAGATATACCTATTTAGTAGAGCCTTCCGTCGCTATGTCAGGAATTTACCGGACAACAGAGAGAATCAAATCCAGAACAGGCATTATTCGGAAGATTGAGGAGACGGACAGAGGATTCTATTTGCTCGTGGAGCTAGAAGAATAGCGTACAGCATTGAACAAGACTGTAATCGGAATTTGTGAACCGTACCCTCTAATCAGATATAGTGAAAAAACTAACAGGACTGCGCGAAAAATAACAGGAATGGGTAGAAATTAACAATAATTTATGCAAATTTTTGTAGAATTTAGACAATTTGTGTGTTAAGATACTATATAGGTTAAGCGTGAACTAAATATTATAGAGAGGGAGGTAATCACATGCTTTCTAAAAAGTCTACGGTTCCATTTCATGGAACTGAAGAACAGGAAAAAGCACTGCTGGCGGTGATCGAGGAGCTGAAAGATGAAAAAGGCGCGTTGATGCCGATTATGCAGAAGGCACAGGATATCTACGGATATCTTCCAATAGAGGTGCAGACTATGATATCTGATCATACCGGTATTCCTTTGGAGAAGATTTACGGAGTAGCTACATTTTACTCTCAGTTTAACTTGAGTCCCAAGGGCAGGTATCAGATTTCCGTCTGTCTTGGCACGGCGTGCTATGTTAAGGGTTCCGGCGATATTTACAACAAGCTGATGGAGAAGCTTGGTATTGTGGGCGGAGAGTGTACGGCAGACGGAAGATTTTCGCTGGATGCATGCCGCTGTATCGGCGCCTGCGGACTTGCGCCTGTTATGACCATTAACGACGAGGTGTATGGACGTCTGAAAGTTGAGGATATTGACGATATCCTTGCAAAATATGAGTAGCGATTAGTCAGAATTTGAGAGAAATGGAGGAACAGTATGAAATCTCTGGAAGAATTACGTGTAATAAGAGAAAAGATGCAGGGAACTGTAGAGTATCGTTCTGAACATGAATCTCTGGCAGACGCCTTAGCGTCAGAACATGGCAAGTATCGCGCTCATGTACTGATATGCGGCGGTACCGGATGTACCTCGTCCGGAAGCCAGAAGATCAGAGAGAGACTGGATGAAGAGATTAAGAAGAACGGTCTGGAAGAGGAAGTATGTGTAATCAAGACAGGATGTTTTGGTTTGTGCGCATTGGGACCGATTATGATTGTATATCCGGAAGGAGCCTTCTATTCCATGGTGAAGGAAGAGGATATTCCGGAGATCGTTGAGGAGCATTTAGCCAAAGGCAATGTGGTGAAGAGACTTCTGTATGACGAGACTGTAAAGGGCGACGAGGTTCTTCCTCTGCAGGAGACGAACTTCTATAAAAAGCAGCACAGAGTTGCGCTTCGGAACTGCGGTGTAATCAGTCCCGAGGATATTGAAGAATACATAGGAACCCATGGATACGAGGCGCTGGGGAAGGTTCTGACCGAGATGGAGCCGAAGGACGTGATCCAGACGCTGTTAGACAGCGGCTTGAGAGGACGCGGCGGCGCCGGATTCCCTACCGGCATGAAATGGAAGTTTGCCGCTGCCAACGAAGCAGATCAGAAATATGTCTGCTGTAACGCAGACGAAGGGGACCCGGGCGCGTTTATGGATCGTTCCGTACTGGAAGGAGATCCCCATGTGGTGCTGGAGGCAATGGCGATCGCAGGCTATGCAATCGGCGCTTCCCAGGGATATATTTATGTACGCGCCGAGTACCCGATCGCGGTAGAGCGTTTGAATATTGCAATCAGGCAGGCCAGAGAATACGGTATGCTTGGCGAAGATATTTTCGGAACAGGATTTAAGTTTGATATTGAACTGAGGCTTGGAGCAGGAGCCTTTGTATGCGGCGAGGAGACGGCGCTGATGACTTCTATTGAAGGAAACAGAGGAGAGCCGCGTCCGCGACCTCCGTTCCCGGCGCTTAAGGGTCTGTTTCAGAAACCGACGATTCTGAACAACGTTGAGACATTGGCGAACATTCCGCAGATTATCCTCAACGGCGCAGAGTGGTTTGCCGCTATGGGTACCGAGAAGTCTAAGGGAACCAAGGTGTTTGCTTTAGGCGGCAAGGTAAACAATACGGGGCTTGTGGAGATTCCGATGGGAACGACTCTGCGTGAGATTGTAGAAGAGATCGGCGGAGGTATTCCAAAGGGCAAGAAGTTCAAGGCGGCTCAGACCGGCGGACCGTCCGGCGGATGTATCCCGGCAGAGAAATTTGATACGCCGATCGACTATGATAATCTGATTGCAATCGGCTCGATGATGGGTTCCGGCGGACTGATCGTTATGGACGAAGATACCTGTATGGTAGACATCGCCAAGTTCTTCTTGGAATTTACCGTTGACGAGTCTTGCGGAAAATGTACTCCATGCCGGATCGGTACCAGGCGTATGCTGGAAATTCTGGATAAGATTACAAAGGGACAGGGAACCATGGAAGATCTTGACAGGCTGGAAGAACTGGCCGCTCACTTGAAGTCTAATTCCCTGTGCGCGCTTGGACAGACGGCGCCGAATCCGGTACTTTCAACTCTGCGCTATTTTAAAGATGAGTATATTGCCCATATCGTGGATAAGAGATGTCCGGCGGGCGTTTGTAAAGATCTGCTGCAGTACAAGATTGATGCGGATAAATGTAAAGGCTGTACTTTATGCGCAAGGATTTGTCCGAATGAAGCGATTGTCGGTAAGGTAAAAGAGCCTCATGCGATCAATCCGGATAAGTGCGTGAAGTGCGGGGCTTGTATGGAAAAATGCCGCTTTGGCGCTATTTACAAAGAGTAAGGGAGGATGGAGAATATGGAAAATATTAATCTTACAATTAATGGCCTTAAAGTATCTGCGCCGACCGGTTCTACTATCCTTGAGGCGGCACATTTGGCGGGAATCAGGATTCCTACTTTATGCTATTTGAAAGAAATCAATGAGATCGGCGCATGCCGTATGTGTATTGTTGAAGTGAAGGGGGCAAGGAACCTTGTGGCGGCCTGCGTCCATCCGGTAAACGAGGGCATGGAGGTGTACACCAATACGCCGAAGCTGATTCAGGCCCGCAAGAAGACGCTGCAGCTTATTTTGTCGAACCACGATAAGAAATGTCTTTCCTGTGTACGGAGCGGTAACTGTGAATTGCAGCAGCTCTGCCACGAGTATGGAGTAGAGGACGAGAATTACTTTGAGGGCGAGTCCAATCATTATGAGCTGGATACTTCGGCGGCGCATATGGTTCGCGACAATAACAAGTGTATTCTCTGCCGCCGCTGCGTGGCTACCTGTGAGAAAGTACAGGGCGTCGGCGTAATCGGAGCAAATAACAGAGGGTTTGATACGTTTATCGGCTCTGCTTTTGATATGGGGCTTGGCGAAACGAGCTGCGTATCCTGCGGACAGTGTATTGCAGTCTGTCCGACCGGAGCGCTGTATGAGAAAGATTATACAGATCAGATTATAGAAGCAATCGCCGATCCGGAGAAGTATGTAGTGGTTCAGACTGCGCCGTCGGTACGCGCCGGCCTTGGCGAGGAATTCGGATATCCGATGGGAACCGATGTGGAAGGAAAGATGGCTGCAGCCTTAAGAAGGCTTGGGTTTGATAAAGTGTTTGACACAGACTGGGCTGCAGATCTTACGATAATGGAAGAGGCGCATGAACTTCTCGACCGGGTACAGAACGGCGGCGTTCTTCCGCTGATTACCTCTTGCTCTCCGGGATGGATCAAGTACTGCGAACACTACTTCCCGGATATGACGGAGCATCTGTCAAGCTGTAAGTCGCCTCAGCAGATGTTCGGCGCGATGTTAAAGACTTATTTTGCAGAGAAGGAAGGCATTGACCCGGCGAAGATCGTATCTGTCAGCGTGATGCCGTGTACGGCGAAGAAGTTCGAGATCGGCCGCGACGACCAGAACGCGGCGGGTGTTCCTGATGTGGATATCGCAATCACCACCAGAGAACTTGCAAGACTGATTAAGCGCTGCGGTATTGAATTTACAGCCCTTCCGGATGAAGACTTCGATGATCCGATGGGAGAATCCACCGGTGCGGGCGTAATCTTCGGCGCGACAGGCGGCGTTATGGAAGCCGCTCTTCGTACAGCTGTTGAGACTTTGACCGGAGAAGAGCTTGCAACCTTAGAGTTCGCGGAAGTCCGCGGAACCAATGGAGTCAAGGAAGCGTCCTACAACGTTGCGGGCATGGATGTGAAGGTAGCGGTAGCGTCCGGCCTTAACAATGCAAAGACGCTCCTGAACAAAGTAAAATCCGGCGAGGCAGAGTATCACTTTATTGAAATCATGGGATGCCCGGGCGGATGCGTAAACGGCGGGGGACAGCCGCAGGTATCCGGCGACGTCCGCAACTTTACCGATGTGAAAGGAATCCGCGCAAGCGTTCTCTATAAGAATGACGAAGCGAAAAAGATTCGCAAGTCCCATGAAAATCCGGCCATCAAGAAGCTCTACGACGAGTATCTAGGCGAGCCGGGAAGCCATAAGGCGCATGAGACTTTACATACCTCCTATGTAAAACGTACAATCAATTAATGATTATCTTCCTAACCAGGGTGGAAATGCGCGAGCATTTCCACCCTGGTTTTATGTTATAGCTTGCAGGCTTAATTCTGCATGTATGCCAGACATATCAGAGATGCTTTTAGTGGAAGCAAAACCAATGCATACAAGTTCTTAGGAGCGAAGGCAGTCCTGGGCTTCTTAGAGCTTGTGGCGTTGGGTTTGCTGGAATGTTATCTCGCTCTGCTTCCAAGGGGGACAGACCGCTGGGGCAGGCAGACGATGCTCCCCCCTCCTTCCTCTCACCCATTCCTCAATCCAACGGAAAAATAAGTATTTTCCTTTAAAATTATCTGCCTGATATGATACAATAAGAACATATACAGGAAATAAAAAGCGAATGTACGGAGGAAGAGATGGCGAAATATCAATATTATTTTTTTGACCTGGACGGGACGCTTGTAAATACCGAGGAAGGAATTACCAACTCGGTCAAGTACGTACTGGAAAAATACCATATCAAAGAGTATGATATGGAGACTCTGCGCAAATTTATCGGACCGCCGTTGGGGGAATCTTTTCAGAAATATTTCGGATTTTCCGCAGAAGAGACGGGGGAACTGATCGGATGTTACAGAGAATATTATTCGGCGGGCGGGATGTACGAGGCAAAAGTATACGGCGGCATAGATCGTTTGCTAGAAAGGCTGAAAGAAGACGGAAAAGTATTGGCTGTGGCGACTTCTAAGCCGGAGCATTTTGCCAGAAAAATTCTGGAGCGTTTTGGGCTGGCAGATTATTTTACCTGCATCGCGGGGGCGTCTATGGACGGCTCCAGAAGCAGTAAGGAAGATGTGATCGCGTATGCATTGGCTCAGTGCGAAGTGACGGAAAGAGCGCGGGTTGTAATGATTGGAGACAGAGAACATGATATTTACGGAGCCGGGAAACAGGGACTGGACAGCGTCGGCGTTCTGTTTGGATTCGGAAGCAGAAAGGAGCTTGAAGCGGCCGGCGCGGATTATATCGTAAATACACCGGATGAAATTATGAATATATAAGGAGGAGACGGCAAGTGAAGGTAATTGATTTTAAGGATGCAAGCTGCAGGCATTGTTATAAATGCGTACGGTATTGCGAGGTGAAGGCGATCTCGGTTCAGAACGAGCAGGCGCATATTATGGAAGACCACTGCATCCATTGCGGACAATGTCTGGAGATCTGCCCGCAGAATGCTAAGACGTTTGCCAGCGATATGGAACGGGTAAAGGGATATTTGAAACAGGGGATTAAGACCATAGTTTCTATCGCGCCTTCTTATTTAAGCGTTCTGGAATTTGACCAGCCGGGACAGGTAGTAGACGCCTTGCTGAAGCTGGGATTTTCGGAAGTTCGGGAGACGGCGGAGGGCGCGGCTCTGGTGACAAAGGAATACCGCAGACTCTTAAGGGAGGGGAAGATGAAGAATATTATCTCCACCTGCTGCCCCAGCATTAATGATCTAATTGAGAAATACTATCCGTCGCTGACGCCGATGATGGCGCCGGTGGTATCGCCGATGATTGCCCATGGCAGGCTGATTAAGAGCATTTACGGACCGGATGTGAAGGTGGTGTTTTTAGGCCCCTGCATTGCAAAGAAGGAAGAGGCTGTAGGGGATGAGCGTGTGGAGGGGGCAATTAACGCGATCCTGACCTTTGAAGAGATTATGAAGTGGTGGAAGTCGGCGGGGATTGACGTGCGCCAGTGTGAAGAGAAACCGATGGCTAACCCGGATCCGGGCGTGAATCAGCTCTATCCGTCCAGCGGCGGCGTGATTACTTCCGTATTGGCGGACGCAGGGGAGGATCAATACCATAAGATCCACGCTGATGGGATTAAGACCTGTATGGAGCTGTTAGATGAGCTGACCAGGGGAGAGATTGAAGGATGCTTTTTTGAACTGAATATCTGTGAGAGCGGATGTATCAAAGGCCCCGCGTCCAACCGCTGGCAGCGTTCCATGCTGAAGGCGAAGATCGATCTGGAAGGAAGGATCCGGCACAGAGAGGATGCGAAGGGAATCGACGGAAACGATGTTTCTATGGAGAAAGTATTCAGGGATCGGAGCGTTCACGACGAAGCTCCGACGGATGAGCAGCTTACGGAGATCCTTCACGCGATGGGGAAATATACCAGGGCGGATGAACTTAACTGCGGAGCCTGCGGGTATTCTACCTGCAAAAATAAGGCGGTGGCGGTATTCCAGGGCAAGGCGGAGGTTAGTATGTGCCTTCCCCATGCGGTGGCGCAGGCAGAATCTATGTCCAACGTGGTTATGGATGTAACGCCGAATATGATTCTTGTTGTGGATAAGGAACTGCGTATCAGAGAGTGCAACAAACGTGCGCTTCATAAGTTGGGGGTATCCAGGGAAGAGGCGCTGGAGCGGTACATATTTGAATTTATCGAGGTGGAAGATATCGAAGAAGTGCTTGCCACCAGGGAATCCATTATGCGCAAGAAGGTTCATTTAGAGACGTTGGATATGGTGGCCAAAGAGACCATTATTTATATTGAGTCCAAAGAATCTGTTCTGGTGCTTTACTGGGATATCAGCAAAGAAGAGAAGGCCAAAGAGCAGCACATGAACTTAAAAATGGAAACAGTTGAGATTGCGCAGAGGGTTATCGACAAGCAGATGATGGTAGCACAGGAAATAGCGGGGCTTTTAGGCGAGACTACGGCGGAGACCAAGGTGACGCTGAGCAAGCTTAGGGATTCGATTCTGGATGATGGAGAAGAGTAAAGATGAGTGTAAGTGTAGATATCTGTTGGAAGAGCTTTAATAAGAATCATGAGGAGCTGTGCGGAGATAAGGTAGAGGTATTAAAGACAGAGAATTCGGATATCGTGATTCTGGCGGACGGAATGGGCAGCGGCGTAAAGGCCAATATTTTGGCAACCTTAACTTCTAGGATTTTGGGAACCATGTTCCGGGAAGGAGCAGAGATTGATTCCTGTGTGGAGACCATTGCCAAGACCCTTCCGATCTGCAGGGAACGGGAGGTTGCCTACGCGACGTTCAGTATCCTGCAGGTGTTTCATAACGGAGAAGCCTATCTGGTGGAATATGATAATCCCAAATGCGTTTTTATACGAAATAAGGAGATTGTCGATTATCCATATGTTGAGCGTGTCATCGAGGGAAAACGGATTCGGGAATACCGGTTTCAAGTAGAGTTAAACGACTGTTTTGTACTGATGAGCGACGGGGCAATCTGGGCCGGGGCGGAAGAAACCATGAATTATAACTGGGAGTGGGACGATATGGCCCAGTATACTCTGCGGTGTACCAAGGAGACCCTCTCGGCAGCCAGGCTTGCGGCAATGTTAAGCCAGGTATGCTTTGACCTCTATGGCCAGAAGCCGGGGGACGATACTACAGTGGCGGTTACCCGGATTATCAGAAGGCGTACCATCAATATCTTTACAGGCCCTCCGTCGAGGAAGGAAGACGATGAACGGCTGATGCATGATTTTATGAAGCAGGAGGGCAAGAAGATCGTGTGCGGCGGCACCAGCGCCAATATAGCGGCCCGTGTTCTCAGGAAGGAAATCGTGACGCTGGTGGAGCATGCAGATCCGACGGTTCCGCCTATGGCGGTGATCGAGGGGCTGGATTTGGTGACGGAAGGCGTGCTGACCATCGGAAAAGCTTTGGATCTATTAAGACGCTACGAGAATGATGATTTTGACGAAGCGTTTTTCGACGAGCTGGACGCAGATAACGGCGCGGCCAAGCTGGCGAAGACAATTATCGAAGAATGTACCGACTTAAAGCTGTTCGTAGGGAAGGCGATGAACGTTGCCCACCAGAATTCCAACCTGCCTTTTGACTTGAGCGTCAGGATGAACCTGGTGGATCAGTTGAAGGAATGCGCGGAACATTTAGGAAAGCATGTGCTGGTAAAATATTATTAAACGCGATTTGAGGAAGCTTTTTCCAAAAGCCGAATTCCCACCTGGCCGGATGTACGCGTTTTGCGGATTCAGCAGCAGGCGCAAGGGCCGGGGAAAATGAGCGTCCGCGGGTTTTGCGCAGGGAAAATTATACAACAGCAAAATATATAAAAATATCAGCAAGAAATCGGTAGACGTTGCAGAAGAAAAACCGTATGCTGAGAATAAGATAATGGAAGCATTATTTCGCGATGGATATACGATAAAAGGAAAAGGAGCAGGCGGTATGGATGTGCAGAAAACAGGAAGGGTAACGATCCCAACAGATATAGATGTAGTACCGGAGACGCTGGAGCTTTTGAAACGTTGGGGCGCGGATGCAATCAGGGACTGCGACGGAACCGATTATCCGGAGGAACTCCGCGACGTGGGAGCCAAGGTGTATTCTACCTATTATACCACCAGGAAAGATAATGCCTGGGCAAAGGCAAATCCGGACGAGATACAGCAGATGTATATTATGACATCCTTTCACACAGCAGAGGGGAAGGAGCTGAGGATTCATCTGATGGATCATTTGTACCCGGATATGCTGGCGGTAAATGCAGACGATGATATCAAGCGCTGGTGGGAGGTCATGGATCGGACGGTTGGGGAAGCCGTTCCGGCCTCGGCATGGGACTATGACAGGAAGGCCGGCGACGTGGTGCTTTGCGAAGCGGAAGAATTCCATGAATATACGGTCAGCTTCTTAGCTTATATTATGTGGGATCCGGTTCATATGTATAACGCGGTAACCAACAATTGGAAGGATGTGGAGAAGCAGATTACGTTTGACGTGCGGCAGCCAAAGACCAAAGCCTATTCCATGGAGAGGCTGCGGAAGTATATTCAGGACAACCCTCATGTAGACGTTATCCGGTATACTACGTTCTTTCATCAGTTTACACTGATTTTTGATGAACTTGCCAGAGAAAAATATGTGGACTGGTATGGATACTCCGCTTCCGTGAGTCCTTATATTTTAGAGCAGTTTGAGAGAGAAGCCGGGTATACGTTCCGGCCGGAATATATCATTGACCAGGGTTATATGAATAACGGGTACCGCATTCCTACAAAAGAATATCAGGATTTTATGGCGTTTCAGAGGCGGGAGGTTGCCCGGCTTGCCAAGGAGATGGTAGAGATTACCCATGAATACGGCAGAGAGGCTATGATGTTTCTGGGCGATCACTGGATCGGTATGGAACCTTTTATGGATGAATTTAAGGAGATCGGCCTGGACGCGGTAGTGGGCAGCGTAGGAAATGGCGCTACGCTCAGGCTGATCAGCGATATTGAAGGCGTGAAATATACGGAGGGACGTTTCCTGCCTTACTTCTTCCCGGATACCTTCCATGAAGGCGGCGACCCGGTAAAAGAAGCCAAGGTCAACTGGGTAACGGCCAGACGGGCAATCCTTAGAAAACCCATCGACCGGATCGGCTACGGCGGATATTTGAAGCTGGCTATGCAGTTTCCGGAGTTTATCGACTATGTAGAGAGCGTCTGCAAAGAATTCCGCACTCTGTACGAGAACATAAAAGGAACTACGCCTTACTGTATTAAGAAGGTTGCGGTCTTGAACTGCTGGGGAAGAATGCGGGCCTGGGGAAATCATATGGTGCATCACGCAATCTACCACAAGCAGAACTATTCCTACGCTGGTATTATTGAGGCGCTGAGCGGAGCCCCTTTTGACGTCAGCTTCATCAGTTTTCAGGATATCCGTGAGAATCCGGAGATTCTGTCGGATATCGATGTGATTCTGAACGTGGGAGACGCTTATACTGCTTATACCGGCGGCTCAGAGTGGAAAAATGAAACGATCGTAACGGCCATTCGGCGGTTCATCAGCCGGGGCGGCGGCTTTATCGGAGTAGGAGAACCCTCCGCGTATCAGTGGCAGGGAAGGTATTTTCAGTTGTCGGGGGCATTGGGCGTGGAAGAAGAGACCGGATACACCCTGAACGTGGATAAATACAACTGGGAAGAACACGAGCATTTTATTACCGAGGACTGTAAAGGCGAAATTGACTTTGGAGAAGGCAAGAAAAATATTTACGCCTTAGAAGGAGCCGCCGTAATCCGCCAGATAGAAGGAGGCGTACAGCTTGCCGTCAACTCTTTTGGAAAAGGAAGATGCGTTTACATCAGCGGTCTGCCTTACAGTTTCTCCAACAGCAGGCTTTTGTACCGGGCTATCCTCTGGTCGGCGGGAGCGGAAGAAGAACTGCGCCAGTGGTTCAGCGCCAATTATAATGTAGAGGTTCACGCCTATGTAGAGAACAAGAAATACTGTATCGTGAACAACACCTACAAACCGCAGGAAACGGTTGTATATAAAGGAAATGGGGAAAGTTTTTCTGTATCGCTGGAAGCCAATGAAATCCGCTGGTATGAAATAGACTAAGTAAGATTTAAGCACCGGTTATTTCAAAATAATGCGGCCTTGTGTGAAGCGTGGAAACGCTCCCTTCTAAAGTGACAAGCGTTAATGCTTCGCCTGTCTATTTAGAAGGGAGCGTTTTCTTTAATTGATATTTTCAGCATCGCAACGACTCTTCTTTACCTGCCTGCTTCCGGTATTGCGCCGGCGTAATGTTCAGCTCTTTTCGGAATACCTGGGAGAAGTAGGACTGGGAGGAAAATCCGGCCGCCTGCGCAATCTTGGCGATGGGATAATCCGTAGTTTCAAGGAGATGCCTGGCTTCGTTCAGCCTGCGGCTGATGAGATAATTAATCGGCGACATTCCCTTGTATTTCTTAAAAGCGTGAACCATATAGTATTTGTTCATATAAGTCAGCGTGCTTAACATCTCGAGGGTAATGTTTTCCGTAAAGTGTTCGTCCAGATACTGTTCGATAAAACGGCACTCTCTGGAAGCTTTGTCGATGGAAGCGCTGTCTAACGTAGACTTTGTGTCCCGCATCAGCAGAAGCAGCAGGATTTCCAAAAGATCCTGACAGACTTCCGTATAATGCTCTTTTTTCTGCTGCAGCTCCTGGAGGATGGCTTTTAGATAGAACAAGATCTCCGTGCGGTGGTTCGGGAGGTTATAAATGCGGTAATCGCTCTGGGGCTGTCCGGAATGCTGGAATAAAAGGCCGTCAAGCCCTAAGATAATATATTCTAAAGCTTCCTTCCCATGGTTGAATTCAGTATGCATAACGTTGGGGTTGATGATGATTAAGTCATCCTTTCCCACAAAAAAGGTCTTATCCTCCACCTGGAACTTGCCGGTTCCATTTACCACAAAGAACACTTCTGTAAATGGATGGGCGTGCATGACGCTCTGCCATTTCCTATCATAACAGGAGTGGGTAATATAAAGTAATTGCGTGTTTAGGGAACGGGTCAGCCTGGAATCCGGTTTTGGGAAATCCGGCTTATATCTCTGGTACGGCATGTAAACTCCAATCTTTTTGAATATTGAGATGACTGTGTATAAAATATACGAAAGAAACAAGTCTATTATACTGGAAACTGATAATTGTTACAATGATTTTGCCGAAAATAGTTGATATATGCAAATAAAAAAGCAATATCTATAAAAAAGTGGACAAGATACGTATAGGAATTAAACAGAATATAGGTTATGATAAAATCAATCAGTCACTCGTAGTATCAAAGAGATTAGGAGGAAAAGAATGAAAAAGGAAAAGTTAAGAAGATGGCTTGCGGCTGGACTTGTAGCTGCTATGACAATGACCTGCCTGGCAGGCTGCGGCGGCAGCAGTACGGGTGGAGATAGTAAAGACAGCGGAGCTGACGGGGACGGACAGGTTTTAAAGGTCGCAGCGCTTGAGAGCGCTTACGGCGCGGATATGTGGACGGAAGTTGCGGCGGCTTTTGAGGAAACCCACGAAGGCGTTACCGTTGAGGTTACCACCGATAAGAAGATTGAGGATAAGATTACTCCTGCAATGAAGAGCGGAGATTATCCGGATGTGGTACACTGTGCGACCGGACGTGACGCAGCGCTTACCGAGACCCTGACAAAGGAAAAAGGTCTGGCATGCTTGGACGAAGTTCTGGATATGACAATTCCGGGCGAGGACGTAACCGTTAAGGATAAGATTCTTCCGGGCTTCCTTGATACCCTTGGAACCATGCCTTACAACGACGGCCAGACGTATTATGCGCCGATGTTCTACAGCCCTTGCGGATTATTCTACAATGCGGGACTGCTGAAAGAAAAGAAATGGGAAGTTCCTACTACATGGGAAGAGATGTGGGAACTTGGCGATAAGGCAAAGAAAGAAGGAATCGCGCTCTTTACATATCCGACTACCGGTTATTTTGACGCATTTACCTATGCGTTATTAGAGTCTTCAGGCGGAGCAGATTTCTATAACAAATGTATGACCTATGAAGACGGAATTTGGGAGTCAGACGAGGCGACGGCAGTATTTGAACTGATTGGAAAGCTTGCCGAGTATGTAGAGCCTACTACAGTTGGCAATGCCAATGACGAAGGCTTCACCAAGAACCAGCAGTTAATCCTTGACAACAAGGCAATCTTCTGCCCGAACGGAACATGGCTGCCAGGCGAGATGGCGGACGCTCCGAGAGCAGATGGATTCGAGTGGGGATTCACGGCAGTTCCGGCAGTGGCGACAGGCGAGAAGCCGTCATCCTTCACATTCTTCGAGCAGCTCTGGGTACCGGCAGAGGCAAAGAATCAGGAGCTTGCAATGGAGTGGGTTGCATTTATGTATTCCGATAAGGCGGCAGAGATTTTCGCTGAGGCAGGAGCGGTTCAGCCGATCAACGGAATTTCTGAGAAACTCAGCGATGAGAACAAATTATACTATCAGATCTATGATAATGACGCTGCAGTTGCGGTAATGGGCGGTTTTGCAGCTACGGAGCCTGTAGAGGGCGTATCCATGGCGGATTCTCTGTTCAAGGCTGTTGACAGTATCGTAAGCGGCGACAAGACTGTTGAAGAGTGGCAGACCGGAGTAGAAGAGACAAGTGACAAGTTAAGAGACGCAATGTAGTAACAGGTAGAATCAGGGTGGGGGGACATGTCATGTCCCCCTGTCTTACATGTATTGCATTTTTCTTTCTGGTATGGCCAGGCGATAAGTTTTATGTGCAGGATGCTATATCAGGAGTTTGAGAGGAGGGCGGAGAATGAAGAGTAAACGAGGTAAAAATGGCTTTATTGCAGTTTGTATACTGCCGTCCGTCATTTTGTTTATCATATTTATGCTCATTCCCACGATCAATGTATTTAAGATGTCCCTGTATAAGTGGGGCGGGTTCTCGAACAATAAGACATTTGTCGGCCTGAACAATTTTAAGATTTTGTTTCAGGATGATAAGTTCTATCGGTCGTTCCAGAACTCAATTCTGCTGATTGTGCTGGTGACCATTATTACGATGGCATTTGCACTGATTTTTGCAGCGATCCTGTCCAGGGAAAAGATTAAGGGACAGAATTTTTTCCGGATTATATTCTATATACCGAATATCCTGTCCGTAGTTGTAATATCGGCGATATTTTCGGCAATTTATGATCCGAACCAGGGACTGCTTAACAGCATTCTGTCTGTATTCCGCGCGAAGGACGCCGCTCCCATTCTGTGGCTGGGCAATCAGCGTCTGGTCGTGTACAGTCTGGTGATTGCCATGGTATGGCAGGCAATCGGATACTATATGGTAATGTATATGGCAAGTATGGCCGGGGTGCCGGAGAGTCTGTACGAGTCGGCGAATTTAGAGGGCGCGGGAAAGATCTATCAGTTTTTCCATATTACGCTTCCTCTGATCTGGACAAACGTGCGGACTACGCTGACATTTTTCATTATCAGTACCATTAACTTAAGTTTCCTGTTTGTTCAGGCTATGACCAGCGGAAAGCCGGACGGCGCCAGCGAGGTATTTTTAAGTTATATGTACGGACAGGCGTATACCAATTCCTCTTACGGATATGGTATGGCAATCGGAGTGGTAGTATTCCTGTTCTCCTTTGGGCTTGCAGGATTGGTGAATCTTGTGACTAAGCGGGAACCGCTGGAATTTTAGGAGGGGGAGATTATGGATAAGACAAGCAGACAGTTATATAAACTGTTTATCTATGTGGTGCTGCTGGCGTTAGCGGTCAGCATTGTTGTGCCGGTCGGCTGGGTATTTCTCGCTTCTATCAAGGAAAATTCCGAGTTTTACGGCAATCCGTGGGCAATGCCAAAGGGCGTTTACATCCAGAACTTTATCGATGCGTTTGCGGAAGCGCGGATGGGGGACTATTTTTTAAATTCCGTCATTGTGACTGCACTGGCCCTTTTGCTTTTGCTGGTGTTGGCTTTGCCAGCCGCATACGTGCTGGCGCGCTACCGTTTTCCGGGCAGTAAGCTGTGCAACATTATGTTTATGGGCGGATTGTTTATCAATGTGAACTATATCGTGGTTCCGATTTTCCTGATGTTTGTGGACGGAGACAGATGGCTGAATCAGGTAATCGGGAGAGGGTTCTTCTTAAATAATCTGTTCGTCGTGGCGCTGGTATATGCTTCGACGGCGCTTCCATTTACCATTTACCTGCTGTCAGGTTTTTTCGTAACAATTCCGAGAGATTACGAGGAAGCGGCGTTTGTGGACGGCTGCGGATACTGGAGAACCATGATACAGGTTATGATGCCTATGGCGAGGCCAAGTATTATTACGGTAATTTTATTTAACTTCCTTTCCTTCTGGAATGAGTATATCATATCCATGACGTTGCTCACCGGAGAAGAACAGACCCTTCCGGTAGGATTAATGCGCCTGATGCAGGCGCAGCAGGCGGCGGCAAATTACGGCAGGCTGTATGCGGGTCTGGTTATTGTAATGCTTCCGGTACTGATTCTGTATATCTGCGTACAGAAGAAGCTGACGGAAGGTATGAGCTTAGGCGGACTGAAAGGATAACAAGGGTAGCATATAGATAACAGGAGGGAAAAAGTTATGAATAAATGGCTGGTCAGACTGATAGCGCTGATTGCTTTTGTAATATGTATTGCCCTGATCGTAACCGGACAGAGGACGGTGGGAGTTCCGCATTTGATGAAGATGCTGGCGGGGCTTCTAGGGCTGCTGGCGCTGCTGTTTGTGTATAATAAGACGCATCAGTGAGCAACGCCCATTCTGCACCATTGACAAGATAAATTTGAGGGAATATAATGAATAGCATAAAGAGCAGCTGCGAATTATAATTTTATAGTTTGCAGCCGCTTTTTCTTTTTGGAAACGGGGTGTCTGAGGACTTTGCTATTTGCGCGGATGATAACTTAAAATTCACTGGCGTGATGGAACATGGAGGAGAGTGAAATATGAAGAATTACAGCTTAAAAGAATTTGGCGCGGATATTTTGGTAGACGTGGCAGGAGGAATGATGATTGCGGTAGGAGTGTATAATTTTGCATTGCATGCTATCTTTCCAGTGGCGGGTTTTTCAGGGATTGCCATTATTCTTTATCATCTTCTTGGGATTCCGGTCGGTATCGGAACAATTCTCTTAAACGTCCCGGTGGCGGTCTTGTGTTACAAATTTTTAGGAAAGAATTTTTTTCTGAAATCCTTAAAATCTATCATCATTTCGTCGATTCTGACGGATTATGTGGCGCCGCTGCTTCCGGTATACGAGGGAAACCGGTTTTTAGCGGCTCTGTGCATGGGGGTTCTTTGCGGAACCGGTTTTGCCATAATTTTTATGCGGGGTTCATCAACCGGAGGACAGGATTTTATTACATTGTCGGTGAAGAAAATCTATCCGCATTTCAGCCTGGGCTTTATCACGTTTGTGCTTGATATGGTAACGATTGTTATGGGAAGTGTTATTGTTTTTCAGGAGGTAGACGGTTTTATTTATGGCATTATTGTGACTTATTTGATGGCAAACGTTATGGACCGGATTATGTACGGCGTCTATGAGGGAAAAATGACCTTGATTGTAACAGAGCGGGGAGCGGAAGTGGCTTCGCGGATTGACGAGTATTCAGGCCGGGGTTCTACGATCCTTCAGGGCCGGGGGAGCTATTCCGGAAGGGAGAAAGACGTGGTGATGTGCGCCTGCAATAATAAACAGATGTATGCGATTAAGAAATTGGTCCGGGAAATTGATCCGAAGGCTTTTACCGTTATTATGGAGTCGAACGAAGTGGTTGGGGAAGGTTTTAAAGAATCTGTTTAAAAAATTCGGAAACTACTTTTATTCTTAAAAAGATATGATACAATAGGAAAAGACGCGATGTAAAAAGCTGAGAAAACAGAATGGCTGAAGAAGGAGTTTTTGGTTAATGATGGAATTTAGAGAGAGAGAGTTTATACCCGTGCTGCTTGGCGGCGACATCAATACTTATAGCGTGGCGCGGGCATTTTATGAACAATATCAGGTGAAATCTTACGTGTTTGGAAAATACCAGACGGGTCCTAGCTTTAACAGTGAGCTTACGATTTATGAGGGGAACCCGGCTATTGATACGGACGAGTATTTTCTGAACCGGATTACGAAGTTTGCCGGGGAGCATGGAGATAAGAAGATTCTTCTGATTGGCTGCGGGGACAGCTATGTGGCGCTTGTAAGTAAGCATAAGGCAAAGCTGCCTGCGAACGTGATTGCGCCGTACATTGATTTTGATCTGATGGACAGCCTGCAGCAGAAAGAGCGGTTCTATGAGCTGTGTGAAAAGCATGGAGTGGCTTATCCGAAGACGATTGTCTATCGGAGAGAGATGGGACTTGATTTTGCCTGTGAATTTCCTTATCCGGTGATATTAAAGCCATCGAACAGTATTGCTTACTGGGAACATCCTTTTGAGACTCAGAATAAAATTTATAAGATTAAGGACAGGGAAGAGCTGGAGAAGGTAATTTCGGAGATTTACGGCGCAGGGTATGACGATGATTTGATTATTCAGGATATGATTCCGGGCAATGATGAATATATGCGTGTTCTGACTTCTTATTCGGACAAGCACGGTAAAGTAAAGATGATGTGTCTGGGACATGTCCTGCTGGAAGAACATACTCCTCATGGACTGGGAAACCATGCCGTTATCATTACGGAACCCAACAAAGAATTGATGGGACGGGTGAAGAACCTGCTGGAGGATCTCCATTATGTAGGTTTTTCTAATTTTGATATTAAATATGACAGCAGAGACAATACGTACCGGTTTTTTGAAATCAATACCAGACAGGGACGCAGCAACTATTATGTGACCGGTTCGGGTTTTAACGTAGCCAAGTACTTTGTGGAGGACTACATTTACTGCCGGGAGCTTCCTTACGAAGAGGCGAAGGAAGAGCATCTGTGGATGACGGTTCCAAAGGGAGTAGCCTATAAACATGTAAAAAATCCGGAATACGTAGCGAAGATGAAAAAGCTGGTTTCGGAAGGAAGGGCGGTTAATCCGGTATTTAAGAAAGGCGATTTGAAGCCGGCTCGTTTTCTGCGTATGATAAAGACGCATTTGAAACAGTACAAGTACTTTGATATGTATTATAAATAAGGTGAGTTTATGGAACGTAAGAGAAAGACCTTGGGTGTGATTGGAGGAATGGGGCCGGAGGCTACCAGCTATTATTATGAGAATGTGATCGCCCACACGAAGGCGTCTTGTGACCAGGAACATATTGATATGGTAATACTGAGTCACGCGGCTATGCCGGACCGAACAGAAGCGATTATATCCGGAAACAGCAGGCGCCTGATTAACATGCTGTGCAACGATGCAAGGACGCTGGAGACGCTGGGGGTGTCGAATATTGCGATTACCTGCAATACATCTCACTATTTCTACGATCATATACAGCGGGCGACAAAGATTCCGGTTATCCATATGATTCAGGAAAGCGTAGCCTATGCGGTCCGGGATTTTGAGGATGTGAAACGGGTGGGGATTATGGCGACGGACGGAACCATTAATTCTAAGATTTACTACAAAGCCTGCAGGAAGGCGGGCGTAACGCCGGTGAAACTGTCTGAGGAACGGCAGAAGGATGTGATGTCTCTGATTTATGACGATATCAAGGCGGGAAAGCCGGGAGACAGACGGAAGTTTGACCGGGTGGTCAGTGAATTTATGCGGAAAGGCTGCGATGTAATTATATTGGCGTGTACGGAATTGTCGGTATTTAACGGGAAGCATGACGTGCCTTCTATTTGCCTGGACGCGATGGACGTACTGGTGAAGGAATCCATCCTCCGCTCGGATGCAGAATATATTTAGACTGCGGAAGAGAAACGGCGTGGAAAACGAATCAAATGAGAGAAAAGGAAAAACAAAGATGGCTGAGATGAGATATTATACAATCGGGGAATTTGCAGAGCTTTTAAAGAGCCGGGACATGCTGGAAGCATGCGAACTGTATGGGAAAGAACAGACGGTTATCCGTCTTCTTACCTATGATTCCAGGGAAGTCGCCGCAGACACCATGTTTATCTGCAAGGGAGCGGCGTTCAAACCAGTGTATTTGCGGAATTCAGTGGAGCAGGGAGCCGTCTGCTATATCAGCGAGAAAAAGTTTGAACTGGAGGAAGAGGTGCCTTACCTGTTGGTAAAGGATATCCGTCAGGCGATGCCGCCGCTTGCGGATTTTTTCTATAATAAACCGTGGGAAGATTTGAAAGTGACGGGGGTGGGCGGAACCAAGGGCAAGTCTACTTCTGTGTACTATATGAAAGCCATTGTAGATGATTATCTTGCGGCGCAGAATAAGAAAGACAGCGCGGTGATTTCTTCTATAGATATCTACGATGGAAAGTCGAAAGTGGAGTCGCATATCACCACGCCGGAGGCGGTGGAACTGCAGCGCCATTTTCGTAATGCGCTAGACTGCGGCATGGAATTTGTTCAGATGGAGATTTCTTCCCAAGCGTTGAAATATCATCGGGTAGATGGTATAATGTTCGATGTGGCGGTTTTCTTAAATATTTCAGAGGATCATATCAGTCCCATTGAACATGAGGATTTTGAAGATTACTTTTCGTCTAAGATGAAGATGTTTGCTCAGACAAAAACAGCGGTTGTAAATCTGGATGCGGATTATATGGACCGGATTCTGAAAGAAGCGGAGGCGGCCGGAGAAGTAATTACTTTTAGTACAAAGGATACAAAGGCAGATTATTATGCTTATGAGATACATAAGGATGGACAGGATATCCGTTTTAAGGTAAAATGTGCATTCTTTGACGAGGAATTTATGCTTACGATGCCGGGACTTTTTAACGTGGAGAATGCGCTCGGCGTAATTGCGGCGGCAGTGAAACTGAAAATACCGAAAGAATATATTCATTCCGGACTTTTGCGGGCGCGTTCCAGCGGAAGAATGGAGATGTATGCCAGCGAGGATCAGAAAATAATAGCGATTGTAGACTATGCTCATAATAAGCTTAGTTTTGAGAAGCTGTTTTCATCCATGAGAGAAGAATATCCGGATTATGGAATCGTGTCGATTTTTGGGTGTCCGGGTAAGAAAGCGCTGATTAGAAGACGGGATTTGGGGATTGTAGCCGGACGATATTCAAAAAAGGTGTATTTGGCGGCGGAAGATCCGGGGTATGAACCGGTGGAAGATATTTCCAAGGATATTGCACAGTATGTAGAGGCGGAAGGGTGTCCTTATGAGATGATCGAGGACAGAGGAGAAGCGATTAAGGCGGCAATCGAATCCGCGGAAGGGAGAACGCTTCTTTTAATTACAGGCAAGGGTGGAGAGACCAGGCAGAAGTATGGAAGCGATTATCTGGACTGTCCTTCGGATGTGGAATATGTGCTGAAATATCTGGACGAGTATAATGCCAGAAAAAAGGACAGCGTATAATGTGTCTGAGGAAGTGGTGACGGCAGAATGTCCATGCTGGAAGATGAGCAGGGATTTGACGCAGTAGCGCCAATCATAGATTAAATGTTTAACAAGGAGGAACAGGTTATGAAGAAACTAGTGGCAGCCGCTTTGGCGGGGGTAATGGTGCTGTCTATGGCAGCGTGCGGTGCGGAGGATTTCGATGCGAAAGGCTATGTGCAAGGAGCTTTGGACGCGCAGTTTAAGGGGGAATACGCAGCGCACGCAGAAGACGTTGGACAGACAGAAGAAGAAGTCAAGAAGCAGATTGAGGATGAGAATCTGAAAGAAGCGCAGCAGACGATTGCCCTGTCAGGAGTGCCTGCAACAGAAGAAGAGGTTCAGGCTTATGTTGATTTGATTGTTGAAGGCATCAAGAAGGTTGATTATGAAGTACAGGACGCAGTTAAGGATGAAAACGATAACTATACGGTAGACGTTGTGGTAACGCCGGTTGGAATTCTTGATTCCTTGGAAGAGATCTTTACCGCGAAGATTCAGGATGCCATAGCAAATGAGGGCATAGATGAGAGCGGATATATGGCGGTATTTAATGAGTCCGTAAAAGAAAGCATTGACAAGGCGGAGACCTTTGAACCTCAGACGGTTACGCTGCATGTAACTTATACAGAAGACGGCAAGAACCGGATCTACAGTGTAAACGAAGAAGATATCAATAATCTGACCATGATAGCTACAAATCAAAAATAGTCACTCATATTTATGAAAGAGATTGCGTTCCCACGCAATCTCTTTTAACATCGTTCATTTCGGAATGCTATACTGCAAAACAGAGCGTTTTTTGGCAGATGGAAATTGTTGACGGTATTTCTTATTTATGTAAGAATAATAGATAAGGCTAATTGTTAAGGGGCTGTCGCAATGAAGCTTTCACGACTTCTGAGACAGGTTACTTACCGAGTGGTGAAAGGCACGAAAGATATTGAGATCCGGACGCTTCAATGTGATTCAAGAATGGTGGGGCAGGGGGATGTATTCGTCTGTATCAGGGGGTATGAAACAGATGGACACCGTTTTCTTTCTGAAGCGCTTGAAAGGGGCGCGGCAGCTGTGGTGGTGCAGGAGAATTGTCCGGGATGCGGGGGGAAAAAGCAGTGCTGCGGATACCACATGCCCGAAGCGAAGGCTACGGTACTCAGCGTAGCGGATACGCGCCGCGCGCTTGCAGCGATGGCGGCTGCTTATTACGGTTATCCGGCCAGAGAACTTACGCTCATTGGGATTACCGGAACCAAAGGAAAAACTACAACCGCGTATATGATTCGGCATGGACTTTTGTTAGCGGGACATCGGACGGGATTAATCGGTACGGTGCAGATTGATACCGGGAGGAGAGTCTTTACCTGCAGTAATACTACGCCGGAATCGCTTCAGATTCAGGAGTATCTCCGGGAAATGGCGGACAGCGGCTGTGACAGCGCGGTGCTGGAGGTGTCTTCTCAGGCGCTGAAGTTAGGAAGGACGGCGGGGATATGCTTTGCGGTGGGTGTTTTTACAAATTTGGGGAGGGATCATATTAGTCCCGGAGAGCATGCGGATATGCAGGAATACTTGCAGTGTAAGCGGAAGTTGTTTTTTCAATGCAGGACGGCGGTGGGCAATGCGGACGACGCGTGTTTGGCCAGAATCTGGGGCGGAACGCCTTGCCGAAAAATTACTTACGGTATGGAGAACATAGAGGGAGAGATGGGAACGTGCAGGTGCGTGGGCGGCGCGCCTAATATAAAAATGCCGGATTACCGTGCGTTTGGAGCCGCGTATACAGATACGGAGCGGATATTGGGAGTGCGGTGCCGGGTAGACGGAAGGCTCAAAGGAGAGCTTAAGCTTGGGATGCCGGGAGTATTTAATCTGTCCAACGGACTGGCTGCGGCTGCGGTACTGAAAGAATTCCAGGTGCCGGAATCTGTGATTTTTTCAGCTTTGGCAGAGATTCGGGTACCGGGAAGGATGGAGGCGGTGCCTTCGCCCGGAGACTGTAAGATTTTGATTGATTACGCGCATAATGCGATGAGCTTGCAGCAGAGTTTAAGAACGCTCAGGATGTACCGGCCCGCCCGGCTGGTGGCGGTCTTTGGCTGCGGAGGAAACCGCTCCAAAGAACGAAGGTATACAATGGGGGAAATTGCAGGAAAATATGCAGATTTTACAATTGTAACGACAGACAATCCAAGATATGAACCGCCCGGGGAAATACTTCGTGATATTGAATGCGGGATCAGGCGAACGGATGGAGCATATTTGATAATAGAAGACAGACAGGAAGCGATCGGCTACGCAGTCAGGATGAGAGAGCCGGGAGATGTGATTCTGATCGCGGGAAAAGGACACGAAACCTATCAGGAGATACAAGGCGTCCGTTATCCGATGGACGACAGAGAACTGGTGAAAAGATGTACGCAAATATCATTATAAATATTACACATGAAAAATTAGATAAAGTCTTTCAATATAGAATTCCGGATTCACTAAAAGAAGAACTGGAAGTTGGCGCGGAAGTGATCGTGCCTTTTGGAAAAAATTCAAGAGAAATCCACGGCTATGTGGTGGGATTTTCAGAAAAAGCGGGCTATGCGGAGGATAAGATAAAGGAAATTTTCTCTGTGGCGGCAGATAGCATGGCCATTGAAGCTAGATTGGTGAAACTGGCGGCATGGATGAAGGAAACTTACGGAGGAACGATGATCCAGGCGCTTAAGACGGTGCTTCCGATTAAGCGGAAGGAGCGGGAACAAAAAAAACGGCGGCTAATTTGCCTCCTGCAGGAAGAAGAGGGACAGAAACGGTTGGAGTATTACCGGAAGAAGAACCAGAAGGCAAGGGAAAGGCTTATGGAGGTTCTGCTGGAGGAACGAGAGGTGGATTATAGTTTGGCGATCAAGAAGCTACGCGTGACGGCGGACGTTATCCGCACTCTTGAGGAGCAGGGGACGCTGGCGGTAGAATCGGAAAGAGTTTATCGAAATCCTGAGATTCGCCGGGATAGGCCGGCGGAAGAGATATGCTATACGGTTCAGCAGAAGGAGGCCATCCGGATTTTTTCGCAGGATTATGAACGGGAACAATATAAAACGTATTTGATTCACGGAATTACCGGAAGCGGTAAGACAGAAGTTTATATCGAGATGATCGGGAAAGCAGTGGAGAAGGGAAGGCAGGCGATCGTGCTGATTCCGGAGATTGCATTGACGTATCAGACGGTAATGAGGTTCTATCGAAGATTTGGCGAACGGGTCTCTATTATGAATTCCAGAATGTCTGCCGGGGAACGCTATGATCAGATGCAGCGGGCGGCAGGAGGAGAAGTGGATGTGATGATCGGGCCTAGATCCGCGTTATTTACGCCCTTTCCAAGCCTGGGTCTGATTGTGATAGATGAGGAGCATGAGAATACTTATAAAAGTGAGCAGACGCCCAGATATCATGCCAGAGAGACGGCGGCGGCCAGGGCAAAGCTTGAAGGAGCCAGTCTGGTGCTGGGTTCCGCCACGCCTTCTCTGGAAAGCTATTACCGGTGCCAGTCAGGGGAATACCGATTATTGGAGCTGACCAGAAGGGCGGGCAGCCAGCCGCTTCCCTCTGTGTATACGGCGGATATGAGGCGGGAGTTGGCCAGAGGCAATCGGTCTGTTTTCAGCGATATTCTTCATGGCAAGTTAAAAGACCGGCTGGAAAAAGGAGAGCAGAGTATGCTGTTTTTGAACCGCCGGGGTTATGCCGGGTTTATTTCCTGCCGGGCATGCGGCTACGTAGTAAAGTGTCCCCATTGCGATGTGTCTTTGGCGGCTCATAATAATGGGAAATTGGTTTGTCATTACTGCGGCCATGAAGAAAAACAGATTCAGGTCTGTCCTTCCTGCGGTTCCAGCCACATCGGAGGGTTTAAGGCGGGAACTCAGCAGATTGAGGAATTGGTAAAACGGGATTTTCCCGGAGCAAGAGTATTGCGGATGGATTTGGATACTACCAGAAAGAAAGACGGATATGAAAAGATTTTGTCTGCATTTGCCCGGGAGGAAGCGGATATTCTTATCGGAACACAGATGATTGTAAAGGGGCATGATTTCCCGGGAGTAACGCTGGTTGGCGTCCTGGCGGCGGATATGTCTTTGTATTCCAGTGATTATCGGGCCGGAGAGAGAACGTTCCAACTGCTCGTGCAGGCGGCCGGAAGAGCCGGCCGGGGCCGGAAGGCCGGTGAGGTAGTCATACAGACCTACAGTCCGGAACATTATAGTATTCAGGCGGCGGCCAGACAGGATTATACAGCATTTTATCAGGAAGAAATTGCTTTTCGGAAGCTGATGGGATATCCGCCGGCGGAACATTTGCTTGCGGTACTCATGACGGGGAAAGACGAAATACATCTTGAAACAGCCGCGGGGTATCTGAAAGCCTGCGCGGAGCGGATAGGCGTTGAAACCATGGACGTAATTGGGCCTGCAACCCCTTACGTAAGCAGGATAAGTGATGTTTACCGCAAGATTCTCTACCTAAAATGTCCGAAATATGGTATGCTGGTAAAAGTGAAAAATTATCTGGAGCAGTATATCCAGATTAATTCGGGTTTTCAGACGCTGAGAATTCAGTTTGACTTTAATCCGATGAATATATTTTAACCGTATGAGGAGAGGAGATTTTGTATAATGGCATTAAGAGAAATTCGGTTATTGGGAGATGAAATTCTTACCAAACCATGCAAAGAGGTAACAAAGATGACGATCCGCAACAAGATTCTAATCAATGATATGCTGGATACGATGTATGAGGCTCAGGGAGTGGGCCTTGCGGCGCCCCAGGTAGGCATTCTAAAACGGATTGTGGTGATTGACGTTGGGGACGGCCCGATTGTCATGGTGAATCCGGAGATTTTGGAAAGCTCCGGCGAGCAGACGGGAAACGAGGGCTGTTTAAGCCTTCCCGGGAAGGCCGGGACAGTCACCAGGCCAATGTATGTAAAAGTAAAGGCATTTGACGCAAATATGAAACCGGTGATTCTGGAGGGAGAGGAACTTTTGGCCCGCGCTATGTGCCACGAAATCGACCATCTGGATGGTCATATGTATGTGGAGCTTGCGGAAGGGCCGCTGTTTGATGCGGAAAATGAGGAGGAAGCGTAGATGAGGATTATTTTTATGGGGACGCCGGAGTTTTCGGTGGGAACGCTTGAAGCTCTGACAGAAGCGGGACACCAGGTAGTTCTTGCCGTGACGCAGCCGGACAAGCCGAAGGGGAGGGGGAAAGGCGTTTCCTTTTCTCCAGTAAAGGAAGCTGCTCTTTCCCGTGGAATTCCTGTATTTCAGCCGCGGAGAATTCGGGAGCCGGAGTGCGTTCAGGAGCTTAGAAAATATGAGGCGGACGTGATGGTAGTGGTTGCTTTCGGGCAGATACTGCCGAAGGAAATTCTCACAATGGCCAGATATGGATGTATTAATGTCCATGCGTCCCTGCTTCCCAAATACCGGGGGGCGGCGCCGATTCAGTGGGCGGTAATCGACGGAGAGAAGGTCAGCGGCGTGACAACTATGCAGATGGACGAGGGGCTGGACACCGGGGATATGATTCAGAAAAGAGAAGTTCTGCTGGATGAAAAAGAAACCGGCGGGAGCCTTGAAAAGAAGTTAGCGGCCGCCGGAGCGGCATTATGTGTGGAGACATTGGGAAAAATAGAAAATGGAACGGCAGAATTTACCAGGCAGGGAGAGAGTCCCACAGCTTACGCCAGAATGCTGGATAAAAAGCTGGGTCTGGTGGATTGGAGCCGGCCGGCGGAAGAAACAGAACGGATGATACGGGGTTTGAATCCGTGGCCAAGCGCATATACTATGTGGGACGATAAGGTGATGAAGCTCTGGGAGGCGGAATGCGTGCAGGGAGATTGGGGGTTGGAACCGGGAACCGTCGCCGCGGTTGATAAAACCTCTTTTACAGTGCAGACCGGGCAGGGAGGGCTTAAGGTTTTGGCGCTTCAAATTCCCGGAAAGAAACGCATGGATACGGACGCTTTTCTGAGGGGTTATCATCTGGATATGGGCTGTGTACTCGGAACACGCTGAAAAAGGTTTACGGACTGGTCAGGCCAGGGCGGAATCTGCTTGACACAGCGGGATTGGCGGCCTGATGCTTCACAGCGCTTTTGTAATGTTGAGAATGATTCTTATGGGAGGTGCATGGGATGTATTATGGATTCGGATGGGATCCGACTTATATGCTTGTATTAATCGGCGTGATTGTCTGTATGGCGGCTTCGGCGAAAATGAACGCTGCTTTTCGGAAATATGCCAGGGTTCCAAGTCATAATGGACTGACCGGACGCGAAGCGGCCGAGAGGATCTTGAGAAGTCAGGGTATTTACGATGTAAGGGTGGAGCGGACGCCGGGAAATTTAACGGATCACTATGACCCGAGGAATAAAGTGCTGCGCTTATCGGATGCGACTTATAACGCTGCTTCGGTTGCGGCTGTCGGAGTGGCGGCCCACGAGTGCGGACATGCGCTGCAGCATGCAAAGGGTTACGCGCCGCTGTCAGTACGCGCACTTTTGGTTCCGGCGGCAAATTTCGGCAGCAGTATTGCCTGGCCGCTTATTCTTATCGGATTGTTTATGAGCGGAGATATGTCGGCGGTGCTTTTGAATTTGGGAATCCTTGCATTTTCGCTGGCAGTTTTGTTTCAGCTTGTAACGCTGCCGGTGGAATTTAACGCGTCCGGCAGAGCGCTGGCGCTTCTGAAAAGCAGCGGAATGCTGTATGAGTCTGAGGTGAAGGACGTGAGAAAGGTACTGACAGCCGCAGCGCTTACCTATGTGGCCGGCGCGGCTTCAGCAATCCTGCAGCTCCTTCGGATTCTGATCCTGACCGGCGGAAGGCGGGATGATTAAAAAATGGGAAGTATGGTAAATGCCAGGGAGCTGGTTTTGGAAATCCTGCTCGCTGTAACGAGAGACGGCGAATACAGTCACATTGCTCTTCGGAATGTACTGGAGAATTATCAGTACTTAGATAAGTCCGAACGGGCATTTATAACGAGAGTTACGGAAGGAACGCTGGAGCATATGATTGAGCTTGATTATATCATTAACCAGTTTTCCAAAGTAAGGGTAAATAAAATGAAGCCTGTGATCCGCAATATTATCCGGAGCAGCGTATACCAGTTAAAATATATGGACAGCGTACCGGCCTCCGCCGCCTGCAATGAGGCGGTAAAACTAGCGGCAAAGCGTGGGTTTGGAGGCCTGAAAGGTTTTGTAAATGGCGTTCTGAGAAATATCAGCCGGAACCTTGATCAGGTGAAATATCCGGATAGGGAGGATATGGTGCAGTGGCTTTCCGTGACCTATTCCATGCCGGAATGGATTCTTGCCGGATGGTTAGAAACATATGATGTACAGACGGTAGAGGCAATGCTTCAGGAGTTTCTTAAGGAACCTCCCGTATCTGTCCGGTGCAATCTCAGCAGGATCAGCAGGGAAGAGCTTGTTACAAAGCTTAAGGAAGAAGGCGTATGCGTTACCCTGCATCCGGAGTTTCCCGGCGCGCTGTATCTGTCGGGATATGATTATCTGGGAGCGTTGGATACGTTTCAGAACGGGTTCTTTCAGGTTCAGGACGTAAGTTCTATGCGGGTAGCTGAATGGGCAAAGCCGGAGGAAGGCGACTATGTGATAGACGTCTGCGGGGCGCCGGGCGGCAAAGCGCTGCATATAGCAGACAAGTTGAATGGCACCGGCCATGTGGAGGCAAGAGACTTAACAGAGTATAAGACCGGGCTTATTTGGGATAATATAAGAAGGTGCGGTCTGTCCAATATAGAAGCGGTGTGTCAAAACGCCACGGTCTATGACGGGGCATCGGAAGAAAAGGCTGATATTGTAATTGCGGATCTGCCCTGTTCCGGTTTGGGAGTACTCGGAAGGAAGACGGATTTGAAATACAAGATTACTCCCGAAGCACAGGAGGAACTTGTGAAACTGCAGAGGGAAATTTTATCGGTGGTAAACCGGTATGTGAGGCCGAAAGGCAAGCTGGTCTATAGTACCTGTACGGTCAGCCGCCGGGAAAACGAAGAGAATGCAGCCTGGTTTGCGAATGCGTTCCCAGAGTTTGAAAAACTTCGGGAAGAGCAGTTTCTTCCGGGGAACGGCGGAGGCGACGGTTTTTATATCGCGTTGTTTCGGAAAAAAGCGTAATCTAGGTACTATAGCGGCAGGCAAGTATGAAAACGCATGAGAGGGAAAGATGTATAGAAACGATATTTGCTCATATACATATAGTGAATTACAAGGGGCTGTAAAAAATCTTGGAGAGAAGCCGTTTCGCGCGAAACAGATTTATGAGTGGCTTCATGTCAAGCTTGCGGAGGATTTTGACGAGATGACGAATCTTTCGAAAGCTTTCCGAGACAGACTATCCGATCAGTATGAGATTCCAAAGATGAAGCTGGTAAAACGGCAGATTTCTAAAAAGGACGGGACGGAAAAATACCTCTTTGAACTGGGGGATGACAATCTGGTGGAAAGCGTTTTGATGCGGTATTCTTATGGGAATTCCGTCTGTATCTCTTCTCAGGCAGGGTGTCGTATGGGCTGTAAGTTCTGTGCTTCCACTATCGGAGGGCTGGCGAGGAATTTAAGAACCTCGGAGATGTTAGGACAGGTATATCGGATTCAGAAGCTGATAGGGGAAAGGGTTTCAAATATCGTAGTAATGGGAACCGGAGAGCCGTTGGATAATTACGATAATTTTTTAAAATTTGTTCATATGGCCAGCGACGAACACGGGCTTCACATCAGCCAGAGAAATATTACCGCTTCGACTTGCGGGATTGTGCCGAATATGCAAAGACTTGCGGAAGAGGGGTTACAGATTACCCTTGCTTTGTCCCTTCATGGTTCCAGTCAGGAAAAACGCAGACGCTTAATGCCGGTGGCGGACAAATACAGCCTTACCGAGGTGCTTGGGGCATGCGATTATTATTTCCGGAAAACAGGGCGGAGAGTGACCTTTGAGTACAGTCTTGTGGAGGGCGTTAACGATACGGATGAGGATGCAAAGGAACTAATCCGGATGCTTCAGGGCAGGAACTGCCATATCAATTTGATTCCGGTAAATCCCGTTCGGGAGAGGGATTTTAAGAAGCCGGAACGCAAAAAAATACTTGTATTTAAAAATAAGCTTGAACATCATAAAATAAATGTTACAATAAGAAGGGAAAGAGGCTCCGATATCGACGGAGCGTGCGGGCAGCTTAGACGGCGTTATATAACTTCCAAAAAGGAGAACTAGATGAAATATTACGCAATGACTGATGTGGGAAGACGACGTGAAGTAAATCAGGATTATGTATATGCGACGGACCAGCCGGTCGGTCCTTTTCCCAATCTGCTCGTAGTTGCAGACGGCATGGGAGGACATAAGGCGGGCGATTTTGCATCTAAGTTCACAGTGGAAGTGGTAAAGAGAGAGCTTGAGGCAAGCCGGAAGGGCAAACCCGAGACAATTTTAAAGAGAATTATACAGACGGCTAACAGGGAATTGATCGAAGCGGCAAGCCAGGATGTAAAACTGGAAGGGATGGGGACTACGCTGGTAGCGGCAACCGTTATCGGAAATACGCTGCATTTCGCCAATATCGGAGACAGCCGTTTGTATTTGATTGACGATAATATCAGGCAATTGTCGAAGGATCATTCTTTGGTGGAAGAGATGGTAAGACTTGGAGGAATCAAAGCGGAAGATGCCAGAAACCATCCGGATAAAAATATAATTACAAGAGCCATGGGCGTAAAAGAAGACGCGGAAGCAGACTTTTACGAATTTCACATCAAAAGGGGAGACGTAATATTGATGTGTACCGACGGGCTCAGCAATATGGTAGAGGATGAGGATATGTTTGGGCTGGTTAAGGGGTCGCGGGATATCGTGGAGGCAGTCCAGATGTTGATTGACAGGGCGAACAGCAACGGCGGAAGAGATAATATCGGCGTCGTGCTGGCGGAGCCTGTTGCCGGTGAGGAGAGTACATGGTGAAAGATGGTATTTATTTAGGGAAAAGATATGAAGTATTAAGTAAGATTGGCGCAGGCGGCATGGCGGATGTTTATAAGGGAAAGGATCATATGCTGAACCGCTATGTGGCCATTAAAGTATTGAAGAGAGAATTTCGTGAGGATTCTACATTTGTGAAAAAGTTCCGGTCGGAGGCGCAGGCGGCCGCCGGACTGATGCATCCGAATATCGTTAACGTTTATGATGTGGGCGAGGATCGGGGACTGTACTACATGGTCATGGAGCTTGTAGAAGGAATTACGTTAAAAGAATATATTGACAGGAAGGACAGGCTGTCGCCTAAGGAAGTTATCAGTATTGCGATTCAGATGTGCAACGGTATCGAGGCTGCGCATGAGCGGCAGATTGTCCATCGGGATATTAAGCCTCACAATGTAATGATATCGAAAGACGGTAAGGTAAAAGTGACGGATTTCGGTATCGCAAAGGCGACTACTTCCACAACAGTCAGCACTTCGGCGATGGGATCCGTACACTATACATCGCCGGAGCAGGCGAGAGGCGGATATGTGGATACAAAGAGCGATATCTATTCGATTGGTATCACGCTTTATGAGATGGTTACCGGGCATGTTCCGTTTAACGGAACGTCTGCCGTCGAGGTTGCGGTAAAACACCTGCAGGATGAGATCGCGCCGCCGTCAGATGCTGTTCCGGATATTCCTTATAGTTTGGAACAGATTATTTTAAAATGTACGCAGAAGAATTCGGAGAGACGTTACAGCAGCATCGGCGATTTGATACAGGATTTAAAACATTCCCTGGTAGACCCGGAAGGGGATTTTGTCCATATGATTCCGCTGAACAATGCAGATACGGTGATTATCACAGAGGATGATTTAAACGACATCCGCGGCGCGTATATGGACGACGAGCCGGATGATGAGTATGGTGATGACGAATATCAGGATTCTTATGATTATGGCGACGACGAATACGCGGATGACTACGAGGACGATGAGTATTCGGACGATTATGAAGACAGAAGAGGCGGCAGGGACAGCGATGAGATGAATCCCCGTATGAACAGAGTCATGAAGATTCTGACCATTACGGTTGCGGTGCTGGTTTTGATTGTCCTTGGCGTAGTCGTAGGAAGGGCAAGCGGCTTGCTGAAATTCGGACATGGACCGGAAGCGGTTGATTCAGAAGGGAAACTGAAAGTTCCGGAGCTGGTAGGAAAGACAGAAGGCGAGGCCAGGGAAATTCTTGACGACTGTGGATTGAAGTGTAAGGTTAGCGCAAGACGGCAATCGAAGAAATACGATGAAGGATACGTCATCGAGCAGAATCCGAAAGAAGGAAAACGGATAAAAAAGGGCGCCGAAGTAGAGATTGTTGTCAGCGCGGGACGCGAGTCGGAGGAGGTTGCCGTGCCGGATGTTTCCGGCTTGGATGAAGAAGCAGCTCAGAAGATGCTGAACGACAAGGGATTTTCAAAAATTGTTACCGAGGCTGTATACAGCGAAGAGGCTCAGGGAACCGTTATCGGAACGGATCCGGTTGCGGGAACGAAGACATCGAAAGACACAGAGATAAAAATGAAAGTGAGCAAAGGTTCTGAGAAGATTCCAGTGCCGAATGTAGTGGGTAAGTTGGAGAATGATGCAAAGAGCGAGATTGTTGACGCCGGGCTTCAAGTATCCAGCGTAGAGACCGAATACAGCGAGAATTATGAAGAAGGACTGGTAATCAGACAGGAGCCTGCCGGAGGCAAGGTTGATAAAGGAACCGGCGTCAGCCTGGTGGTTAGTCTTGGAAAGAAGCCGGAAGAGAAGCCGGTAGTGCCGGGGGTAATCGGAGTCGGAGAGAGCAGCGCAAGACAGATGATTATTAACGCGGGACTTACGGTATCGGATACAACCACGTACGCGGCCAGCGACAGCGTGCCGGCCGGCTGCGTTATTAGCTGCGACCCGGGCGTTGGTACGGAATTGTCAAAAGGTTCCGCCGTCAGCCTGGTGATCAGTACGGGTTCCACAGCCGTGGAAGACCCGGAAGGCGGACAATAGCATATGCAGGGAAAGATTGTAAAGGGTATTGCCGGATTCTACTATGTTCACATAGCAGAATTCGGTATTTACGAATGTAAAGCAAAGGGGATCTTCCGCAAAAAGGGCAAGAAACCCCTGGTGGGAGATAACGTAGAGATTGATATTTTAAGTGACGAAGATAAGGAAGGAAATATTAAGCGGATTCTGCCCAGAAAGAACGAACTGATCAGGCCGGCAGTCTGCAATGTGGATCAGGCGCTGGTGGTGTTTGCTGTACAGAAGCCGAAACCGCATTTGAATCTTCTGAACCGGTTTCTGATTGAAATGGAGCGTAAAGGCGTACCGGCCGTACTGTGTTTTAATAAATTGGATATTGCGACAGAAGAAGAAATGGAGGAACTGCAAAAGATTTATTTGCCGTCAGGTTATAAGGTAGTATTTATCAGCGCCAGACTAGAAGAGCATATTGATGAGATCAAAGAGCTTCTTAAGGGAAAGACTACTACGGTTGCAGGGCCTTCCGGGGTCGGCAAATCATCCATGATTAACTGCCTGCAGAAAGAGGTAGAGATGGAAATCGGGGATATCAGCAGTAAGATAGACAGAGGAAAGCATACTACAAGACATTCTGAGCTGATCGCGATTGACCAGGATACTTATATTATGGATACTCCTGGGTTTAGTTCTCTTTATACGAATGATCTTGGAGAGGAGGAACTAAGATATTGTTTTCCTGAATTTTCCGCCTACGAGGGGAGATGCAGATTTCATGGCTGCGTTCATGTTCATGAACCGGACTGCGCAGTGAAGCGGGCGGTTTTAGAAGGGGAAATCCACTCGGTCAGATACCAGAGTTATCTGGAATTATATAAAGAATTAAAAGAAAAAAGGAGATTTTAGACATGAAATACGTAATTGCACCTTCGATTCTTTCGGCAGATTTTACACGGCTGGGCAGCGAGATTAAGCAGACGGAGGAAAACGGAGCCGCATTTCTTCATTTTGATGTGATGGATGGAATGTTTGTTCCGAATATTTCTTTTGGCATACCGGTGATGAAATCCATAAGAAAAGCTACCGGACAGATTATGGACGCGCATTTGATGGTACAAGATCCGATTCGTTATCTGGAGGCGTTCCGGGACGCGGGGGCGGATTTGATTACGGTACATTATGAAGCTTGTCCTGACGTAACAAAAGCATTGGTTAAGATTAAGGATATGGGTCTGAAGGCGGGGCTTTCCATCAATCCGGACACTCCTGTGGAAGCAGTGCGGGAATATCTTGAGATTGTAGATATGGTCCTTGTTATGTCCGTGTATCCTGGACAGGGCGGACAGAAGTTTATTCGGGAGTCCTTAGACAGAATCCGGGATATCCGACGCATGATTACCGAGACGGACCGGGATATTGATCTGCAGGTTGACGGCGGGGTGACGCTTGACAATCTGCGGGAGATTATGGATGCCGGCGCTAATATATTTGTTGCGGGTTCGGCGGTATTTGGCGGGGACATCGGAGGAAATGTCAGAAGATGCATGGAGATATTCAGAGAATATGAGTAAATGTTCAATAATTATAAGCGGGGGAACCCTGGACGAGCCTCAAACATTGGACGTGCTGAATCGGACAGAAAATTCATGTATTATCGGGGTGGACCGAGGGGTGGAATTTTTATATCGGCATAGGATTCTTCCCAGTTATATTGTGGGGGATTTTGACAGTCTCCCTGAAGAGATCATGGCATATTATAGAGAGCGGGGAGACGTACCCATTCGGGAATATAATCCGGTAAAGGACGCTTCGGATACAGAGATAGCGGTGCGCCTTGGAGTAACGCTTGGCAGCGAACAGATGCTAATTCTCGGCGCTACGGGAGGAAGAATCGATCATTTGTGGGCCAATGTGCAGAGTCTGATGATTCCGTTCAAAGCGGGAGTGGAAGCGGTGATACTCGATCCGCAGAACCGGATCCGTTTAATCGGGAATGAGACCCATCTGTTCAGGGAAGAAGCATATGGTCCCTATTTCAGCGTGTTTCCTTTAGGGGAAATTATTAGAGGATTTAATATCCGCGGGGCGAAATATCCGCTGCGGAATCATACGCTTATGCCCTGCGACAGCTTATGCGTAAGCAATGAATTTGCGGAGGATGAAGTTGTGATTGATTTCGCCGGCGGGGTTGTTATATTAATGGAAACCCGCGACAGGGATATCTGATCGGGTTATCATTGGATTACAGTATCTTTAGCGGTCAATATACGAGCGTTTTTGTCCGCTGAGGGGTATGCTTAAGAAAAGGGAAAGAAAGGAATGCGTCATAGATGAAACTTGGAATTGTAGGTCTGCCCAATGTGGGTAAAAGTACATTGTTTAATTCTCTGACAAAGGCAGGAGCTGAGTCAGCCAACTATCCGTTCTGTACAATTGATCCGAATGTGGGAGTCGTTACTGTACCGGACGAGCGTTTGGGAGTCCTTGGAGAGATGTATCATACGAAAAAAATAATACCGGCGGCAATTGAATTTGTGGATATTGCGGGTCTGGTAAAAGGGGCGTCCAAAGGAGAAGGGCTGGGTAACCAGTTTCTGGCCAATATCCGGGAAGTGGACGCGATTGTTCATGTAGTACGGTGCTTTGAGGATAGCAATATTGTTCATGTGGACGGCAGTATTAACCCTATGCGGGATGTAGAGACCATTAACCTGGAATTGATTTTTTCCGATTTGGAAGTATTAGAAAGAAGAATCTCCAAAACGGTAAGAACGGCAAAAAATGACAAGACCGCGGCAAAAGAGCTGAAGTTTTTGGAGAAAATCAGGGATTATCTCGAGGAAGGTAAGCTTGCAAAGAATTTTGACGGTTTTGAAGATGAAGAAGAGGAAGCGCTGCTTAGGAGTTTTCAACTGCTGACAGCGAAGCCGGTAATTTTTGCGGCAAATGTAACGGAAGATGAGCTTGCGGACGACGGAGCGGGCAACGCGGGAGTCGAGGCTTTGCGGAAGTATGCCGAGGCGGAGCATTGTGAAGTATTTGTTGTATGCGCGCAGATTGAGCAGGAGATTGCGGAGCTTGAGGACGACGAGCGTAAGATGTTTTTGGAAGATCTGGGACTCGCAGAATCAGGGCTTGAGAAACTAATAAAAGCAAGTTACAGCCTGCTTGGCCTGATCAGTTACCTGACTGCCGGAGAACCGGAAGTTCGGGCCTGGACCATTACAAAAGGAACCAAGGCGCCTCAAGCCGCGGGAAAGATTCATACGGATTTTGAACGTGGGTTTATCCGGGCGGAAGTAGTGGCATACAGGGATTTGATGGACTGCGGTTCGCATGCCGCGGCGAAGGAAAAGGGACTTGTCCGCCTGGAGGGAAAGGATTATGTGGTTCAGGACGGGGATATTATGCTTTTCCGGTTTAATGTATAGAGGCAGGGAAAGGAAGAGGACAGTGTGCATAAGACGATAGACTTTCCAAACCTTGGGATTCATCTTGAGAACGTTGGAAAAACCGCGACGATTTTTCAGTTCGATATCGCTTTTTACGGCATGGTTATCGGACTTGGAATTTTGGCGGGTATTTTTATGGCGATGCATCAGGCAAAGCGAACAAAACAGAATCCGGAAGATTATATCGATCTGGCAATTTTTGGAGTGATTTTTGGAATCATCGGCGCTAGGATTTATTACGTTGCATTTTCTTGGGATATGTATAAAGATAATCTGTCCAGTATTTTTCAAATCCGGCAGGGAGGGCTTGCGATCTATGGCGGAGTAATTGCCGCGGTTATCACGGTGTTCGCATTTGCAGGGAAGAGAAAGCTGATTCCGGGCGTTCTCCTGGATACGGCATGCCCGGGACTTGTGCTGGGACAGGCAATCGGACGCTGGGGAAATTTTTTTAACAGGGAAGCATTTGGAGAGTATACGGATGGACTGTTCGCTATGAAGCTTCCTGTTGACGCGGTGAGAAGCTCCGATATAACACAGCTTATGTACGACCATATGGAAATGGCGGACGGAGTGGGATATATTCAGGTGCATCCCACCTTCCTGTATGAATCTGTCTGGTGCTTGTTTGTGCTTCTGGTTCTTCTGCTTTACAGTAAAAAACAGATGTTCCAGGGAGAGGTGTTCCTTGTATATCTGGCTGGTTACGGGTTTGGGAGATTCTGGATTGAAGGAATCCGCACAGACCAGCTTCTGATACCGGGAACCGGCTGGGCGGTATCCAGAGCGCTGGCAGCGCTGCTTACAGTGTGTTCAGTTATTATGATTCTGACGGTAAGAAAGAAAAAATCAAGTAAGAATAAATTAGGAAAATAACGGAAAGAGCCGCGCCTTGGGACACCCTCCGTAAGGAAGGTACCCCGAGGCTTTTGTATCTTAATTTTAATAATAGTTGTGTTTAAGCGGTGTAGCCTGTTGGCTATGCCGTTTTTGCTTTGTTTCGTTCCCATTCTTCTAAAAGTTCTTGGAATGCATTTTCCATTTCTTCGGGACTGAGTCCTCTTAAAATACCTACGCTGCAATCCTCAAAAAAGATTACAACGCTCTCTAAACCTTATTCAATTCTGACGGACACATTTCATCTGCCCTCTGTTTCGGTTTTTGCTATCTCCTTTGCCGTTGCGCTCACAATCCGTATGCCTGTATCGCTCATACCG
>CAJURK010000024.1 GCA_910588745.1 uncultured Dorea sp. | reverse complement strand
GCAGGGTACAACAGTGATGACAAAACAGCATTTATTCAATGGATATAGCGTGGCATAGGAAACGCTTGATTTATATTCGGAAATGCAAAACTTGAATCGGGCAGCTATAAAGTACGCTGCTGATATGATTTAAATTGGGATGAATCTATCGGATATTAAAGCATTGTGTGAAAATTATTTGTTGGAAAATGGTGCTGATTCATTTCAGCAACAAGACAACTCAGTCAAAACAAAAACAAATAGAAAATACTATTATATTTTAAAGTATGTCAGGCTTGGCTACATGGTTGACTACATTGTATAAACGGAAGAAAAGAAAAATGCCGGAAGCCTTTATTTTCAAGGCTTCCAGCACATCCAAAACAGGGGATGAGAGAATCGAACTCCCGCTAAGAGTTTTGGAGACTCCTGTCATACCATTTGACCAATCCCCTATGTAGAAATGCAACCAAAAGCGGTCACTAGATATTTATACCATAAATGACCGCTTTCTGTCAATTCATTATTTAAATTTACAAAAAAATTTTAATTTCCGCTTAATTGCAAACTTTAAATCAGCAATTTTCATTCATTCTAATACATTTGGGGTTTCAGATTATAATACCAGCGACGGTGCGGAATATACCCGTCCGCCTAACTCGTTGTCCAACATGTACAGGCTTTTTGGATCGCCGCCGAATAACTCATATTTTTTTACCAGATTGTCCGCATTGGTTTCCTCTTCGCCCTGTTCCTTCACAAACCAGTCCAGAAACTGCATGGTACGAAAATCTTTTTCAGAATATGCGGCGTCATAGATATCATGTATCAGACTGGTTACGAACTGTTCGTGTTTTAAGCCTTCGGTAAGGACGTCTTTCGCATTTTCTAATGGAACGTCCGGTTTGTCAATGGAATCCAGTATGATTTTTGCCCCATTGTTCTGTAAATACTGGATAAACAGCATTGCATGGTCGCGTTCTTCCTGAGCCTGGATTTTATACCAGTTTCCGAATCCATCCAGCCCTTGGTCGTAATAGTAATTAGAGAAATCCAGATACAGATATGCGGAATAGAATTCTTTATTGATCTGCTGGTTTAGCAGTTCTGTAACTTTTGCACTTAACATAATTAGTACCTCCATCTTTGTTTTATAAATTGTTTGACCACTGTTTCGTATAAATAGTATATAACACAAATGGCGTTTGTCTGTTCTACTTTATTATACGCCGGATATTTTTTGAATTCAACGGCCAATCGTTGCAAAGATGGAAACTTACAGATTATCTGGAGGAAAAGAGGATTTCAGCCGGAAGAGCCGGCGCCACATTAGATGGAATCCGCCTGCTCCCGCGACCGAGGCAGAGATATATGCCGTGATGCCGAATCCATTTCCCAGAGCTTTTGCTATTTGACAGAAGACCTTCTGCTGCATGGTATAGTGCGGACTGATGTAGAACATATTAATGCCGCCAAATTGATAAAACGCAAGATTAAACGCAGTTGCGGCTGCACAGCATATGAGATATAGTAAGGCGCAAAAGCCAAAGCTTTTGAAGGAGCGGTCGGTTTTTACGCATAATCCGCCGGCACATCCGAGGATGATTAGAAGAATATGCCATACATAAGAATGTATGGTTAACGGCAGATACTCATAATGCATACCGCTGGTATCGAAAAATACGAAGATACCGCCAAGAAGCCCAAAGTCCATCAGGAAAGCCGCGAGGAGAGAACAGAGCCGGTCAGCGCGCGCCTGTAAATATGCCGGCAGATGCCTGTTGATACGTGCGGAGGATAGGAGGCCAATGGACAGACAAACATACATGGGTATGCTGCAAAGCTGGAAGGGAAAATGCCACCAACTATAGATTCCTTTATTCAGTACGAATGTGAGCGTCCATTGTTTCCATATCTCGCTTGCCAGCATCAAGAAGCCGCAGAACGTATATCCTTTCGGGTATGGAAAGAGACATTTGTTTTGCGGGTGGGATTTGAAAATATTCATTAGTTTGTTACGGGTTTCCATCGGGTTATTGTGAATACCTAAGCAGATCTTCCGAAAAGGCTTCAATCTGCGCATTTAGTTTCTGGGCTGCAGTTTCTGGCAGAGAAGCCAAAAGCTCTTTCATATTCTTGCGGATAAGCTGGGGATTATAAGGGACTTCTAAAGCAAGGTCGCTGTAGGCGCGCAGTTTCTGAAAATAAAAGCCAGCTTCAGTCATATCAGAGGCATTTCGACACATGGCGTACATGTAAACGCAGTCGGCGGCATCCGTATCGGGGCATTCCTTGCAGATCCATTTTCCAAGAAAATAGTACTTATTGCCGAGCTGATATAAGAAACCCGGCAGCGTGAGCAGTTGTTCTAACATAGTTTATTACCTCCTTGTGGACGGCTATGAAATATTATAACCGTCTTTTTTATTACAATACCATATTTTGGGCGTTTGCGGAGATTTGTCAAAATCTTTTTTGAAATTTATAAAAAAATCACTTTTCATTCTGTATATTTTGTGGTAACATTACTTTTACACCCACTAGATATTGTGGTGATAATTGTTGGAAGCAGAATTTGACGCGCGAGCGGTATATTAGACAAGCGGATTCGAGAGGAGAGTATGGCAGTGAATATGGCAGTAAAAAACAAAGTAATCAAGAGAAACGGCGAAGAAGTTACCTTCGATATAACAAAGATTGTGAATGCAATTAATGCTGCGAATCAGGAAGTAGAGAACATCTATAAGATGAATAAGTATCAGGTACGCGCCATTGCGGATGATATTGCGCAGCAGGTACAGAGAATGTCCCATGCGGTGAATGTAGAAGACATTCAGGATATGGTGGAGACCAGTATCATGGGAATGCGCGGATACGAGGTGGCTCAGAAGTACGTGCGTTACCGCTATAAGAGAGAGCTTGCCCGTAAGTCGAATACGACGGATAATGGAATCCTTGCCCTGATTGAGCATCTGAATGAGGAAGTGACCCAGGAGAATTCCAATAAGAATCCGGTGATCAATTCCACCCAGCGCGACTATATGGCAGGCGAAGTGAGTAAGGATTTGACAAAGCGTGTGCTGCTTCCGGAGGAGATTGTGCAGGCGCATGAAGAAGGAATTATTCATTTCCATGATTCGGATTATTTCGCTCAGAAGGAGCATAACTGTGATTTGATTAATCTAGAGGATATGCTGCAGAACGGGACCGTAATCAGTGAGACTCTGATTGAGAAGCCCCACAGCTTCTTTACTGCCTGCAACGTAACGACTCAGATTGTGGCGCAGGTAGCAAGCAATCAATACGGCGGACAGTCCTTTACGCTGGCGCATCTTGCGCCGTTTGTGGATATCAGCAGACAAAAGCTTAAGAAAAGCGTCATAGAAGAGCGCAGAGAATGCGGGGAAAGCATGGATGAGGAAATCATCAGGCAGATTACCGAAAGGCGGTTAAGAGAAGAGGTTAAGAGCGGTATCCAGACCATTCAATATCAGTTGATTACTTTGATGACCTGTAACGGACAAGCTCCTTTTGTGACCATGTTTATGTATCTGGATGAAGTGCAGGAAGGCCAGGAACGGGAGGATCTGGCCATGATCATTGAAGAAGTGCTGAAACAGAGAATGCAGGGAGTTAAGAACGAAAAAGGCGTGTGGATTACGCCGGCGTTTCCAAAGCTGATCTATGTGCTGGATGAGGATAACATCACTGAAAAATCCAAGTATTGGAGGCTGACAAAGCTTGCGGCCGAATGTACGGCGAAACGTATGGTTCCCGATTATATCTCCGCGAAGATGATGCGGGAGCTGAAACAGGGCAACGTCTATACCTGTATGGGATGCAGATCCTTCCTGACAGTGGAAGATTCCCAGCGGAATCCGGATGGAAGTTATAAGTTTTATGGAAGGTTCAACCAAGGGGTTGTGACGATTAATCTGGTTGACGTGGCATGTTCTTCAAAAGGGGATATAGAGCGGTTCTGGAAGATTCTTGACGAGAGGCTGGAGCTGTGCCATCGGGCGCTGAGATGCCGGCATGAGAGGCTGTTGGGGACGATTTCCGACGTGGCGCCGATTCTGTGGCAGTATGGAGCGCTTGCGAGGCTGAAAAAGGGCGAAAAGATAGATAAGCTGCTGTACAATGGATATTCCACGATTTCCCTTGGATATGCGGGACTCTATGAGATGTGCATGAGGATGATGGGCAAGTCCCACACAGATCCGGAAGCAAGGGAATTCGCTCTGGCGGTTATGCAAAGGCTGAATGATAAATGTAAGGAGTGGAAGGATGCAGAGAATATTAGTTACTCTGTATATGGAACGCCTATGGAATCCACTACTTATAAATTTGCAAAGTGCCTTCAGAAACGGTTTGGAATTATCCCGGGCGTAACGGATAAGAATTATATTACGAACAGTTATCACGTGCATGTGTCTGAGGAGATCAACGCGTTTGACAAGCTGAAATTCGAGGCGGATTTCCAGAAATTGTCTCCGGGCGGCGCAATCAGTTATGTAGAAGTGCCGAATATGCAGCAGAACATTCCGGCGGTGCTGTCGGTTATGAAATTTATCTATGACAATATCATGTACGCGGAGCTGAATACAAAGAGTGATTTTTGTGAGTGCTGCGGTTACGACGGAGAAATTCAGATTCGGGAAGATGAGTCCGGAAAACTGATCTGGGAATGTCCGAATTGCGGGAATCAGGATCAGAATAAGATGGCCGTTGCCAGAAGGACCTGCGGTTATATCGGAACACAATTTTGGAATCAGGGAAGAACACAAGAAATCAAAGACAGAGTACTACACTTGTAGATAGAATGAGAGAGGGGAAGGCGCGCCGCGATAAGCAGCGCGCTTTTTCTCTGCTTTAATACGTATCGAAAAAACATACCCGTTTAAGTTCGTTTTGAAGGTCCTAGTTTTCCCTCTTTGAAATGTTTCCGGCAAAGCGCCGTATAGCAGTCGTTGCCGCCAAGCACCACCTGCGAGCCGCTGCGGATGATTTTGCCGTCTTTTGTAAAGCGTGTGGTACAGCTTGCGCCGTTGCCGCACCAGCAGACCGTCTTTAATTCTTCGATGACATCCGCCCATGCAAGAAGCCACATGCTGCCCTCAAACAGTTCGCGCCGGAAATCAGTGCGCAGTCCATAACAGATGACGGGAATGTCCAGATCATCCACAATGTGTTCAAAGAATTCGATATCGGATTTTTTGCAGAACTGTGCTTCGTCAATGATGACGCAGTCATATTTTAAAAGCTCGGTATCATTCATAGCAACTACGTCTTCTACATAGCTGCATTTTTGCTCTAGACCCATACGGCTGCGGATTACGCCCACATCGCGCGTGTCGATTTTAGGCTTCGCAAGAAGCGCGGTTTTGCCCCTTTCATAATAATTGTAAGCAACCATTAGGGCATTTGCAGTTTTGGAGCTGCCCATTGCTCCGTGCCGAAAATATAATTTAGCCATAGTTTTATCCTTTTTATTAAAGTTTCATTGTGGTTAAAAATTATGCATATTCTTATGTAGTTTATCATAGAACCGTAAAAAATGGAATCATGAAAGACGTTATTTGAATGCCCTGCGTCCTGTTGTTTGTTGAGGCTAACCGATAAAGAGAAAAGTAAGGAAATATAAGGATTTAGGGATGGCGAAAAAGTGGATTGTAACTTATAATTGAAGATACAAAAGGCGCATAAGAAAGCTGGCGGAATAAAGGGGTAGAAGAGATGCATTATGGAAGTATAAAAAATTATGATATTGCGGATGGGCCGGGTGTGCGGGTGAGTCTGTTTGTATCCGGCTGCAGGCATCACTGCAAAGGATGCTTCAACGCGGAAACATGGGATTTTGAGTATGGCAAGCTTTATACAAGCGAGACGGAGGATGCGATTATTGAAATGTTGGGAGAAGCGTATATCCAGGGACTTACCGTACTTGGCGGCGAGCCGTTTGAACCGGAGAACCAGACAGAAGTGGTAAAGCTTTTGAGACGGGCAAAGGAAGCATATCCTGAGAAGGATATCTGGTGTTATTCTGGCTATCTGTATGATGTGGATATGCAGGAGGGAGGACGCGTCTATACGGCCGTGACAAATGAGATGCTTTCTTACATTGATGTGTTGGTTGACGGCGAGTTTGTGGAGGAAGAAAAAGATATTACCCTTCTATTTCGCGGCAGCAGGAACCAGAGGCTGATTGTATTGAAAGATGGCAGAGACGTAGGCAGGTATGGCGAATCATGTTTAGACGGAGAGAAGGAAATATAAGGTTAGGAGGATTCTATGGGAAGGAAATTAAAAGTGGCGATAGCCGGACTTGGAAGCAGGGGAAAAGATACTTATGCGCGTACAGCTAAATTATTTCCAGATAAGATGGAGATTGTAGCGGTCGCGGATATCGATCCGGAAAAGGTTCGGGAAGCAGCCGAAGAATATCAAGTACCGGAGGGAACATGTTTCTTAAGCGCTGAGGAGATGCTTGAACAGGAAAAACTTGCGGACGCAATGGTGATTGCAACGCAGGACAGACAGCATGTAGAACATGCGGTAACGGCATTAAAGAAAGGGTATGATTTGCTTCTGGAGAAGCCGGTTTCTCCGGATTTGGAAGAATGCCGGCGGCTGGTGAGAACGGCGGAAGAATGCGGCAGGAAGGTTGTGGTCTGTCATGTGCTGCGGTACACGCCGTTTTATACAATGTTGAAAGAAATCATAGATTCCGGGAGAGTCGGGGAAATGGTTTCGGTGATGGCTCTTGAAAATGTAGGGTGGTGGCACCATGCGCACAGCTTTGTACGGGGAAATTGGAGAAATTCCAATCTGTCTAGTCCGATGATTTTACAGAAATGCTGCCACGACATGGATATTCTTTTGTGGCTTACGGGAAAGACCTGTAAATCAGTCAGTTCTTTTGGAGATACCTATCTGTTTCGCAAGGAGCGGATGCCGAAAGGGGCGGCAGAAAGATGCCTTGGCGGATGCACTGTGAAGGCAGAGTGTCCCTTTGATGCGGAAAAGATTTATCTGGACCATAAGAAATATGGAGCCCGCTGTGGGAATCAGGAATGGCCGCTGAATGTGCTTACACAGCATCCTACGGAGGAAAGCATTATGGATGCGCTGCTTTCAGGACCCTACGGACGATGCGTATATGCCTGTGATAATAATGTGGTGGATCATCAGATCGTGAATCTTAATATGACGGACGGCTCTACGATCAGTCTTACGATGTGCGGATTCACGAAGGAGATCGGCCGATATACAAAATTCATGGGTACAAAAGGGGAAATCGTTGCGGATATGTCCGAAAATATCATACAAATTACCGAGTTCGGGAAGGAAACGGAAGTCATAGATGTAAGTAAGCTGGGCAGAGATCTGTCGGGGCATGGCGGCGGGGATAACCGCTTGGTGGAAGATTTTCTGGATATGATGATCGAGGGAAGGGAGCCGGATATGCGGACTGCAACGCTGGAAGCCTCAATGGAAAGTCATTACTGCGCTCTTGCGGCAGAAGAATCGCGTCTGAAAGGCGGGGCGGTAGTCGAATTATTGAGCCGCTGATAACAGAGGAGCAGATCAACAATCCGCGTGAGGATATGGACATTGACAAGCTGCAACAAGAATATGACCGCATGGCGTACCAAATGACGTAGAAAATCTTGCAAAGTCAATTATCAAAAGGCGTGGGCTGAAATAAGGCCACAAGAATTTAGGAGGTGTTTTTACTAAATAATTCTTATCCGATTATTTTAACGCCTGATAAGGTTGGTTATGTGGTGTACGTTCCTGATTTCAATATAAATACCGAGGGGAATACTCTGACAGAAGCCATTGAAATGGCGAGGGACGCAATAGGAGTTGTCGGCATTGATATGGAAGATGATGGGGAAACTTTACCGGAGCCGACGGCAATATCAGAGGTAAAGGCTGATTCGGCGGCAGATATTGTGACGCTTGTGGACGTGGATTTTGGAGAGTATCGCAGAAGGAACGATATGAAGGCGGTCAAGAAAAACTGTACAATACCGTCGTGGCTGAATTTTGAAGCTGAAAAGGCGGGAGTGAATTTTTCTGCAATATTGACGGCGGCACGCAAAAGCGAGTTAAAAATTCAAAGCCGATAGGTGTAAGTGAGAGAAAAGGCAGTAGAAAAAATCTATTGCCTTTTTAGATATTGGTATTAAATGACGGTATTAATTTTCGCAGTAAAATCAAAAATCCCATATTTACTGACTTAAAAAAATCGGGGTAACAGGATTCGAACCTGCGACCTCACGGCCCCCAGCCGTGCGCTCTAACCAAACTGAGCCATACCCCGGTACGTCTATTATATGCATATTTTGTCGGATAATGCAACAAAAAAATAATTCTTTTTCCTATCTATCAATCAATATCGCTTTTGTGTTATACTAAAAGCATATAAAAATGTGAAAAACAGAGAGGTTTAGAGGATTTCGTTTTTAGTATATGCGAAAGGGGGGTAGAGTATGAAAGTTGTTGTAATCGGGCCAAAGGGCAAAATGGGAAGATTGATTACGCAGGTTGCGGCAGCGCGGGAAGATATGGAGCTGGCGGCAGGAGTCGGGCCGGCCGGCAGAGACTATATTGGCATGGATTTGGGGATAGCGGCTCTTGTGGGCCGGGAACTCGGCGTACCGGTTGTGGACGATTTAGAAGACGTTATTGAGAAGTGCGACGTGGTGATTGATTTTTCCACAAAAGAAAACGCGATGAAGACGCTTGAGTTGGCAGTGCGGTATAAGAAGGGACTTGTATGCGGAACGACAGGATTTTCCGGCGAGGAGATGGAACGTTTTCAGAAGGCTTCCGGGGAAATTCCGATGCTTTATGCGGCTAATACGTCTAAGCTGGTGAACGTGATGAATAAACTTTTGGAACTTGCGGCGTCTGCGATTGGGGAGGAAGCAGATATTGAGATTTTAGAGATGCATGACCAGTGGAAAAAGGATGCCCCAAGCGGAACCTCGAAAGAGATGGGAGAGATCATGGCTCATGCCATAGGACGCAGACTGTCGGATATCGCCGTCTACGGCCGGGAAGGGGAAGGACTAAGAGAGAAGGGGACGATTGGTTATCATTCCCTCCGCGCGGGGAATATTCCCAGCAGTCATACGGTTTATTTTGGCTTTATGGGAGAGCGGCTGGAGATTACCCATCATTCTTATAATTGGGAATGCTTTGCAAGAGGGGCGTGCGATTGCGCGGCTTATCTGGCGGATAAAGGTCCGGGGTTTTATACCATCCGTGATGTGCTGGGACTGTAAGCGGCAGTTTGAGGCAGCTTGTCAGGAAGGCGGCCGCATATTTTTACATACGTTGTAGTGACTGCATATTTCTGAAGAGAACAGTGAGTAGTCAGAACATAATAGCAGGGATGCTTGCTTTTTCATATAGCAGAGGCTATAATTGCAATATTCTTGCAAAGAATATAAGGAGACGGACGATGAAGAAGAGAGTAGTAGTAGCATTAGGACATAGAGCCCTTGGAACGACGCTTCCAGAGCAGAAGGAAGCAGTCAGCCGTTCGGCAAAGGTGATTGCAGATTTGATAGAGGAAGGTTTCCAGGTGGCCATTACACACAGCAACGCCCCTCAGGTGGGGATGATCCATACGGCGATGAACGAATTTGGAAAGGTTCATCAGGATTATACGGCGGCGCCGATGTCGGTGTGCGCCGCTATGAGTCAGGGATATATTGGATATGACCTTCAGAACGGTATCCGTACGGAACTCTTGGACAGAGGGATTTTTCGTACGGTCAGTACAGTGCTGACGCAGGTGATGGTGGATCCTTATGATGAAGCGTTTTACACGCCTACGAAGGTGCTGGGAAGATATATGTCCGCAGAAGATGCGGCGGCGGAGCGGAAAAAGGGGAATTATGTGGTAGAAGAGCCGGGGAAAGGTTTTCGCCGAGTAGTTTCCGCGCCGAATCCGGTAAGCATTGTGGAGATTGAAGCGATCAAAGCGCTGATGGATGCGGATCAGGTGGTGATTGCCTGCGGAGGAGGCGGCATTCCAGTGATGCAGCAGGGCAACCGCCTTAAGGGGGCAAGCGCAGTGATAGAGAAAGACTTAGCCGCAGGAAAGCTGGCAGAGGAGATTGACGCGGATATACTGATTATCCTTACCAGCGTAGACAAGGTGTATATTAACCGGGGAAAGGAGAATGAAGAGGAACTTGGAGAGATTACCATAGAAGAAGCAAAACGGTACATGGAAGAAGGCCATTTTGGCGAGTACAATATGCTGCCTAAGTTCCGGGCGTCGGTAGAGTTTATTGAGAAAAGAAAAGGAAGAGAGGCAGTGATTACTTCTTATGACAAGCTGATAGACGGACTAAAAGGAAAAACAGGCACAATGATCCGTTAGCCGGCAGGGTCTGTATATAAATATTGTAAAGGAAAATTCCCAGTCGAGCCGCATCTGCATATATTATTGATAGAGGTGATGATATGCGGCTATGTGAATTTGAGAAAAAAGAAGTGATTAATGCCTGCGACTGCAGTAAGATTGGTTATGTCACGGATATTATATTTGATGAATGTAAAGGATGCATTGAGGCGATCATAGTTCCAAAAGGCGGGAAATTCTGTTTCCTGTTTGGCGAGAACGGCGAGTATGTGATTCCTTTTCAATGTATCAAGCAGATTGGACCGGATATTATTCTGGTAGAGATACACGAGGAAAGGAAGCATTGAAGCCCAAAAGAGAAGAAGGAGAATAGAGATGAAATGTCCATATTGTAATCATCCGGATACAAGGGTTATCGATTCCAGACCAGTGGAAGACGATAGCTGTATCCGGAGAAGAAGATCGTGTGATGAATGTGGGAAACGTTTTACTACCTACGAGAAAGTAGAGACGATTCCGCTGATTATTATTAAGAAGGATAACAATCGGGAGCAGTACAGCCGGGGAAAGATTGAACGGGGAATCATCCGCGCCTGCTATAAGCGTCCGGTTCCGGCGGAGGAGATCCAGAAGACGGTTGAACGGATTGAGATTAAGATATTCAGTCTGGAGGAGAAAGAGATTCCAAGCCATATCATCGGAGAAATTGTCATGGAGGAACTTCAGAGTCTTGACGCGGTTGCTTATGTCCGGTTTGCGTCAATCTACAGAGAGTTTAAAGATGTAAATACATTTATGGATGAGATTAAGAAAATTCTGGATCGATAGATGAACGGAGTGCAGTATGAGAACTTATAAAATGACAATTTCCTATGAAGGCAGCAGGTACCAGGGGTGGCAGAGACAGGCCACCACAGACAATACCATACAGCATATCTTGGAATGGACGTTGGGACGGATGGTCGGTTACCGGGTGCAGGTGGACGGTTCAGGAAGAACAGACAGCGGGGTTCACGCAAGAGGGCAGGTGGCAAGCGTTACGCTGTCCAAGCTGTATGATACAGAGGATTTAAAAGACGCGCTGAATCGGTCGCTGCCGGAGGATATCAGGATTATTAGGATTGAACTTGCCAGGAATGGTTTTCATGCAAGAAAGAGCGCAAAAGGCAAGAAATATGAATATTATATAGACTGCCGGGAGAAACCGGATGTATTTTCCAGGAGATATTGCTATCATTATCCGGAGAAATTGGATATTGAGGCCATGCGGGACGCGGCGGAATATCTGACCGGCGTAAAGGATTTCAGCAGTTTTACAGATAACAGGGAGACAAAGGATACCGTCCGAAGAATCTACAGCATTAAAGTAGTCAGGGCGGGGGAAAAGATTCGGATTACTTATTATGGTTCTGGTTTTCTGTATCATATGGTGCGGATACTTACCGGAACTCTGATCGAAGTTGGCGACGGTAAACGCGACGTCAGGGAGATTCCGGCGCTAATCGAAGCCCGGGACAGGAGCCAGGCAGGATTTCTTGCGCCGGCGCGGGGACTTTTTTTAAGGAAAGTTTATTATTAGTCATTGTTCGAGCCAGGGTTGATGTTTGCACTGGCATTTCCATAAACTATACCTTGTCAATCGTTTCCGAAAAGGATACAATGATACTATAATAGAGCGACAGAACTGATGAAGGATAAGAGAGGGAGGGGCGAGGGTATGAAATTTAGCGATTCAATTTTGGCAAAGCTGTTTGGTTTGCGGACAGAAGACGGCATGGAAGACGAGACACAGGAAAAATCGGACATAAACGTTCAGCAGGCAATGGATGCGGAAAAGGAAAAAGAGGAATCGACGCCGCAGATTGCGGTGAATGAACTGGAGCTGCCCATGGATCATTCGCTAAACAGGCTGTATGATTTGCGGGAAGAACAGGCAGGAGGGCTGCCGGCGCCCTGGCTGAGATTGGACGGCTGCGAGGATTTACCCTTGAATAAGGTAGAGGGGGAACTGGATCGTTTATATAAGAAAATTACGGCTGAGTCCGACGCGCGGGTTAAGAAGGCGATTCCGAAGAAGAAAGAAGAGGAACCAGCAGGAACAAAGGCTTCGGACGCGACGTCAGAACTTTTAGCAGAAGAAGCCGAATTGCAGCAGGAAGAACCGGAGATAGAACTGGACGCACAGCCGTTTGTTTTTATATCTGCCGATAAGATGAAAGCATGGCTTATGGTGTTCCCACCGGTAGGAAAAGGACGCGAGATAGATCGACAGGCGCTGGAACAGGCGCTGAAAGATAACGGCGTTGCTTTTGGAGTGGACGAGGGACTCCTGAATAAGCTGCCGGGAGAGAGGAATCGGTATTTCCGTCTGTGTGCGGCGGCAAAAGGCAGACCGGTAGTTCAGGGTAAGGACGGTTATATTGTGGATTATTTTAAGCGTTCCATGCAAAGACAGGTAGAAGTGGATGAACGCGACCGGGTGGATTATGCATCTTTGAATCTAGTTCAGAGCGCGGAGGAGGGCGCGTTAATCTGCGAGGCAGTTCCGCCCACCAAAGCAGTTCCGGGAAGAACTGTCCTGGATAAGGAGATTCCGGGCAAGGACGGAAAAGCGGCGACTATCCCGAAGGGACAGAATACGATTATTAGCGAGGATGGAAGCAAACTTTTGGCATCCAGGAGCGGCCGGGTGGAGTTTAGCGGACGCGCATTTCAGATCAAGCCTACGATGGATGTGGAGAACAACGTAGATTATTCCACCGGAAATATTAACTTTGTAGGAGACGTGCATATCCGCGGCGATGTACTCAGCGGATTTCAGGTGAAATCTATGGGGAATATTACGGTAGACGGCGTGGTAGAAGCCGGTACGGTGGAAGCCGGAGGCGACTTGGTGATTGCGAAGGGAATCGTAGGGGATCAGGAAGCGATTATCCGGGCCAACCGAAACATCTATAGTAAATATTTGGAACACGGAATCGTGCATGCCAGAGGAAATATTATTACGGACTGTATTCTTCACAGCGATGTTTACTGCGATGGGGAAGTTCAGGTTACTTCAGGCCGCGGGGCGATTATTGGCGGCAGGATCCGGGCTGCGCGGGGAATTAAGGCGAATATTGTGGGTTCTAAGTCTCGGAACAATACCAGCATCATTCTGGGCGGTCAGCCCTGCGCAGATTTTGACAAGGCAAGTCTTCTTGACAGCATTGCGGACATGGAAGAAGAGATGGAGAAGCTTGAGCGCCAGCCGGACAGCCCGGCCAAGGCGAAGCGTATGGGGAAGATACGGCTGGATTTATCCGTGAACAGAATGAAGCTTGGACAATTTGAAAAGGAAAAGGAAAAAATCAAAGAAAAGCTGGAAGAGCAGGGCGGCTGCCGGCTGAAATGCGGCATCATCCATCCGGGCGTATCGCTTACGATTGGAAAAGAGACGCTTCAGGTGACGCAGGAAACCAGTTCCTGCAATGCAAGACTAATCAATGGAGAGATATATTTAATTTAATTGATCTGTACGGCAGATAGGAGGCGTCTGACAGCGGCGTGAGGCGAACAGATAAGATGGAGGATTAAGAGTGAAATTTGTTTCTTGGAATGTAAATGGAATCCGGGCCTGTGTGCAGAAAGGATTTCTAGATGTGTTTCATGAACTGGATGCGGATATATTCTGCATTCAGGAGAGTAAAATGCAGGCGGGGCAGCTTGAGTTAGAGCTGCCCGGGTATTGCCAATATTGGAATTATGCGGAGCGGAAAGGGTATTCCGGCACGGCGGTATTTACCAAAAGAGAACCCGTCGGCGTAGCATATGGTATTGGCGTGGAAGAGCATGACAAAGAGGGAAGAGTAATTACCCTGGAGTTTGAGGACTATTATTTTATCACGGTATATACGCCCAATTCCCAGAACGAACTGGCAAGACTTCCCTACCGAATGCAGTGGGAGACGGATTTTCTGGCTTATTTAAAGAAGCTTGAAGAGAAGAAGCCGGTAATATTCTGTGGAGACCTGAATGTGGCCCATAAAGAAATTGACCTGAAAAATCCAAAGACAAATCGGAAGAATGCAGGGTTTACCGATGAGGAAAGAGGAAAATTTACAGAGCTTCTGGATGCGGGATTTATAGATACGTTCCGGTATTTTTATCCGGATGCGGAAGGAATTTATTCCTGGTGGTCTTACAGGTTTAGCGCAAGGGCTAAAAACGCCGGCTGGCGGATTGATTATTTCTGTGTGTCTGAAGCGCTAAAGGGCAGGCTTACGGGCGCAGAGATTTTAACGGATATTTATGGTTCCGATCATTGTCCGATATCGCTGGAGATTCAATAAGATGCGGATAGAAAGAGAAGAGACGGCGGCGCTTGTAATTGATTTTCAGGAAAGACTGGCGCCGGCGGTTGCCGAGCATGAAGAACTTATGAGACAGGTTTGGATACTGCTGGCGGGATTGAGGATCCTTAAGGTGCCTATGATTGTGACCCAGCAGAATACGAAGGGACTTGGAATGTCGGTTCCGGCAATATGGGAGGCTTCCGGGGAAAATGATTTTCTGGAAAAGATTACGTTCAGCGGGTTTCGTGCGGCAGAACCTTTGATCCGGGATAAGAAGTATATTCTTGTATGCGGTATGGAAGCACACTGCTGCGTACTGCAGACGGTGATAGATTTAGCGGCAGGGGGATATGTTCCGGTGTTAGTAACGGACTGTATTGGCAGCAGAAAAGAATTGGATTATAAAACGGCGGTAAAACGCGCCGAACAGGAAGGGGCGCTGCTTACCACCTGTGAAGCGGTTCTGTTTGAATTGCTGAAAGAGGCCGGAACGCCGCAGTTTAAAGAAATATTAAAACTTATAAAATAATGGAAAAGCCTGGATGATTGCGGGCTTGCCGAAAACAGGAGGGTATATCTGGCGGTTCAGATATACCCTCCGTCTATTCCTATGACCTGTCCGGTCATATATACAGGGCTGCCGGCAATTTTCCAGGCAAGTTCCGCGACTTCCTCCGGTGTTCCGAAACGGCCGGCAGGAATTTCGTATGCCAGGGAGGCTTGTTCATCCGGGGACAGATGTTCGTTCATTACCGTATCAATGACTCCGCAGGCAATCGCGTTGACGGCAATATGGCTTGGGGCGTATTCTTTGGCAAGCGCCCGGGTCAGACCGTTCATGCCGGATTTTACGGCAGAGTAGGCGGCTTCGCAGGAAGCGCCGCATGTTCCCCACATGGAGGAAATATTGATGATGCGTCCTGATTTTTCAGGAACCATATGCCTTAAGGCTTCCCTGGAGCAGTAAAAAGCAGAGGACAGGTTGGCGGCAAGCAGGGATTCCCACTGGGCGTCTGTCATGTCAATGAGAAGTCCGGTATGGCTGATTCCGGCGTTGTTTATCAGTACATCCAGAGCCGGACAGAGGGAATGTGCGGTGTCGAATATACGTCTCACGTCTTCCGGATTTCCGGCATCGCCGGGAACCAGTGTGCATCCGCCGGGGTTCATAGCAAGAATTGTGTCCCGAACCTGTGAAAGCTGCGTCAGGGAGCGGCGGCAGTTCAAAAATACGTGAAAGCCTTTGGAGGCGAATTTTAGAGCGATCGCTTTTCCGATTCCCCGGGAAGAGCCTGTAACAAGAATATATTTCTGGCGCATAGCGTACTCCTTTCTAAAATTTCTATTAAAAAAATAATTATGTCATTATATTATATCCCGGAATCATTGATATTTAAAGTATAAAATGATATGCTTTATCTATTCTTGTGCAGAAAACGTTACGGTTCCGGCCGGGTGTCGGAACTGTAATCAGAAAGTAATATAGTAATATAAAATAAAATAGAAAAAGAGGAATGCGGTATGTTATCAAAATTTAGTGTAAAAAGGCCGTATACGGTTATTGTTGGCGTAGTTCTGATAATGATTCTCGGCTATGTAACCTTTACAAACATGACGGTGGATCTTCTTCCGGATATGAATATGCCTTATGCTATCGTAATGACTACATATCCGGGAGCAAGTCCGGAAGAAGTTGAGACAACGGTGACCAGGCCCGTGGAACAGAGCATGGCGACCATCAGTAATATTAAGAACATTCAGTCCACCTCCAGCGAGAATGCTTCTATGGTCATGATGGAATTTGAACAGACGGCAAATATGGACTCGGCGACGATTGAGATGCGGGAGAGCCTGGATCAGATCAAGGGCTATTGGCCGGAAGGAGTAGGCAATCCGCTGATTTTAAAGTTGAATCCCAGTATGATGCCGGTGCTGATTGCCGGAGTCAGCGCAGAAGAGGGGACGCCGGCTAAGACGAGTAAGCTGATTAAGGAGCAGGTAATACCGGAAATTGAGAGTTTAGAAGGGGTTGCTTCCGTGACGGCGATCGGAAGCATTGAGGAAACCGTCGAGATAACGGTTAACGGCAAAAAAGTGGAAGAATTGAGCGATGAGGTGACGGCGGAGCTGGACCGGAAGTTTGAAGAGGCGGGCGCCGCGCTGGCAGAAGCAAAGGCTCAGGTGGAAAATGGAAAAGCGCAGCTTGAGGCGGGCCAGTCCCAGGCGGCGGCGCAGCTTGGCCAGGCAGAAGCCGAGATGTCGAAGAAAGCGGAAGAGTTAAAGCAGGCGCAGCTTGAGATTACGGAAAAGATGGCGGAACTGACGGTGAGTGAAACAGCTCTCGATCAGAGCCTGGCTATACTGCAGACATCAAAAGCGGCGGCGAATACACAGCTTGGCAACCTGGAGGAACTGTATGCGAATCGGGAATTGTTAGAACAGCAGAAGGCGGCGCTGGAACAGAAAGAACAAGACGGAACCATCACACCAGAAGAGCAGGAAGCCCTTGTACAGATTCGCCTGAATCTGGAACTGCTGCAAAATTATGACACAACCAAAGCGGCGCTGGAACAGGGAATTGCCGAGCTAGAGGCACAAGAGCAGACGCTCCTTGCCAGTAAACAGCAGCTTACAGATGGGAAGAGCCAGCTTGAGACGATCCAGCAGCAGGTGAATACCGGAGCGCTTACCCTTGCGGAAGCCAGGGGTCAGATGGCCGCCGCCCAGGTTCAGGCTACTCTTGGCCTTAGTTCGGGCGGAACCCAGCTTGCAGTGGGCGAATCTGCGATTGCACAGCAGGAAGCGCAGATGGAAGCCGCCAAAGAGGAGGCGTATGCCGGCGCGGATATGGACGGCGTTTTGAATGTTGAAATGATGCAGACGCTTCTGACTGCGCAAAATTTTGCTATGCCGGCAGGGTATGTGAAAGAAGAGGGAATCAGCTATCTAGTTCGTGTGGGAGATAAATTTAAGGACATTGACGACATAAAAGGACTGGTTCTCCTGGATATGGAAGGGATGGATCCGGTCAGACTTTCGGATGTGGCGGACGTAAGGCTGGTCAACAATGCAGACGAGACCTATGCGAAGCTGAACGGAGAGACGGCGATGATGCTCAGCATTCAGAAACAGACAGGGTATTCAACCGGGGACGTCAGCGACCGTGTGCTTGAGAAACTGGAAAAGCTGGGGAAAGATAAAGAACTGGGAGTAAAAACGGTAACGCTGATGGACCAGGGGGTTTATATTGATCTGGTTGTGAATTCCGTATTGCAGAATCTGGTATACGGCGCGGTTCTTGCAATTGTCATTCTGCTTGTTTTCCTGCGCAGTGTCAAGTCTACGCTGGTAATTGCATGTTCGATTCCCATCAGTATCTTAACTGCGTTGGTGTCCATGTATTTTTCAGGGATAACGCTGAATGTAATCTCGCTTTCCGGCCTTGCGCTTGGCGTTGGTATGCTGGTGGATAATTCAATAGTGGTGATCGAGAACATTTACCGAATGAGAAATGAGGAGGGGGCGTCGGCAAAGGACGCGGCGATCCAGGGGGCGAAACAGGTGGCGGGAGCCATTGCGGCTTCTACGCTGACGACGATTTGTGTATTTGCGCCGATTATATTTACGGAAGGCATTACCAGACAGTTGTTTGTGGATATGGGACTTACGATCGCCTATTCTCTGCTTGCAAGCCTCTTAGTCGCCCTTACGGTGGTGCCGATGATGTCCGCGGGTCTTTTGAAAAAGACGCAGGCCGGCGAAACACGGGTTATGGCTCGGGTGAAAGAAGGGTATGGGAAACTCATTGTCCTGGCGCTTAGGATGAAGTCGGTCGTGCTGCTTGGCGCGCTGGCGATACTGATCGTAAGCGCAAAGCTTGCTATCTCTAGAGGTACGGAATTTATGCCGTCTATGGAGAGTACTGAAGTGAGTATGACTCTTGAGATGGAAAAAGGAAGCACCATGGAAGAAACGGCGGCCGTAGCGGACGAGGTGGTGGAGCGAGTCGGAAAACTGGAAGATATGGAAGACTTGGGCGCGATGATTGGAAATACCAGTATGCTGAGTACGGAAAGCGATACGGAGACAGCGCAGTTTTACGGCATTACGAAAGAAAAGCCGAAGCTGAATAATGCAGAGCTGAAAAAAGAGATTGAGAGGGTAACGAAGGACTTAGACGGCGAGCTTACGGTAAATTTGTCTTCTATGGATATGAGCGCCCTTGGAAATTCGGGAATCGTAATCCAGGTTAAGGGGAAAGAGCTGGATACGCTGCAGAAAGTTGCCGGGGAAGTGAAAGAAATTGCAGAAGGAGTGAAAGGAACCCAGAATGTAACGGATGGAACCGAGGATAACAATGAGGAACTCCGGGTAATCGTTGACAAGGCAAAAGCTATGTCCCATGGCCTGACGGTAGCGCAGGTTTATCAGGAGATCTCAGGACATATTTCCGAGGCCAGAAGTATTACCGCGCTTTCAACGGATACCGATGAATATGATATCTATGTTGCGGATGATTCGGCGCGGACGATGACCAGAGAGAGTATCCGGAACATGAAGGTTACGGCTACCGGACAGGACGGCGCAAAGAAGGAGGTTAAGCTCGCGGATATTGCTTCCTTTGAAGACGCTTCCGGTCTGCAGGCAATCAGCAGGATCAATCAGAATAGAGTCATGTCTGTATCGGCGGAGATTAAGGACGGGGATAATATCGGCCTTGTCAGCGAACGTATAAAGAAAGAGCTGGATCAATACGAAGTACCGGAGGGATATGAAATAGAGATGGCGGGCGAGGATGAGACAATAAATGAAGCGATGGGCGAAGTAATGAAAATGCTTGCCCTTGCCCTTGTTTTTATGTACCTGATTATGGTGGCGCAGTTCCAGTCCCTGAAGTCGCCCTTTATCATTATGTTTACAGTGCCGCTTGCGTTTACCGGGGGATTTTTAGGTCTTTGGGTTACCGGATCGGCGGTCAGTGTTATTTCGATGGTCGGATTTGTTATGCTGTCAGGTGTGATTGTTAACAATGGTATTGTGTTTGTGGATTATACGAATCAGTTGATTCGGGAGGGAATGCCTCAGCGGGAGGCTCTTGCGGAAGCCGGAAGAACGAGGCTGCGGCCGATTGTCATGACTGCGCTGACGACGATTCTCGGTTTGTCAACGATGGCGGTAGGCGTGGGTATGGGCGCGGATATGGCAAGGCCCATGGCTGTGGTAACGATCGGGGGCCTGCTGTACGGAACGCTGCTTACATTGTTTGTGGTTCCCTGTATTTATGATTTGTTCCACAGAAATGGTTTTTGGAAAAAGAGAAAAGAATCTGTTCGTGCCGGGGTTGACGAGAATGGATTTTTAGATGATAATAGAGAAAGAGAGAAACCAGAATCATTTGTGGACATTGTAGATGAAACCGAAGAATAAAGAGAGGGATACTATGATCGACAAAGCCATCGAATTTGCTACCAGAGCCCATGAAGGGCAGTATCGCAAAGGCTCAGTGCGGCCGTATATCGTTCACCCGATGGAGGTTGCAGCCATTGTGTCTTCTATGACGAAGGAGGAGGAAGTGATTAGCGCGGCGTATCTTCATGATACGATTGAAGACTGCCCGGGGATAACGCAAGAGGTTCTTGCGGCGGAATTTTCGCCCCGGGTGGCGTGGATGGTTGCCCAGGAGAGCGAGGATAAGACCAAGACCTGGCTGGAACGCAAGAATCATACCGTGCGCCATATTAAGGATGCGGACTGTGACGTCCAGAAGATAGCGTTGGCGGATAAATTGTCTAATATGAGGGATATTGACAGGGACTATCCGCTGTATGGAGAAGAATTTTGGAATAGGTTTCGGATGAAGGATAAAGATAAGATTGGATGGTACTACAAGGGAGTCAGAAACGCGCTGAGGGATACCTTTGCCGGAGAGCCGATGTATGAAGAATACTGCAGGCTGATCCAGAAGAACTTTGATTAACAGATACCTTGTGAATATCGATTTGACAAAAGGAGCGGCAGCGGATACCGCTCCTTTTGCTTGCAACGGTTTCCGATACGTTGTAAAATAGTAGAATAAGGGAGAGTCGGAAATGATTATCAGTGCAAGCAGAAGGACGGACATTCCAGCCTTGTATCCGGAGTGGTTTATGAATCGGCTTTTACAGGCGGAGGCGCTCGTCCCGAATCCATACAACAGAAAAAAAGTCAGCCGGATAGAGCTGTCTCCTGATACGGTGGACTGCTTTGTTTTCTGGACGAAAAATCCAGAACCCATGATTCCTTATTTAAAGAAGATAGACATGCTGGGTTATCCCTACTATTTTGAGATGACGATTACAGATTACCGGGATGATATGGAGCCGAACGTACCGTCAACGGAAGAGGCGATGGCTACATTTATGCTTCTTAGCGAGCGTATTGGCAGGGAACGGATGGATTTGAGATTTGATCCGATTATTATTAATAAGAGATATCCGCTGGAGTATCACTTAGAGCAGTTTGAAATGATGTGCAGTTGGCTTCACGATTATACGGACCGGTGTATCATCAGCTTTGTAGATTATTATAAGGGAAGCCCGTTTGTGGAGCTGGAGCCGGAGGATATGATCAAGGCGGCAAAGGAACTGGTTAAGATTGCGGCTCAATATCGCCTGCCTTTGTATACCTGCGCTGAAAAGGTGGATTTTCGTCCATATGGTATTCAGCCGGGGGCTTGTATTGATAAGAAGAAGGTGGAAAAAATTGTCGGGTACCGGCTGGATGTGAAGCGGGACCGGGGACAGCGCAAGGCCTGCGGCTGTGTGGAAAGCGTAGATATTGGAATGTACGGTACCTGTATTCATGGATGTAAGTACTGCTATGCGTCCGGAAATCATGAAAGCGCCGTAAGAAGGCATGAGCTGCATGATGTGAATTCGCCGATGCTGATCGGAAGCCTGAAAGGGGATGAGACGATTGCAGATCGGAAAATGTATCGGCAGAGAGACGACCAGCTTTCGATATTTGAATTTTTATAAATGTTTGGAAACCTGAGGGCGCGCGGCATCTCAGGTTTTAAAATGGAGGATTTTATGGAGCATTTGATATTCAGCTTAAACGCGGTAGTTCCGGTATTTCTTATGATGGTACTGGGATATATTTTTCATAAAATTGGATGGATCGACGATGAATTTGCTTCTAAAATGAATAAATTCGTATTTCTGGTGCCGCTTCCTGCGCTGCTGTTCGGCGATCTGGCAACGGTAGATTTTACGGAGATGTGGGATGTTCGGTTTGTCCTGTTTTGTTTTGTGATTACGGTACTCAGCATAGGAATCGCGGCCGGAATATCCTGCCTGTGGAAGGATCCGAGTATAAAGGGGGAGTTTATCCAGGTATCTTACCGGAGCAGCGCGGCCCTTCTTGGGATCGCGTTTATCCAGAATATATATGGTACGGCGGGCATGGCGCCGCTTATGATCATTGGGAGCGTGCCGTTATATAATGTAATGGCGGTACTGGTATTGTCGCTGTTCAAACCGGGACGGCAGGGGCTTGGCGGGGACGTCTGGAAAAGAACAATGAAAGGAATTGTGACGAACCCGATTATGATAGGAATCGCGGCCGGCCTTTTATGGTCGTTTTTTCGGCTTCCTATGCCGCAGATTTTAGGAAAGGTAGTATCCGGCGTAGGAGGCGTGGCGACTCCTATGGGGTTGATGGCGATGGGGGCTTCTTTTGATTTTGGAAAGGCGTTTGATAAGCTGGGGCCGGCGGTGACGGCGGCTTTTATCAAGCTGATTGGATTCTGTGCGGTCTTTCTTCCTCTGGCTGTGGGGCTTGGATTCCGGGAGGAGAAGCTGGCGGCGATTCTGGTGATGCTTGGTTCCGCGACGACGGTATCTAGTTATGTGATGGCTCGAAATATGGGACATGAAGGCGTGTTATCTGCAAGCGTAGTGATGCTGACGACGTTGTTCAGCGCGTTTACGCTGACAGGATGGCTGTATTTGTTAAGAAGTATCGGGTATATTTAGATTTTGCTTGACCTAAAGTGAACTTTAGGTATTATCATATAAGAAATCACTGTTTTTGTCCGGATAACGGACAGAGTTTATTGGCACAGGCGGGTTCTGATTGAAGAAAAGGAGAATGGATTATGATTTACAAGGATTATCAAGGGCTGAAGTTATCTGCGCTGGGAATGGGAACGATGCGTCTTCCGGTGATCGACGGGGATGATGCGAGGGTTGACGAGGCGGCGGTAAAGGAGATGGTTGCCTATGCCATGGAGAAGGGAATCAACTATTATGATACTGCCTGGGGTTATCATGGGGGTAATTCTGAACTGGTAATGGGCAGGACGTTAAAAGAGTATCCGAGGGAATCCTTTTACCTTGCGACAAAGTTCCCGGGATATGATCTGTCGAATATGGGGAAAGTAGAAGAAATCTTTGAGGAACAGCTTAGGAAATGCCAGGTAGATTATTTTGATTTCTATTTGTTCCATAATGTATGCGAGATGAACCTTGACGAATATCTGAACGAAGAGCATGGAATTTACAGATATCTGACGGAACAGAAAAAGAACGGAAGGATAAAACATCTTGGGTTTTCCGCGCACGGAAGCTACGAGGTCATAAAGCGTTTCCTGGAAGCTTATGGGGAGGTGATGGAATTCTGTCAGCTTCAGGTGAATTATCTGGACTGGACGTTCCAGAATGCAAAAGAGAAAGTGAAACTTTTGCGGGAATACCATATCCCGGTCTGGGTCATGGAGCCGGTGCGGGGCGGTATGCTTGCGAACCTGAAAGAGGAGCATGCAGCCAGATTGAAAGAATTGCGCCCGGAAGAGAGTCCGGTAAGCTGGGCGTTTCGTTTTCTGCAGACGATTCCGGAGGTAGCAGTGACGCTTTCAGGCATGTCGGATTTTCGGCAGCTCAAGGAGAATATTGAGATCTATGAAACGGAAAAATGCTTGAATGAGGAAGAGATGGAAGCGGTTGCCGGGATTGTAGATTCTATGATCCGGGGTACGGCGGTTCCTTGTACGGCCTGTCATTATTGTACCGCCCACTGCCCGCAGGGATTGGATATTCCGGAGCTTTTAGCGCTTTATAACGAACATGCGGTGTCAGGAGGAGGATTTATTGCGCCGATGGCATTGTCGGCGGTACCGCAGGAGAAGCAGCCGGGGGCGTGCGTAGGCTGCAAAAGCTGCGAGGCGGTTTGTCCTCAGCAGATTAAGATATCGGAGACGCTGGCTGATTTTGTGGATAGATTGGGATAAAAGGTGATACATAGGGAACCGGGCGTGAAGCCCGGTTCCTTTTGAGCCTGCCGCATAACTTAAGACTTTCTGAAAAATTTTGAAAATCCTTGACAAATCCGGCTCTTGTGTCTATCATAGTCAATAAGTTTAAGTCAGCGTATGTACTTATTAATATGCAGCAGGTACAGAGCTGGCTGGTAATGGCCAGGAAGAAGAGGAGTACGCATAAGGAATCCGGCAGAGAGGATCGTCCGTCGGCTGAAAGACGGTCTGGGAAGAGGGATGCGGAAGGTAGCTTTGGAGCTGGATTTCTGAACAGTCAGTAAGGAGTCCCGGAGTCGTTCACGTTATAGAATATGAGGAGAATTGCATGGAACGTCGTTTCCCTGCAGGATAAAGGTGGTACCGTGATATTTCATCGCCCTTTATGTGGATAGAGGGCGTTTTTTAATGCCCTTAATTGTGAAAAAATTGTGAAAGGACAAAGAGAGTATGAGTCAGAATATGGAGAAGACCTACAATCCGAAGGCGATTGAGGACAAATTGTATAGCGAATGGTGTGAGAAGAAGTATTTCCATGCAGAGATAGACAAGAGCAGGAAACCATTTACAACGGTGATGCCGCCGCCGAATATTACCGGCAAGCTGCATATGGGACATGCGTTGGATAATACCCTGCAGGATATATTAATCCGTTATAAGAGGATGCAGGGGTACAATGCATTGTGGGTTCCGGGGACGGATCATGCGGCCATCTCTACAGAGGTTAAGGTTACCAATCAGTTAAAAGAAGAGGGAATCGATAAGAAAGAATTGGGACGCGAGAAGTTCTTAGAGCGTACCTGGCAGTGGAAAGAAGAATACGGCGGAACCATTAAATCTCAGCTTATGAAGCTGGGAAGTTCCTGCGACTGGGACAGGGAGCGTTTCACTATGGACGCGGGCTGCTCTAAGGCGGTAGAGGAAGTATTTATTAAATTATACGAGGAAGGCTACATTTACAAAGGCTCCCGGATTATTAACTGGTGTCCGGTATGTAAGACGTCCCTGTCCGACGCGGAAGTGGAGCATGAGGAGCAGGAAGGAAACTTCTGGCATATCAAATATCCAATCGCGGGAACGGACGATTATTTGGAGATTGCGACCACCCGTCCGGAGACTATGCTGGGAGATACGGCCATTGCCGTACACCCGGATGATGAGCGGTATCAGGATATCGTAGGCAAGACCGCGATTCTGCCGCTTGTGAATAGAGAGATTCCGATTGTGGCAGACTATTATGTAGACAAAGAATTTGGAACCGGCGCGGTAAAGATTACGCCGGCTCACGACCCCAACGACTTTGAGGTGGGAAAACGTCACAATCTGCCGGAAATCAACGTTATGAATGATGACGCCACGATTAATGAGAACGGCGGCAAATATGCGGGAATGGCTCGCTATGAGGCAAGAAAGCAGATGGTGGAGGAGCTTAAAGAGCAGGGGCTTCTTGTGAAAGTTGTTCCGCATTCCCACAATGTAGGTACCCATGACCGGTGCCGAACAACCGTGGAGCCGCTGATTAAGCAGCAGTGGTTCGTAAAGATGGAGGAGCTTGCAAAACCCGCCATCCAGGCAATTAAAACCGGGGAGTTAAAGTTTGTTCCCGAGCGTTTTGATAAGATTTACCTGCACTGGCTGGAAAATATCAGAGATTGGTGTATATCAAGACAGATTTGGTGGGGACACCGGATTCCGGCATATTACTGCGAGGAGTGCGGCGAGATGGCTGTAGCCAGGGAAAAGCCCAGCGTATGTCCGAAATGCGGCCATACGCATATGGTTCAGGATGAAGATACGCTGGATACCTGGTTTTCATCCGCCCTCTGGCCTTTTTCCACCCTTGGATGGCCGGAAAAGACAGAGGAGTTGGAGTATTTTTATCCTACAGACGTGCTGGTTACAGGCTATGATATCATTTTCTTCTGGGTAATCCGTATGGTATTTTCCGGATATGCGCACACAGGCAAATCGCCGTTCCATACCGTACTGATTCACGGCCTGGTGAGGGATTCGCAGGGACGCAAGATGAGTAAGTCTTTAGGAAACGGGATTGACCCGTTGGAAATCATCGACCAGTACGGCGCGGACGCCCTGCGTATGACGCTGGTTACCGGAAACGCACCGGGCAATGACATGCGTTTTTATAAAGAGAGGGTGGAGGCAAGCCGTAATTTTGCCAATAAGGTTTGGAATGCTTCCAGGTTTATCTTGATGAATCTGGAGGATAAAAAGTTAAAGGAGCCGTCGGGAGTGGAATTCCGTCCGGGAGACAGATGGATCATGTCCAGATGCAATAATCTGGTAAAAGATGTGACCGAAAATATCGATAAATTTGAATTGGGAATCGCCCTGTCCAAACTGTATGATTTTATCTGGGACGAGTTCTGCGACTGGTATATTGAACTTGCCAAGTATAGGATTTATCATGGGGATGAGGACGCGGAGAGCGCAAACGACGCGCTGTGGACCTTGCGGGAGGTATTAAAGAAGGCTCTGAAGCTGCTCCATCCTTATATGCCTTTTGTGACAGAAGAGATTTACCGTAACCTGGCGCCGGAGGAAGATTCCCTTATGACGTCCCGGTGGCCGTCTTATGATGAAAATTGGAATTTCCCTGCTGCAGAGAGAATTGTAGAACATTACAAGGAAATTATCCGGGGCGTACGAAACGTGCGCGCAGAGATGAATGTGCCAAATTCCAGAAAAGCCAAGGTATATGTGGTATGTGAAGATCAGGAATTATGTAAGGGTATTGCTTATTTGAGCGACGCCGCGCTGAATATGGCGGCTGTCAGCGAGCTGATTATCCAGGATTCAAAGGATGGAATCGCCGACGATATGGTATCCGTTGTGGTGCCGGACGCGACGGTATACCTTCCATTAGAGGATTTGATTGACTTCGCTCAGGAAATCGAGCGTCTTGAGAAAGAGGATAACAAGCTTAAGAAAGAGATTGCCAGGGCGGAAGGGATGCTGGGCAATGAGAAATTTGTAAGCAAAGCGCCTGAGGCAAAGGTTGAGGAAGAACGGGAAAAGCTGGAGAAGTACCGGCAGATGCTTGCGCAGGTGCAGGAGAGGCTTGCGGGTCTGCGCGCAAGGGTATAGGAACTGTTGTTATGAGTCAATAGCTAGTTAATAAGTCAGGGGTTACAGTCAAGGGGATATTATGAAGAAGATTCAATTTAAGCTGCCGGGAAAGCCGGACGTAAAGGGAACTGTTCATAAACTGAAAAATCTGAAAAAAGAAGACATAATCAGATGGAGACGAGAACATAAGGAGCGGAGAACCCGGATTCTGGAAGAGCGCCGCAACAGCGCGTTTGCAAAAAAGTTAAAGCCCGTATGGGTATGGATGAACCGGTTATCACTGTTGTTCCATGCCCTGCTGGCATGTGTAATCAACCTTGTGATCGAGGCGATTTCCAGGCATTCGCTGTTTCAGGCGTGGGATTATATGGTGGGTTCGCCCCTGGTGTTCCTCTACAATGCATTCATGGTTTTCGCCACATTTTTCATCGTGTATTTTTTCAAACGGAGAGTGTTTGTGCGGATTATCATCAGTGTGCTGTGGCTGGTGCTGGGGATCTGTAACGGATATATGCTGATAAAGAGAGTGACGCCTTTTAATGCGCAGGATTTGAAGGTGGCCATGGACGCGGTGTCGCTGATTAATAATTATTTTAACCCTATGGAGCTTGTGCTTTTGGCAGTGGGGATTGCCGCTGCAGTAGTTTGGATCATTTCCATGTGGCGCAGGGGAGGGCAGTACGAAGGAAAGGTTCGCTGGTGGCTGGCGCTGATTGGAACCGCAGCCAGTTTTGCGGCCTATCTTGGACTGACCCAGGCGGCGTTAGACCAGAGGGTGATATCCAATTATTTTGGAAATATCGCGTTTGCTTATGAGGATTACGGTCTGCCTTATTGTTTTATGGCAAGCCTTTTTAATACCGGAATTGACGAACCGGCCGGCTATAGCGAGGAAACCATGGAAAAAATCAGCGGCAATCGTAAGATTACGAAGAACGAAGCCGGGGAGGACTTGAAAGAACTGCCCAATATTATCTTCGTCCAGCTAGAGTCTTATTTTGACGTGGCAGAGGCCGAATTTTTCACCACCTCCGAGGATGCAAGCCCGAATTTAAGAAAGATGTATGAGAATTATTCTTCCGGCTACTTTAAGGTGCCTTCCGTAGGCGCCGGGACGGCAAACACAGAGTTTGAGGTGCTGACGGGGATGAATATGCGCTTTTTTGGGCCGGGAGAGTATCCGTTTAAGACATATTTAAAGGAGCGGACAGCCGAGAGCGCGGCTACGGCGCTTGCGGATTTGGGTTACGGCACCCATGGACTCCACAACAATGGAGGAAATTTCTACAGCAGGGCAAGGGTTTATAACAATACAGGATTTGATACTTTTACCAGCAAAGAGTTTATGAATATACTCCAGACTACAGAAAACGGATGGGCCAAGGATGAGATTCTCATAGACCGCATAGTAGAAGCCATGGATACAACGGAGCTGCAGGACTTTGTATTTGCAATCAGCGTACAGGGACACGGGGATTATCCGGAGCAGCAGATTATAGAAGATCCAAAGATAAGAGTAGAAGGAATCAAGGACGAGGGTACAAAAAATAAATGGGAATATTATGTGAATCAGGTCTATGAGATGGACGCCTTTGCCGGGAAGCTGGTGGAAACCATAGAAGAGCGGGGAGAGCCTGCAGTAATCGTATTTTATGGCGATCATCTGCCGACCATGGGACTCAAAGCGGAGGATTTGAAGAGCCGCTATCTGTATAATACAAATTACGTAATTTGGGATAATATCGGTCTTGAGAAGGAAGACAGAAATATTCCGGCTTACCAGATTATGGCGGATGTATTCGAGCGGCTGGATATCCATGCGGGAACCGTGTTCAACTATCATCAGGAGCGCAGGGAGACCAGAGACTATCTGGCGGACTTGGAGCTTTTGCAGTATGATATCTTGTATGGGAACCAGTATGTATACAATGGAAAGCCCCCGATTACAAAAGGCCATATGCAGATGGGCGTAAAAGACGCAGTGGTAACGGACTTGATTACTCATCTGGAAAACGGCTATAGTTTGTACGGCCAGAATTTTACGAAAAGCAGCAAGGTTTACGTCAATGGGGAAAAGCAAAAGAGCAGCTTCCTGAATAATACAAGAATCGAGCTTCCGGAAACAACGCTGTATGAAGGCGATGTGCTGACCGTCAGCCAGGTAGGTTCCAGCAATACGATTTTTAGAACCTCCAGCGAGTATATTTATGAGGATGGGAAATTAGTAGAGCAGCCGGGAACAGGGTCGGGAATTCCGGGGAAATCCTGGCTGGAAACTACGAAAAAGGATGAAGAATAGGTATGACGACGTACAGGGACGCGGTAGATTATATAGAAAATATTCCTAAATTTGCCAAAAAACATGTTTTGGAACATACAAAAGAATTTCTTCGGGCGCTGGGAAACCCTGAAAAGGGACAGAAGGTGATTCATGTAGCGGGGACGAACGGAAAAGGTTCTGTCTGCGCTTATCTTCAGGCGATGCTGATGGCGGAGGGGAAACGCGTTGGAGTTTTCACATCTCCGCATCTGGTGAAGATCAACGAGCGTATTTGCGTGAATACTGAACCAGTGGACGACGGTACTTTTTTAGAGGCGTTTTGCAGAGTAAAGGATACAGTAGATGAGATGGGCGGAGCAGGTTTCGCCCATCCCTCCTATTTTGAGTTTCTTTTCGGGATGGGTATGGTTGTATTTCAGAAAAGTAAGCCGGATTATATCATTTTGGAGACGGGGCTTGGCGGGAGGCTGGATGCAACGAATGCGGTTGAAAGTCCTGTTTTGACTGTAATTACCTCGATTAGTCTTGACCACACGCAGTACCTTGGAAATACAGTTTCCGCAATAGCGGCAGAAAAAGCGGGGATTATCAAAGCGGGCGTTCCGCTGGTTTTTGACGGAACAAACATAGAGGCTTCTAACGTCCTAAAAAAGCATGTGGAGATGAAGGGCGGCAGGTGTAGAGAAATCACGAATCATGCGTTCGAAATACGGGAAATATCAAATAAACATATTGCATTTTCCAGGGTAAATGCGTATGATGATAATATCGTCTGGGAGCTTTCAAACTGTGGAATTTATCAGGCGGTGAATGCGTCCGTTGCCATTGCCGCTATGGAGCAGATTACAGATATGCCTGCGGACAAAGCGAGGTATGAAAGATGGCGTAGGGCTCTTGCCGGGGTTTCCTGGGGGGGAAGGATGGAAGAGGTTCTTCCTGGAGTATATCTGGACGGCGCCCACAATCCAGGAGCGATAACGGCGTTTTGCGACAGCGTGCTGGCGCTGAACGAAGAGGAAAGAGGATGTTTGGAAGGGAGAAAAAGGCAGGAAGCGCTGCCGGTAATTCTTTTTTCCGCAGTTCGTGATAAGGAATACGAAACCATGATAGCGGAGCTTTGCAGGAGGATTCAGGCGAAGGCTTACGTGGTTACGGAAGTGGAAGATGAGAGAAAAGTCCCGGCGGAGGAATTGGCTCGGATTTTCCAAAGCTATACGAAACAGCCGGTATTGGAAAAAGAAGAATTCTGCCAGGCGTGGGAGGCGGCGATAGCTGCCAAAGAGGATCTGGGGAAGGTATATTGTCTGGGTTCTTTGTACCTGGCCGGTATGGTGAAGAAACAAGTCCGCGGCTGCGGACGGGAAGGAGGCGGAAGATGCTGAATTTTGAAGAGGAATTAAAGAGATTTCAGCCATGTCTGGAGGTAGAGGACATCGAAGAGGCGGTTTACCAGGAAGACCTTGCTGATATGACGGATTTGTTAAGAGAGGTTATTGAGAAGACGAACAAGTAGAAGCAAAAGGGAGCGCCCGGAGGGGCGGACAGGAACAAGAAGGATTACGGAGATTATATGGAATATACGCAAAAACTGGTCTACCAGTCCAATTACTGGTATAACGACGGGCTCAAGAAGGCGAAAATCCGCGATATGACAGGCGCGATTACGTCTTTAAAGAAGAGCCTTCAGTTTAATAGTGAAAATATTGCTGCAAGAAATCTTCTTGGCCTGGTCTATTATGGCCGGGGAGAGGTAGGGGAGGCTCTGGTAGAGTGGATACTAAGTAAGAATATTAACTCCCGGGATAATATTGCCGGCTACTATATACAGAAGATACAGGAAAGTCCGGCTGATTTGGATATGATTAACCAGGCAATCCGCAAATATAATCAGAGCCTGACATATTGCGGGCAGGGCGGCGAGGATCTGGCAATTATTCAGTTAAAGCAGGTGGTAAGTTCGTGTCCGAATTTTTTAAGGGCATATCAGCTTCTGGCGCTGCTTTATTTGCATACAGAGCAGTACAGCCTGGCCAGGCAGGCGCTGAAGGAGGCAAACAAATTAGATACTACGAACGAGCTGACGCTTCGCTATGTGCATGAGCTGACCCAGAGCCGCCGTCGGAGACAGGAAAGCGGCGAGAAGAATGACAAGCCAAGAAAAAAGCCGCAGACCGTTACATACAGTATAGGAAATGAGACGATTATCCAGCCTGCGTCTGCGGTTATGAAGGAGAATACCGGCAGGATGACGATTATCAATATTCTGATCGGATTGGCTGTGGGAATTGCATTTATGCGGTTTTTGATCATGCCAGCGGCGAATAAGTCTACTTCGGAAAAAACCAACAAGCAGGTTGTGGCATTCAGTGACAAGATTGCCGAGGAGGAGGCGCAAATAGCGGCTCTCAAGACGGAATTGGAAAGCTTCCGGGCTACCAGCGAGGAGACGGAGAGCGCGCAGCAGACAGCGGCGTCCACAAAGGATAGCTATGAGATTGTAATGGACATGTATTCCCATTTCCTAAATTTTGATATTGGGGACGCGGCCATGGTAGAGCAGCTCTTGAAAGTAAATCCGGAAGCGTTAGGAACCATAGGCCGGGGGCGTTACGATGAAATGAGGGATACATTGTTTACCCGGTATGGAGAAACTATTTATTATACTGCCAAGGAAAATTTCAGCGTTGCGAATTATACCGACGCGGTTAATAATTTGACGATACTAATGCAGATGGATGAAGGATATGATAACGGCGAGGCAATGTTTCTGCTGTCTAAGGCATATGAGGCAAGCGGCGACACGGATAATGCGAAGATATGGAGGGACAAAGTAGAAAAAGATTACCCGAATGTAGATACTTCGGAACCAAGCGAGGAGGAAGAAGGCGGGGAGCAGCCAGGGTAAAAATTTCTGCGCGGCAGCGCAAGCTGAAACTTAGAATAGAAAAAGATACAAAAGACAAGGGTATGCTTAGACGCATATCCTTTTATTGTGCCGCAAAGGCAGGGGAAATATAAAGAAAAGGGGACGATAATATGAAATATGAAGTACAGGAAAACTGTCTGACAATATACTTGCCGGCAGACCTGGATCACCACAGTTCGGAAGAAATCAAAAAGGAAGCGGATCGTTTGATTGAAAGAGGACATATCCGTTATGTGATCTTCGATTTTGCCAATACGGAATTTTGTGATAGTTCGGGAATCGGAGTAATTATGGGACGTTATAAGAAAGTATGTATGTTTGGCGGAGAAGTCTGGGCGGCTCATGCGAACGACCGGATGAAAAAGATACTGAAGATGTCCGGAGCGACAAAAATTATGCAGATATATGAGGAGGATTAACAGAATGAGAGAGATTGTAAACGGAATGACAAATGAAATGAAGCTGGAATTTGACAGCCGCTCCGCTAACGAGGCATTTGCAAGAGTGACCGTGGCGTCATTTATGACGCAGTTAAATCCGACCCTGGAGGAAGTGTCGGATGTGAAGACGGCGGTTTCTGAAGCGGTTACAAACGCGATTATTCACGGCTATGAAAATCATGTAAATAAAATACAGATATTTGCAGGAATTGAAGGAAAAACTCTGCGGCTGGAGATTTCAGACAGAGGGGTGGGGATTCCGGATGTGAAGCAGGCGATGGAGCCTCTATTTACAACGAAGCCGGAATTAGAGAGATCCGGTATGGGATTTTCTTTTATGGAAGCCTTCATGGACGAGGTCACGGTGGAGTCCGAGCCGGGTAAAGGGACGACGGTTCGGATGAAAAAAGTTGTCGGAAGGGGCAGGGAATTATGGACCACACAATCGCTCTGATCCGAAAATCTCACGAAGGGGACGAGAGCGCGAAGGCCCAGCTTGTAGAAGAAAATATTGGGCTGGTTTGGTGTATTGTGAAACGTTTCTACAACAGAGGGGCAGAGGCGGAGGATTTGTTTCAAATTGGAAGTATCGGGCTTTTAAAAGCAATCGATAAATTTGATTTGAGTTATGATGTGAAATTTAGCACTTATGCCGTACCTATGATTTCCGGGGAAATCAAACGGTTTTTGAGGGACGACGGTATGATTAAGGTAAGCCGTTCGTTGAAGGAGCTGGCGCATAAAGCCTTTGGATGTCAGGAAGAGTTAAGGAGAAAATGGGGCAGGGAGCCGACTCTTGGAGAAATTGCGCAGGAACTTTCCGTTGATAAAGAAGAGCTGGCGGCGGCGCTTGAGGCAAATTCGGAAGTAGAGTCCCTGCATAAAACAATTTATCAAAAGGACGGCCATGAGATTCAGCTTATGGACAAGCTGGAAGAAAAAGAAGAAAGAGAGGAGCAGGTATTAAATCATATGCTTCTCGGAGAATTACTGAAACGTTTGGAAAGGGAGGAAAGACAGCTCATCTATTTAAGATATTTTGGAAACAAAACCCAGGCGGAAGTAGGAAAAATGATGGGGATCTCGCAGGTGCAGGTATCCAGAACAGAAAAGCGGATTTTAAAACGAATGCGGGAATCAATATAACGGTATAAGATATTTTTGGCTTTGTATTTGTTCGTAATTTTTTTGTATATTTTTGCGGATAAAAACCATACTAAGCATAGCAGAACACCAGAAAGAAAGGAGGAGGCGTTCATGGAGGAAACCAGGAAAAGGCTCAGAGCCTGTCTGATATTTGTGGTGACAATTGCTGTGATTATTGGTATGGTGTACTATTTTCATGATGTAAAGGGAGGAACACAGATCAGCGAAGGAACCCTGATCTTCATATCAGGGGGGGATGCCGTATGGCAGTGGTAAACGAGACGATATACCTGAAAGCAGATTCCTGTGTGGAGGTAACCAGGCCGAACGTTACACTGGGCGATCTGGTTCAGATGGAATGTTCAAATCCGGTGGTGGTGCCTAAGCTTAAAACCACAAAGGTTCTAAAATTTGCGGAACAACCAGGAAAACATTCCCAGCATAATAACAGCAGAACCGTGGTGTCCGTGCTGAAACTTATTGAATGCATTCATGAACAATATCCTGGAATGAGCATACAGAATCTGGGGGCGCAGGATATCATTGTAACTTATGAAAATCAGCAGACGGCAGGACAATTTGTCCACTGGCTGAAAGTAGCGTGCGTCGTATTGATCTCATTTGCAGGATCTGCATTTTCTATTATGGCATTTAATAATGATGTGGATACCAGCAAATTATTCGACCAGATTTACGAGCTGCTTATGGGGAAAGCATCGGATGGATTTACGCTTCTGGAGGTTACTTACAGTATCGGTATTGTTATCGGTATTCTGGTATTCTTTAATCATTTCGGACGAAAACGGTTTTCGGTAGATCCGACGCCGATGGAAGTGGAAATGCGGCTGTATGAGAATGATATTCAGACGACGCTGGTTGAAAATTACTCCAGAAAGGGGAAAGAGGTCGATGTGGGTACGACAAATGTTGTTAGCAGTCATCGGAATTAGTTCCGGAATGATTGTAGCGGGAGGCCTATTCTCTTTTATCACAGGTCTTGGCGTGATATCGGATTTTGCGGATCGGACGCATACCGGAGAGCATGTTTTGCTCTATGAGGACGCCGTTTCAGTGGGAGGCATTCTTGGAAATATTTTTTTCCTCTTTCAGGTGTCTGTTCCGGGGGCGGGATGGTTCCTTCCGGTGTTCGGACTTCTGGCCGGTATTTTTACAGGATGCTGGGCAATGGCGTTGGCGGAAATGCTGGAGGTATTTCCAATCTTTGTAAGGAGGATCAAGCTTTTGCGGTGTATCCCGTGGGCAATTTTGGGAACGGCAATTGGAAAAGGAGTTGGCTCCCTTATATTTTTTTATCAGAGATGGGGAAGATAAGGAGGACGAAATGGCTGATTCAAAAGAACAGGAACAGAAAATATATGAGGAATATGTAAAACAGAAAACGCCGGTGCATAACCTGCCGTTAAATATGATAAAGGCGTTTGTAACGGGAGGAATTATCTGCGTGGTTGGGCAGGGGATTCTTAGTTACTGTGAAAAGCTGGGTGTGGATCAAGACGCGGCAAGCGGATGGTGCGCAATGGGTCTGGTATTATTGTCAGCGATTCTGACGGGGCTTAACATATATCCGCTTATTGCCAAATGGGGCGGAGCCGGCGCGTTGGTGCCGATTACAGGATTTGCCAACTCTGTAGCGGCTCCGGCAATCGAGTACAAAAAGGAAGGGCAGGTTATGGGAATTGGCTGTAAGATATTTACCATCGCCGGTCCGGTAATCCTGTATGGAATTTTTACGAGCTGGCTATTGGGAGCGATCTATTGGATATTGGAGAGAGCGGGAGTAATGTAGATATTAGTTGTTATATAAAGCTGTCCTGATAATGGGACAGCCTTTCTGCTATCCTAAATACATCAAAAGGAACACTTTTCATAAGTGTCGAGATAAACAAGATGTAGAAAGGATGGCGGATATTATGAAAGGATATGTAGTACATGATGGGTATATGGGATATGTAAATGGAAAGTACATGTTGTTTTCCTGCGAAGAAGATTATCGCGAATACCTGAATGAGGAATAAAGAAAAAAGAGAGCATATCAGATCTTGATATGCCCTTTTTTTCTATTTATCAAACATTGGAGCTATAGGCCCATATTCAATCTTAGGATGATGTTCTAACATCCACTGCTTAAAACTATCTGCATCGCCTTCGGTGAAACAGGCTTTGTCAAGCATAACTCCTTCATTACTTTCAGCGGCCGTCAATTTGAAATAGGTTTTAGCTTCTTCGAATTTTTTGATATCCTTCCATTCTACTTTATTATTCGATTTGCCGTTGATATAAAGAGATATATTTCTTTCGCCAACAATGACCTTGCATGTCCAGTTTTTGCCGTCAAAGTAGTTTGCCCGCGTAAGACGGAAGGTCTTGTCCGCGTGCATCCAGTTAAAAAATACTCCTCTGTATACTGCAACAAATGTAAGGAAAGCTCCAATTGTCTGCCATCGCGCAGGAGCCTCTACCTTTTTGAAATAGATCCATCCGAATACGCCTGCTGCGAAAATGATGCAATATACATAAAAAATAGGTAACTTCCAAAACTTAGGAGTTGCCCACTTATCATAACGTTTACGATCCATTATATATTCATTTATGAACATCTTTACCTCTCCGGTTTCTATGATAGCAGTTATTATAAATAAGAGTAAAAATACATAAATGGCTGCCCGGCCAGGGCCGCCATTTATGTGATTAAAAAAGAATATAATGAGTTAAGCTGCTCCAACCTTCTTATCTTTGTTAGCTGCGCTGATCAGAGTATATGAAGTCCACAGAAGAACGACACAAATCAGGTTGATCAGCCAGAACATAGGAAGATTAGTGATAAGTTTCCATGCAATAAATACACCGATACATCCGCCGATAGCATTACCAACGGTATGCGGTACGTCATATCTGTGACTTCTGATAAACTCAATCGAGCATGCAGGCATCAGAACTGCACAAGAACCCATAAATACCGGGAAACAAGCGCCGGCGTCAACGCCCAGCAGAAGACAAGTAGCCATACATGGCGCGTACAGACCAAATCCGATATCCATCAAAGCGCCCCACAAAATATTAAGGCCAGCAGCCACAATCAGCTTCCATCCGGTCAAACCGGTAGCTGTTCCTACAACACCGAAAGGACCAATGCCGGTGTTCTTGCAAGCCATAATAATGGCAAGAGGTATCATGATAAAGCCAAGAGCGTATCTAATCTTGTTACGAGGCCATTTCGTTACGATTGTTGCGAATCCGAAAGAGCCGATAGCAGCACAGATGTACATGATCCAAAGGAACATAGGGTCACAATCGACAGAAGCAGTAAAAATGAATGCCTCGAAAATAACCGGGAAAGTATCTCCAACGTTCAAAGTACCCGGAATATCGATGTCATCAATCTGGTTAAAAAGTTTGTACATAAACGTGGACGGTGCGAAAGAACCGCAGCCAAGTGTGTCCAGGAAGTTGGCAATGATACCTACTGTAAATCCGGATGCCCACTGTTTGCCGGTCGCGTTCTTGAGACCATCCATACGATTCTTGAAGATGTCAAAGATCAGTCCAAGTCCGGTTCCAGCAGCCAATACACCAAATAAAATTTGCAGTGCTAATAACATAAATTTTTCCTCCTTTATTAAACTGTAACAACAGATAATTGCATATTATCCACTGAATAAGGACACCCCGATTTGCCCATATCGTTAAAATAATACTTATCTGCTTTTTCATTGTACCAATTCTTTTGTTAAAAGTCAATTAAATATAGTATAAATACACAATTTATTGCTGGGATTTGGCTGGATTTTTTTCCAATGTTTACAAAACCTGTCCTCCATGATCTTATGTGACAAGTGTATTTCGTGATGGAAATAAAAATTTCTGATATTTTGGATGGATAATATGCAATTATCTGTAAAGTTCAAGTTTATATAATAATTTAAAGTCTGGAGGGATGATTGGTGGCATTGCATTGAATAAAGTCTTGCTTGTCATGTATCTGCTTGGCCTTGCGGTAAGCGCGGTGTATTTGATTCTGGCGGTTAAGAAACGGAAAGAAGAGCTAAACCTTGTAAAGGGCGGCGTGAAATTTGCAGTAATTGCATTTTATACAAATTTCTTTGATACCTGGGGATCGGTTCTTTTGCGCCGACGATTGCTTCGTGGAGATTTATGAAAGCGCCCATTAAAGAGAATCATTATCCGGGAACGCTGAATTTTGGAGACGCGTTTCCTGTAACGGTTGAGGCCATCTGTTTTTTGGAATTTGTAGAAATTGACGGTCTTACGCTGTTCCTGATGGTGGTTGCCGCGGCGGCCGGCGTGTGGATAGGCGTGGGCATTGTTTCCAAGCTGTATATACAGAAAATACGGATTGCGATGGCGGTCTGCCTGATTGCTACCGCGGTTGTATTATTCTGTAAAGTATCCGAAATAGGGCCGTTTGAAGAGAAGAAATCGGATCTGGCCGTAGAAGACGTTGAAAATGAGTTGGAGCTTGTTGCAGAAAGTGTTGAAAATGAGCCGGATTATGCTGCAAAAGACGTTGGGAATGAGCGTCGGGACTGCATTTCCTATTATGATGGGTTCATGCTGTCTTCTGATGAATGTATCTGTACCCAAGTGGTATCAGACTGGGGCGTACAATATCAATGCGACAGTCCACAGCGCTGTGTTTGGGTCTTTGGGAGCTGGCGTGGCTTATCTGCTTACAAAGTATATGTTTGATATGGAAATGTTAACCTATTTGATGTACTGTGTAATGGTATTTACCGGTTTGATGTATGCAAGAGATGCCTTCCGCAAAAAAGAAAGCTTCATAATTTCTGCATAAATCTGGCAAATTAACAGAAAACCCGGGCAGTTTATGCTTGGGTTTTCTTATGTGCAGAATGCAGCAAAGCATAGTGGGAGAATATAGGCGGAAGGAAAGGTGAATAAAATGGACGGTAAATATATCTTTAATATTCAGAGGGATACTCAAATGATGAAGACCTTTATCAAATTTAATAATCGAATCCGGCATCCAAGGGTTTCTTTGCATTTGTTTATCATAGGGGCGCCCCTCCGGCCGTAACGGTACATAAATGGAATTAAACGTGTTTTTTATTTTTGCGTGTCCGCCATGCGTCAAAGAAAAAGATGCATGCGCAGGCTGACATGATCATACATGCAAGATAGGTTAGTAATGTGACAGGGAGAGAAAATACAACAATGCCGGCAGCCAATACCCCGCAGGTTCCGGCGAGAGCCATTGGAACTGCGGCGGCTCGGTGATAGGTTCCTTCCTTTATAAAAGTGATGCCTGCAGAAGGCATCAGAAAGGCGCAGGAACCCATCATAATTGGGAAAGCGGCGTCGGCGCTCAGGCCAAGGAAAAGAATGAGTGCCATACATGGCGCATACAGGCCGACTCCGGCAGGCATTAAGGCTCCGAGAAACAGATTGCCGATAACGCCGAAGGCTAACTGTCTGCCGTCCAGTCTTCTGGCGGTTCCGATGAGTCCGAAGGGACCGACAGCGTTTATTTTACAGAGCGTGACGACGGCTACAAGTAATAACGCGGCGCCCATTAGAATGCGGATCTTGGTAATACTAAAGCGAGAAATGATTCTGGCGCCGATCGCCGCGCCAATAACAGCGGCGGCAATCAGGAGAACCAGGGTGGGTATATCTATATCGATTTTTTGGATATAGATGGCGGCTTCCGTAACGGTGGGAATTGTAAAAGCCACATTCAACGTACCCGGGATTAAGTCGTCGGAATTAGATTTGGTAAGTTTCCACGCGGTGGTGGCAATGGCGAAGCTGCCAATGCCCAGCGCGTCGAAAAAGTTAGAAAAAAAGCTGATTAGTATATGTTGTGTTTTCTTACCTTTTACAAGTGTTTTCCGATGTGTAAAAATATCTTTGAGTAAAATTACAGAAAAAATAGCGGCATAAGTCCACAGGCAGATTAACAGTACAGATATTGGGTTCATGGCGGTCTCCAGACATAATATGTTTCTGTTCATATCTATGCGGAAAGAAAGACGGATAGTCTAGGAGAATCATTATTTAGCAAACCGTCGGCATACTATCAAACGCATTCCAATTTTGCGGAAATCGGACGGAATAATTTCATAAACTGCTTTTCTAAGGGGCCTAACAGGAGCATAGCGATCACAGTGCCCTCCCGTATGGTAAAAGACAGGCCGAAAAAAAACGACAGAGCGACAGACAAGACGATACAGATCACGTCGATGCCTACCCGGAGAAAGGCATAATCAACCGCGTATTTTCCGCTTATAATATTGCAGGTAGTCTCAACGGAGATGTTTACCAGGTTCAGAGACGTAAGGAATCCCAGAAAAAAAGCTACGCCGACAACGGAAATAACACATAAAATAAAACGCAGGGCATAACTGTGTACGTCAAAAACCAAAACATTATAATAGAAGAAATTCACCAGTGTGCCGAACAGCACTGCAAAGGGAATCTGCAGCAGCTTCGAGGCCTGAAACTCTTTTGTGAGAAGCATGAATTGAAGGAAAACGCAGCTTACATTCATGATCATGCTGAAATTAGCAACCTTTAATCCGGTTAATTGGGAAATATTAACACTGAGCGCATCCCAGCAGGCATATGTGCCGATTGCTGCCTTCAGCATAAGAGCGGTAAAAAAGGTTGCGCATAGCGTTAACAAAAAGACTAATGATAATCGAAATCCAATTTTTTTCATAGGTATACGTCTCCGAACAATAATTCTGCATCAGAATATCTTCTGTACGGGCAGTATACCCGCAGCATCCATTTTCATTATATATTTGCTGCGGGAAAGAAGCAAGAAAGATTTTATCCCATTCTATTAAGCTAACCATCCAACAGAAAGTCTTTCGCGTATTTCAGGAAGATTTTAGACGCGGGAGCCAGTTCCCCCGGAGAAGAATAGGCGAGTCCCAGCCTGCGGTACACGCGCGGCGTGATGGAACGGATTACATACTCGCCGAAACGGCCTCTTAAAAGAAGGCCCGGGAGTATGGTCAGTCCTAATTCGTGTTCTACCATGGAAATGGAACTGAATTCATTGACTGTAATATATCGGATGTCCGGCCTGACATTATATTCTTTGAGTACCCGATGCACGTCGTTGCCGGGCGTATATTCCGTAATTACAAAAGGCTGTCCCTGAAAAGCTTCAATGGGAACTACGTCGTATGCCGCCAGCGGGTGGTTCTTGGGGATCACTGCAAACAGTTCGTCATCCATTACCGGAAGAAACTGGTAATTGTGTCCTTTTTGGTAACTGATAAAGCCAATATCTACCCGGCGGTCCTGAATCCAGTCGGCAAGCTCGCCTTCGGCTCCCTCGTATACCCGGAAGATAATCTCCGGATGCTCCTGCTGGAATTCACGGATGATCTTGGGAATCCAGTGAATGGAACAGCTGAGGTAAGTTCCGATTTTAATGGTACCTTTCTGAGCGCCGTTTAGAAAGGCGATTTCCTGAGTTAATACTTCATTGGCACGCAGCAGCTCCCTGATTGAAGGGATCAGGGATTTCGCTTCGCTGGTCAGAGTTACTCCGTGATTATCCTTTATAAATAGAGAGAAGCCAACTTCTTTTTCCAGCGCCTTCATCATCTGTGTAATCCCTGACTGGGTGTAGCCAAGCTCTTCGCCGACTCGGGTAAAACTGCCGTAATCATCTGCGGCAAGCATAACTCTCCATTTTTTTATATCCATATATATGTTCTCCTTTTATGCATGAAATTAATAAAATCTTAATAATATTGAAATTATAGTAGCGAAAAAGAATAGAAATTACAAGATGGTATCCCAAAAAAAAACAAAAAACTGATTTTCCGCTTGGCTAATCTATTTGTTCTGAAAGACTATGCAGTGAATGCAAAATCCTGCGGCAAACAGCAACTGCCGCGGTTTAGATATTTCTCTCGCGAGGCGGCGCTTGACATTAGGGAATTCATAACAGTACAATAGGAAAAACAGACTAGAGGAGATTTTGTATTATGGAGAGATTAAAAGACAAAGTTGCCATCGTCACCGGTTCATCCAGCGGTATCGGTCTTGGGATTGCCCACGCTTACGCGGCCGAAGGCGCTAAGGTTGTGGTTTCCGGTTACCGTGTTAAAAAGCGAAAGAGACAGGCTATTATAAATGAAATTTGTGAAAAAGGCGGAGAAGCGTTTTTTCATGCGATAGATCTTGATGATCCGGTCTGTATAGAAAGTCTGGTCGCCGATACGGCGGAGCGATACGGCAGAATTGACATTCTGGTAAATAATGCGGCTAACGTACTGCTTCCCGACGGCCGGGTAGATGAATTGACGCTGGAAATGTGGGACGACATCTTCCGCAGTGATTTGCGGGGAACCTTCTACGTGATTAAGTGCGCGCTGCCTCATATGCTGAAAAACGCGGAGGGAGGTTCTATTATTAATATCGGTTCCATGGCCGCCGCCGGCGGCGATCTTGGCTCCACGGCTTATGCATGTGCGAAAGCGGGGGTGGACATGCTCACCCAGTCTGTGGCGCTGCAGTACGGTAAAAGAAATATCCGCTGCAACTGCGTGCGTCCGGGGCTGGTGATTACCCGCCAGAATGAGCGTTATATCCGCCGGGAGGTAAAAGATATTTTTCTGGATAATATTATGGTTAATCGGTATGGATGCCCGGAGGATATAGCCAATGCCTGCGTGTATTTAGGGTCGGATGAAAGCGCGTATGTTACCGGTCAGGTAATATCCGTAGACGGAGGCCTAAACGCCCACATTCCCACGGTAGCTCAATTTCGGGCATTGGATTCCCGTACATGGTAAGAAGACCTGCAACAGCCGTTGTACGCAAAAAAATACAAAAAAAATAAAAAATACCTTGAAAAGCAAGGAATTTTCTTATATACTGAAAAAGCTGTGACATGATAGCTGTGAAGCGCGAGGTTGCCGCCGGTTGAATCGGCGGGTTTTCCGTGGAGCGAATGTCAAGTTAGGAAACTGGCGACAAGTCACTGTACG
>CAJURK010000023.1 GCA_910588745.1 uncultured Dorea sp. | reverse complement strand
CTATTGTCACACATTTTGCCGCCATAGTCGAGGTACGCACTATCTACCGTTTACTTTTAAAACGGTGATTTATTGTATACAAAAATATACGAACAGAGTATAATTATGACTGGCGAAGAAAAAAGATAGTTTGGATTTGGATTCTAAACTATTCGTAAGAATCCATAAGAGATCTTTTGGGGTGAAAGAGGACAGCCGAATGTAATGATAAGGCGGGAGATGCGAAAGGGGGACGCATATGGCGAGAATTTTGGTGATAGAGGATGATTTGGCTCTTAGCGCAGGGCTGTGTTTTGAATTAGATATGAGCGGCTATCTGACGGTAGCCGCTTATAATTGTCACAAAGCGCGTCAGCTTTTAAAAAGCGATATGTTTGACTTAGTTATTTTAGATGTGAACCTGCCGGATGGAAATGGATTTGACTTCTGCAAAGAGGTAAAAGAGACGCGTTCTGAGCTTCCGATTATTTTTCTGACAGCAAAGGACTTAGAGGAGGACGTGATAAAAGGATTTGACTTGGGAGCGGATGATTATGTAACAAAACCATTTCAGATTCAGATTTTAAAACGCCGTGCGGAGGTAGCGCTGCGCCGGGGAGGCTCCTGCGCTAAGGAATCGGAGGATGCATATGACGATGGTTTTTTGCGTTTGGATTTTCAGGCGCTGACCGCAGTCCGAGACGGGGAGAAGTTGTCGATTACGCCTAATGAATATAAGCTGCTGCGTCTCCTGACAGCTAACGCGGGCAACATTGTGACGCGCCGGATCCTGCTGGAAAAGCTGTGGGACTGCGACGGTAATTTTATTGACGACCATACGCTTACCGTAACCATGAACCGGCTTAGGGCAAAGATTGAACAGGAAGGCCGCTCATATATCCAAACGGTAAGGGGGATGGGCTATATCTGGACAGGAGAAAGGATATGAAGAAATTCTACGCGAAGTACATGCCGGTAAACGCAGCGTTGCTGGCGACCGGAATTTTGCTTGTGCTTGCAGGTTTGTTGTGGGAGTATATTCCGCCTGCAGGAATGCGGGTACTGCTGATGGCAGCGGGGATTCTTATTTTTGCGCTGGTTTCTTATTGGAGTTGGCAGGAGAGGCGGCGGCAAATTGATTTTGCAAATGAGATCTGCGAGACGGCGGATGCGCTGATGGATGGGCGCGAGCCGGAAAACTACCGGATTTATGAGGACTCGCAGGCGTCGAAGGTACAGGGGAAGCTGGTGCAGTACTATGACCGTATGCAGGAGGGCAGGCGGCAGAGCGAGCGGGACAAGCAGGTCATCCAGGAATTAGTCAGCGATATATCCCATCAAGTAAAAACCCCCATTGCGAATATACAGATGTTTACCAACATTTTGCAGCAGCATCCGCTTACGGATGAAAAGCGCGGGGAATTCCTTGACATGATGGGAGCGCAGATCCGCAAATTAGATTTTCTGATGCAGTCCCTGATTAAGATGTCCCGCTTAGAAACCGGGACATTTATGCTGCATATAGAACCAAACAGCTTATACAGTACGATTGCGCAGGCGGTCAATGGCATCTGGGCGAAGGCCCGGCAGAAAAATATCCAGATTACGGTAGAATGCGACAGCCAGGCGGTTGTTAAGCACGATGCCAAATGGACGGCTGAAGCGTTGGGAAATATTCTGGATAACGCGGTAAAATATACGCCGGAAGGCGGAGAAGTTTCGATTTGTGTTCGGCCTTGGCAGTTCTATACGCGGATTGATATTTCGGATACGGGGATAGGCATTGAGGCAGAGCATTATAACGACATATTTCAACGGTTCTATCGGGGGCAGGAAGCGGCCTCTATAGAAGGGGTTGGGTTGGGTCTGTATCTGGCCCGCAGTATTATTACCTTGCAGAAAGGGTATATAAGCGTAAAATCAGAACCCGGAAAAGGGACGAATTTTTCTGTATTTCTGTTAAGCTGAGATTCCGTAAAGCATGTCTGAATGAACGGGCGCGCCGCAGGCCGCGCGGAGGGCGTCAAGGGCTTGTGGTACAAAAATGTACCTTTACTGTACCTCGATTGTACCTTTAAAATGGTATGCTTTTACCAGAAAGAAATGAAAAACGGGGGAAGGGATCTATGGGAGAAATGTTAAAAACCCTTGCGCGGCGCAGCTTTGCCGCCAGCAGAATACGGAATTTCATCGCGGTATTAGCCATTGCCCTAACAGCGGTGCTGTTTACAGCGATCACTACGATCGGCATAGGAACGGAGGAATCTATGACATTGACGCTGCAGATGCAGAAGGGCAGCCGGTCAGACGGTGATTTCCGAAATATGACTGCGAAGCAGTATGAAATGCTGAAGGAGGCGGACTTTATCAAATCAGCCGGCCTGCGTATGCCGGTAAGTTTTCTGTCTAATACGAATCGTCAAACGGTTGAATTCGACGTACTGGATGAAGTGCAGGCAGAATTGACCTTCTGCAGTCCGACGCATGGTAAGGCGCCTGCAGCCGCCAATGAAATTGTTGCGTCCGACCAGGCGCTGTGGGATCTGGGAGCAGAACCGCAGATTGGCGCGGAAGTGACGATTGAATTTACAGCTCACGGCAGAGAATACCGTCTGCCGGTGGTGGTATCCGGCTGGTACGAGGCGGAAAACGACCAGATAAGCATGATGTGGGCGGGAACCGCGTTTCGAGGCGGCCATCCGGATATTTTTCAGTTCACGTACGATCAGGACAGAGAGATAGCGGGAACCTACTGCTCCGATATTATTGCAGTCAGTACGGTTGGACTGAAGAAAAAGATGGAAGAGCAGGCGGTACGTATGGGCGGGGATCCGTATGACATGAATGCGCAAAATAGCCTTATTGCGTCGGTAAATCAGATCACAAATACACCGGTCGATCCGGAAATTGCCGCTATGGCTGCGGTGGTTGCGCTGCTGTTTGTGTTTTGCTGTTATCTGCTGATATATAATGTATTTGATATTGCAGTTATGCAGGAAATCAGGCGTTACGGGCTTTACCGAACGATTGGGATGAGCAGGAGCCAGGTAAGAAAGCTGATTAACCGGCAGGCTCTGTGGCTGTCTTGCGTTGGGATTCCCGCAGGTTTGGCCGTCGGCTTTTTTATTGGGAAAGCGGCGCTGCCGGTTATTATGGATTCTGTGTCCGGAGAATATGCAAATGTTGCGGCGGATGTCACGCCCTCTCCGCTTATTTTTCTGGGAGCGGCGGTATTGACGGCATTGACGGTTTATTTAAGCACGCGGAAACCGGTAAGGACAGCGGCGAATATTCCGCCGATTGAAGCATTTCGCTATGTAGAAAGCAGTATAGGAAAACGAACCGACAGGAAAAGTTCTATGGGAGCGGATATTTTCCGTCTTGCATGGTCTAATCTGGGACGGAATAAGCGCCGCAGCGCATTTATGATCTTATCACTGGCGCTGTGTGTGATATTGCTGAATAGTGTGGGAACGGCGGCGGGAAGCCTGGACATTGAAAAGCAGGCGTCCTATATGATCCGAACGGATTTTGCCGTTGTAAGCGCGGCCAGCATGAACGGTGTGAAAGGTTTTACGCGCAGGGAAGACGCCCTGGACGGGAAAGTGATAGAAGATGTGCTGAGCCGGCCGGGAGTGAAGGAGGGGGATCCTATTTATAAAAATACAGTGGAAGATACGAACGTAACTTATGAATGGAATTATTCCCTTTTAGATGAAGGCGGATGGAATGAAAAAAGCGGACTTTATGAACGGTTTGATGAAAATTATATGCATTTTGGAACCGGTGAGGACAAACGTCCGATCTGTAATGTTTACGGTATGGAAGAACGATCTGTCGCCAGGCTGGATCTGCGCGAGGGGGAAACGGACGTCCATGCCCTGTATCAAGAAATGGAGAACGGCGGGGGCGTAATTGTGGGCGTAAATGTTAACCGCGTCGATATGTCGATGGACGCATACTTAGATATGGCCGATGTGGGAGAAATCATTACGGTTTATAAGGACGGACAGCCCGTGAAGAAGCTTCCGGTACTGGCAAAGGCGGCTATTAACGGCGACGACCAGGAAATAGGGTTTACCTGTAACGGCCCCATGGAGGTCGGGGGAGACGGATTATACTTATACTTGCCGACGAAGGTTTATAAAGAATTGTACGACGAGCCGGTAATTTATAAATATGCGTTTAATGTAGAAGAAAGCCAGAGAGAGGCAATGACGGAATTTTTGGAAGATTATATCAAGAATGTAAATCCCGGCGTTAATTATCTATCTTCGCAGACGGCTCGCGAAGATGCGGAAAAAACACGTACCGTAATTAATTTTGTAGGCGGTCTGGTGGGCGTCATATTTGGGTTTGCAGGCGTACTGAATCTGATTAATATGATGATCACAACCATTCTGACCCGCCGCCATGAATTTGCAACCATGCAGAGTATCGGAATGACAAGGAGACAGCTTACTAAAATGATGGTGTTCGAGAGCGTTTACTATGCGTTTGGAGCCTGCTTGTTTGGTACGGTATTTGCAGGGGCGCTGGGATTAACGGTAATTCGGGGGCTGCTTCGGGCTATGTGGCAGTATACATTCCGGTTTACGCTTGCGCCGGCGGTGGGAGTCAGCGTTATCTTGCTGGCTGTATCGGTAATTGTACCGGTTGCGGCGCTTACATTCTTTCATAAGGGCAGCGTCGTGGAACAATTGCGCGTGGCAGAATGATGAACAATATTTGTGTGTGAAGGTTGAGTTTCAGGAGGAGGTATTTATGGAAAGTATCTTAAAGGCAGCAGGCCTTAAAAAATATTATGGCAAAGGAGATACGATGGTAAAGGCGCTGGACGGTGTTGATTTGGAGATTGAGAGGGGAAAATTTACCGCAATTATCGGTACCTCAGGCAGCGGGAAATCTACGCTGCTGAATATGCTGGGCGGCCTGGATACGCCGACGGAGGGAAGTATCCGGATCGGGAATACGGAGCTGGCGGCTCTTGGCGGCGAACAGGCAACGGTTTTCCGACGCAAGCAGATCGGATTTATTTTTCAGAATTATAATCTGGTTCCGGTTCTTACGGTGTGGGAGAATATTGTATTTCCGATTTCACTGGACGGGCAAAAGCCGGATCAGAAATTTGTCATGAAAGTTGTAACACTGCTGGGGCTGGAGAGCAAGTTAGACAGCCTGCCCAATAATCTGTCCGGCGGGCAGCAGCAACGCGTGGCGATTGCAAGGGCGCTGGCGTCTAAGCCGTCGATTATACTGGCGGACGAACCGACCGGAAACTTGGATTCTAAGACCAGTAACGACGTGATCGGTTTGCTGAAAATGACAAGCAGGGAATTTCATCAGACAATCGTAATGATTACCCATAATCCGGAGATTGCGCAGATGGCGGACAGGATTGTGAGGATTGAGGACGGTCGGATTGTGGCATAGGCGGCGCCGGGTCATTCGTGCAGTATGCTCCGGCGTCAGGCTTTCTCTTTTAGGAGTCTGCAATATGAAAAGATAAAAATTTTCCGAAAAAGGAATAGTTATCCAGGATCAAGCAAATACTATTTTAAATAATTCCGCCTGTGCGGATGGAAACGCGCTGGGCAGTCTGTAAGCAGCGTACATCAGTACAGGTAGAATTAAGCTTTAAAATTTTTTTGGAAATGTTAAAATGTAAGGAGGAATCACCTATGAAAGCCAGGGTAAATGATGGATGTATCTCATGCGGGATGTGTATTGGCACGTGTCCGGAAGTGTTTCGGTTTAACGACGAGGGCGTAGCGGAAGCCTATGCGGATGTGGCGCCGGAGTACGAGGAAACGGCGGCGCAGGCAAGAGATGATTGTCCGGTATCCGTGATCGATTTGGAACAGTAACTGATTTTGAGGTATATTGTAAAATAATATGGCGGAAGGTATTGACAGGCCGAAGGAATTGTGGATAAATTGAAGAGGTAGAAACAAGATAATAGGATGCTGAGCTGCGGAATGTGGGCAAAGCATCCTGTTTCATTACGAAGTATCCGGATTCGGGGAGGAAATAAGAGTGAAAGTTACAGTTGCAATTGATTCTTTTAAAGGAAGCATGTCGTCTATGGAAGCAGGGAACGCCGCCAGGGAGGGCATACTGAAAGCCTGCGGCGCGCAGGTTGCGGTAAAGCCTTTAGCCGACGGAGGCGAGGGTACTACGGAAGCTATGGTGGAGGGGCTGGGCGGAGACTATGTATATACTGAGGTCACCGGCCCTTTAGGAGGCCGTATCCGGGCAAGATACGGCGTGATGCCGGACGGCCGGACAGCGGTGATGGAAATGGCGGAGGCAGCAGGGATTATTCTGGTGAAACCGGAGGAACTGGATCCATGGAAAGCGACGACTTACGGCGTTGGAGAGATGATTACGGACGCTCTGCGCAGGGGATACCGGGAGTTTTTAATCGGGATTGGCGGAAGCGCTACCACCGACGGCGGCGTGGGGATGCTGGCAGCGCTGGGTTATGAGTTCCTGGATGCATCGGGAAACGAGATCGGTTATGGAGCCGCGGGACTTGATAAAATAGCGGAAATCCGGGACGAAGGAGTTATGCCGGAACTCAAGGACTGTCATTTTCAGATTGCCTGCGACGTTACAAATCCGTTGTGCGGAGAAAACGGGGCGGTCTTTGTGTACGGATCCCAGAAAGGCGTGAAAGAAGCAGAGAAGCAAGTCCTGGATGAGAAAATGCGGCATTATGCCAGGAAAACGAAAGAGTGGCTGGGAGAAGACCGCAGCGAAGAGGCGGGAGCGGGAGCTTCCGGGGGACTGGGATTTGCATTTCTTAGTTACGTGCCGGGGGCAGAACTAAAGTCCGGGATTGATATGGTACTGCAGGCAATTCGGCTGGAGGAGGACATCCGGGATTCTGATATTGTGGTTACCGGAGAGGGAAGGCTGGATTTCCAGACTGCTATGGGCAAGGTTCCGGTAGGCGTCGCGGCGCTGGCAAAGAAATATGGCTGTAAGGTAATCGCTTTTGCAGGAGGGGCTACAGAAGACGCCGTTATGTGCAATAAAAAAGGAATCGACGCATTTTTTCCGATTGTGCGGGGGGTAACTACGCTGGAAGAGGCGATGAAGCCGGAGACAGCCAGAAAGAATATGGCGCTGGCGGCAGAGCAGGTATTCCGGCTGTTGGCGTAACACTTACATAAATGGGGGTTGTTTAAAATATGGAAACAAAAAGACAAAAGAAGCGTTTGATACGCCGGTTCTGGCCTTATCAGAGAAAATATATCAAAACGGTCATGCTGGATTTGTTCTGCGCGGCGCTGACCTGCCTCTGCGATCTGGTGCTGCCGCTGATATTGAGAACCATAACGGATCTTGCTATGAATGACCTCGCGGCTCTTACGGTGTCGCTGGTGCTGAAATTGGCGGCGCTGTATCTTGTGCTGCGCCTGATTGATGCGGCTGCGCAGTATTTTATGGCGGATATGGGACATGTGATGGGGGTATACATAGAGACGGATATGCGGCAGGATGCCTTTGACCATCTGCAGAGGCTTGGATATACCTATTATTCCAACACAAAGATCGGGCAGATTATGGGCCGGATTACCAACGACTTGTTTGACGTGACGGAATTTTCCCACCACTGCCCGGAGGAATTTTTTATTGCGGGGCTGAAATTTGCGGTCAGTTTCTCGATCCTGTGTACCTACAGCGTTCCTCTTACTTTGATTATATTCTTATGCGTACCGCTAATGGCGGCGTCCTCAATTTTTCTGAACAGGAGGCTCCAGGGAGTGTTCCGCAGGCAGCGGGTTCAGATCGGGGAACTGAACGCCCAGATTGAAGACAGTCTTCTGGGAGAGCGCGTGGTGAAGGCGTTTGGAGTGGAAGAGCAGGAGAAACAAAAATTTGCCAAGGGCAACGATGCCTTTAAGACAATCAAGAAGCATACCTATAAGTATATGGCGTTGTTTCAGTGTTCTACCAGACTGTTTGACGGACTGATGTATCTTGTGGTGATTCTAGGCGGCGGCCTATTTGTGATTTACGGCCGGATTACGCCGGGAGATTTGGTTGCTTATGTGTTGTATGTGTCTACCCTGATTGCGACCATCCGTCGGATTGTGGAATTTGCAGAGCAGTTTCAGCGGGGAATGACAGGGATTGAACGTTTCTTTGAAATTATGGATGCGGAGGTAGAGATTGAAGACGAGCCGGGAGCGGCGCCGCTGCAGGCGGAGTCCGGCTGTATTGAGCTGGAGCGGGTATGTTTTGAGTATCCGGACGACCATAATGCGGTGCTGAACGATTTGAATCTCCGGATTGAAGCTGGAGAGCGTGTGGCGTTAGTAGGCCCTTCCGGCGGGGGAAAGACTACCCTCTGCAATCTGATTCCCAGATTTTATGACGTGACTTCCGGCGAGATCAGAATTGACGGGCAGAATATCCGGGAAGTGACGCTAAAGAGCCTTCGGGACGCCATCGGAATTGTCCAGCAGGACGTATACTTATTCAGCGGAAGCGTGGCGGAGAACATTGCCTACGGCAGGCCCGGCGCCGGGCTGGAAGAAATCCGCCGGGCAGCGGCGCTGGCGGGGGCGGATGAATTTATCCGGGAACTGAAGGACGGATATGATACGTATGTAGGCGAGCGGGGCGTGAAACTGTCCGGCGGACAGAAACAGCGGATTTCCATTGCCAGGGTATTTTTAAAGAATCCTCCGATCTTGATTTTGGACGAGGCGACCAGCGCGCTGGATAACGAGAGCGAGACTCTGGTAGGGCAGAGTTTGGAGAAGCTGGCAAAAGGGCGGACAACGCTGACGATTGCCCACAGGCTGACGACCATTAAGGATTATGACCGGATCTTGGTACTGGAGGGAGACGGAATCGCCGAGGAGGGAAATCATGAGGAACTGCTGGCGAAGAAGGGAATCTATTATCATTTGTGGAACCAGAGTTTTGGTTAGTAAAAAGAGGGTTGCGGCGTGTGTGGGCCGAACCCTCTTGGCAGTTCATCATAAGTACTTGTTCTGGGTAGACGATTTATTCCAAATCCAATAAGGAGGGGATGTCTTCGGTAAAGGTTTCTTGTCCCAGTTCATTAATGGTAGTGTGTCCTGCCTTTTCACGGTATCCGCAGCGCTTTTTAATGCAAAAGAGAGGGACGCGGCGGTCTCCGCCATAGAGTCCAAGTCTTTGGCCATATTTTTCATATCCTCGCTTTCCAGTTCTTTGTGAACAGCCTGCAGAGGGAATACAAAGAACTAGTACCAGGACAATCATTATGGCGGCGAAGTCTGAAAAAGAAGAGGATGTCAGAGAGAGGAATTATTGGGTGTGCATGAAATGGCTGGCTGAATTCAGAAGCGAGGCAAACTATTTACATACATAAATGAATATTCTATTTGAATGCAAACTGTATTTTGTACTGCCTGGCGCGTTTTAGCGCCGGGCAGAATTGTTTTATCCGGATTCAAAATTCTTTAAACAGGTTGGGATATGATTCATCTGCTATTCGGCACTCTAGCCTTGCTGTTTACCCAGTTCATTTACAAATCGGGACTCTTGGAGTACAAATGGGATTCTCGGCTTGCTATTTACTTTGTATATATTGAAATATGATAATGTTTTATTGAAAAACAATAAAAACATATTGAAATTCAATTGAAAGGGTGGTATGGTATAGAAAAGATTTGAGAGACGTTAATAAAAGAACGAATGTAAAATCTCTGCGTAGTGGATGTTCAATTAGGAGTTTGACAGGAAAAGGAGTGTAAGAATGGGACAGGAAAAGACGAATAAATTTACAAAGATTATTCTGGATGTGATGTTTTATTGTGGGATTGGCATACTGGCGACCCTCCCGTTTACGTTAAGGCTGGCGGGCAGGTATTATTCAAAGGCGCTATCGGATAATTTCATTTCTATGCTGCTGGTTTTTGCGGTGGCCGGCGTGTGCGGACTTATGATTGTCGCGCAGCTCCGCAGGATGATGAAGACAGTAATCGAAGGGGCGTGTTTTGTACCGGACAATGTAAGGAGCCTGCAGGTTATGGCGAACCTAAGCCTTGTAATCGCGGCGGCGTTTATCATGAAGCTCTTTCTGGTGCCGACGCCTGCTACGGCGGTGATTGTCCTTGTATTTTTTATTGCGGCGCTGTTCAGCCAGGTACTGGCGAATGTGTTTGCCGAGGCGATCCGGTACAAGGAAGAAACGGATCTGACGATATAGGGGGTGGCGTGATGGCGATTGTAGTGAATCTGGACGTGGTGATGGCTAAGAAAAAGACGGGGGTTACAGAGCTTGCAAAAGAGATTGATATCACGATGGCGAATTTATCTATTTTAAAAAATAATAAGGCGAAAGCAGTGAGGTTTACAACGCTGGACGCACTTTGTAAGGCGCTGGACTGTCAGCCGGGGGATATTCTGGAATATGTTCCGGATGAGTGATGGAGAGGAGGAATGACGGATGAATAAGACAAATTTGCAGGATATGGTTTCCGCGGAAAACATGTTGTTTGAATCATTAGAAGAAAGCAGCAGGCAGCAGAGCCTGCGCGGCAATTATGGATATGTAGCCGGTATGTGTTTGCTGTATGGGGTTCTCTTTGCATTCTGCGGGTATAAGAATCCAAATGGAATCACCTGGCCGCTTCTGGTGTGCGCCACGATATGGATTGCTTATCTCCTTTTAAAAAGGATAGGTTTCGGAGTGAAAAAGGGGACGGCGGCGTATGCTGTAGGGATGGTTCTTTTGGGAGTCAGTACGGCAATGACGTGTTCGGGGTTTCTGGTATTTTTTAATATGGTTGGAACATTGCTGTTATTCCTTACCGGAATGCTTCATCAATTTTACGAGGATGAAAAGTGGAGCTTTCCCGTGTTTGCGAAAAATATTGTAAGCATCTGCTTTTCAACCGCAGCGCATGTATTCTGCCCGTTCTCCCATGGCTTTGCATTTCTGGCAGAAGCGAAGGGAGAAGCTGCCGGTAAAAGAAGAAAAACAGCAGCGGCGGCAGGCATAGGAGTGTTGATTGCAGCAGGGCTTTTACTGCTGGTATTTCCGATGCTCCTGCGCTCGGATTTGGTGTTTGCGGAAATCTTTCAAGGCATGTTTATTGAGATTGAGTTTGGTTCGGCTTTTGAGATTGGAGTTATGATATTGATTGGCTTTACCGCAAGCTATGCGCTGCTCGGAGCTTTGTGCAGCAAAGAGTTTGAGGAGGCGGAAAGGGCGCGGAGGAATTATAATGCCCTGACAGGGATTACATTTACCGGAATCCTGGCGGCGGTATATGCGCTGTATGCGGGCGTACAGGTGCGGTATCTGTTTCTGAAACTGGGAAGTCTTCCGCATGGAGTGACCTATTCATCTTATGCAAGACAGGGTTTTTTTGAATTGCTTTTTGTGGGCGTTTTGAATTTTATTCTGGTGCTGGCATGTATGGCGCTGTTTCAGGAGAATAAGTTTCTGCATGGGACGTTGACAGTAATTTGCGGCTGTACGTTTATTATGATTGCTTCTGCGGTTTATCGTATGGTGTTATATGTGCAAACGTATCATCTTACCTTATTGCGGATACTGGCGCTGTGGTTCCTGGCTGTCCTGGCGTTAATTATGGGCGGCGTAACGGTAAGTATTTACCGGAAAGGGTTTCCGATGTTCCGTTATATAGCGGTGGTGGTTGGATGTGGGTATATCCTGCTTTCTTTTGCTAAGCCGGACAGACTGATTGCAGAATATAACCTTCGGCAATGGGAAACAGTCAGTCTGTATGACGTTCAGTATATACTGTACGGCTTATCCGACGACGCGGCTCCGGTTATTGCTAAAATGGGCGTGGAAAAGACTGCGGGTGATGAAATGGATAACGGCGGGGAAGCAGAATCTGGTCGCAAATTTGAATGGAATAGCAATATGGAACAGGAAGTTAGAAACTATTTTTATAGAGTTGCGGGACGATATCAGTGTATGTCGGCGCGGGAATTGAATTTTGCAAAGCTTAAGGCCCGGAATGCGGCGGCAAAGTGGATAGAGAAGGACAACGGGAATCGCTAGAGGGAAGATCATGCGGTAATATGCAGGGAATAGCGGCGGAGAAGTTTCATATAATGGTAAGGAGGATGAAAGGCAGAGAAGGAATATAGAGGATGCAGTGGTTTTTATTTTTGTCGGATATGATGATTCCTATGGTGATTTTCGGGATTGTATGCTATGGGGTTCTGAGGAAGATTGATGTGTACGACACGTTTATTAAGGGGGCGAACAGCGGATTCCATACGGTGATTAAAATTATGCCTACGATGATAGCGCTGATGGTAGCGGTAGGAATCCTGCGGGCCTCCGGTTTCTTAGAAATCCTGTCGGAAATGGTGGGGAAGGTATCCGGTTACATAGGATTTCCGGGAGAGTTGGTTCCGCTTTCGGTGGTGAAGATGTTTTCTTCTTCCGCCGCGGCGGGACTTCTTTTGGACTTATACAAAGAGTTTGGGACCGATTCGGAAATCGGCTTGATCGCGTCAATCAGTATGGCCTGTACGGAAACGATTTTTTATACCATGAGCGTGTACTTTATGACGGCAAAAGTAAGAAAAAGCAGGCATACATTGATTGGGGCGCTTCTCGCAACAGCGGCGGGACTGGCGGCAAGCGTAGCTCTTGCCGGATGGATATAATATCGCCGTAATCAAATTCAGGAAAATACTTGCGGGAAGGAATGGGAAAGAGTACAATTTTACTATAGCGTTATGCTCATAAAGCTGCCGGTATGGGCGGCTGTACGGATTAAGACTTTGTGAAAGAAGGTGTTTGGTATGGAAAGGATGGAGAAGCAGCTAAAGTTTTTGATGGAAATTGATAAGGTGAAAAATGTTTTCCGGCAGACCTGGCTGGCGGACGGCAATCGGAAAGAAAATGACGCGGAACATTCCTGGCATTTGGCAGTTGCCGCGTTTCTTCTGAAAGAATATGCGGCGGAAGAGACGGATATTCTGAACGTAATTCTTATGGTACTGATCCATGATCTGGTGGAGATTGACGCAGGGGATACGTATGCTTATGACGCGGAGGGAGCGGAGACGAAACGGGCCAGAGAGGAAGCCGCCGCGGATCGGATATTCGGGCTTCTGCCAAAAGACCAGGGGATGTATTTCAGAGAACTGTGGGAAGAATTTGAGAGGTATGAAAGCGCGGATGCAAAATACGCCCATCTTCTGGACAATTTCCAGCCGCTGCTTCTGAACCGCGAGAGCGGGGGTTTAAGCTGGAGAGAGCATGGTGTGAAAAAATCCCAGATCTATAAACGGAATGAAAAAATTGAGGAAACCTCTCCGCAGGTGTGGAAGAAAATGAAGGAGATTGTAGAAGAGCATGTTAGGCTTGGAGACGTGAAGGAGGATTAAGGAGGCAAGGTTGGATATGAGGAACCATGAAGTTGTTACGAGACAGCCGCTTTTAAAGGAAGACGGTTCATTGAGAGAACCCGGATGGTCCAAACGCCTGGTTCAGAAGTATGACCGCAGGCAGATTAAGGCGCCGAAGTTCCGCATTAAAGAGTGGGATTATTACTTGGTGCTGAATGAGGATTTTGCAGGTGCGTTTACTATTTCCGACGACGGGTATATTGGACTCCAGTCGGTATCCCTGCTGAATTTTAAAGAAGGATGGGAACATACAGAGACTATATTGAATGCGTTTCCGATGGGGAAGTTTGAACTTCCGCCTACATCCGAACGCGGAGATACGGTATATCGGGACAAGCGTCTTCATATGGAGTATACGGTAGAGGAAGGAAAAAGGCGGATTCGCTGCAAATTTGATAAATTTTATCAGGGAAAAACGTTTCGGTGCGATATTACCCTGGATCAGCCGGAGATGGATACCATGGTGATTGCAACGCCATGGAAAGAGAAGAAGACGGCATTTTACTATAATCAGAAAATAAATTGTATGCCTGCGGGCGGAAAAATGGAATTTGACGGCAAGGTATACCGTTTTAATAACAAAACAGATTTTGGCACGCTGGATTGGGGCAGGGGCGTCTGGACTTATGATAACCGCTGGTATTGGGGCTCCGGCAATACGGTGGTGGACGGCAGGCCTTTTGGATTTAATATCGGATACGGCTTTGGGGAAACGTCGGCGGCCTCTGAGAATATGCTGTTCTATGACGGCAGAGCGCATAAGCTGGATGACGTGACGTTCCATATCCCGGAGGGGGATTATATGAAGCCATGGACATTTTCTTCCAGCGACGGCAGGTTCGAGATGGATTTTGTGCCGGTGCTAGACAGGGCGGCTAAAACAGCGGCGGTCATCATCGAAACGGATCAGCACCAGGTATTTGGACGGATGAGCGGAAAGGCCGTCTTGGATGACGGGACGGTAATCGAGGTGAAGGACATGATGTGCTTTGCGGAGGATGTGCATAACAGATATTAAGGGGATGGGGAATTTTATATCAAGGATACGCAATGAAAGGCAGGAACGTTTATGGCAGAGATACGAAGAAGAGTCCGGTTCCATGGAAGGGTGCAGGGCGTAGGCTTTCGCTATACAGCAAGATTTGCGGCGGAGTCTCTTGGCCTTACCGGCTGGGTGAAAAATGAGTGGGACGGAAGCGTGCTGATGGAAGTCCAGGGACGTGAGATGCTGGTGGACAAGCTGATGGTGCGCCTGAATACGGATCGGTTTATCCGGGTGGAATGGGTGGACAGCGAGGAAATTCCGACAGAGGAAGACGAAAAAAAATTTTCCATTCGGTATTAAAATACAGGGAGCTGGGAAACAGCCCCTGTATTTTTAGGAGACATGATAATTATGGTAATATACCGTATACTTCTTCTGGCGTTATATTACATTCAGCAGCAATTTCTTCCGCGGTCTTGTTTTGGAGGTGAAGTTGGAAGACTTTTTCATCAAAATAAAAAGAGGAATGATGCGGAGTTATAGAAAGAATTCAGTTTTCAAAAAGGATTGTTCTAGGGTGCGAGTACATAAAAATTAAATCAGTTAGGACGCAAGAATCGATGAAGAATTTGCATGGACGTTCTGCTATTTTAGATGTTCATGCGATTGACAGTACCGATAAGGAATTTGATGTAGAAATTCAAAGAAAAGATACAGGAGCAGGCGCAAAGAGAGCAAGGCATAATAGTAGCCTGTTGGACGCCCGCATATTAAAGTCTGGTGATGACACGGAGGATATTCCCGACAGCTATATTATTTTCATAACAGAAAATGATGTAATGAAAGGAAACCAGCCGATATATCCGGTAGAGAGATATGTCACGATTGGTGAAAATAAGGTATTGTTTAATGGTGGTTCGCATATTCTATATGTTAATGGAAAGTATAGGGGAAATGATGAAATCGGAAAGCTGATGCACGATTTTTCATGCACGAATCCCGATGATATGAATTATGAAGCGCTTGCTAAAAAAGCACGATACTTTAAGCAAGATGAGAAAGGAGTTGCTACTATGTGTAAGATTATGGAAGATATGAGAAATGAAGCAGTACAGAATAAGGCAAAAAAAACAGCGGTTCACTTAATAAAATTAGGCAAAATGTCTTTAGAAGAAATAGCAGAGGCTACGGAGTTATCTCTTGATACAGTTAAGGAATTAGAAAGCCAAGTAATGCAATTAGCATAATTAGTAAGAAATTTACTTTCAAAATTACAGCATAAAGACACATGGAACAGCGAATTGTAAACCATGTGTTTTTTTGCGTCCAATAGAAAGTAGCTATTCTTTCCGCCCGCATGTGCTTGGGATATCTGCCAGAACCCGGTATTTTGCAACGGTTCTTCTGGAAATCTGTATCCCTTTTGCATTTAACAGTTCTGTCAGTTTACTGTCGCTATAGGGCTTTTTCTTATTTTCTGAGCGTACAATATCCGTGATGATGGATATCACGTTGGAACTGGAGATTTCTCTCTCGCTGCATGCAATGCCGGAGGTAAACAGGGATTTTAGAAGGACTGTTCCGCAGGGATATTGCAGGTATTTATTTTTGATTCCCCGGCTGACGGTGGATATGGCAAGGCCCACGTCCGCCGCAATATCAGAAAGCGTCATGGGAACTAGGATATCTTTCCCCAAAAAGAAGGCTTCCTGACGGGAAATGACAGCATTGCAGATAGTGAGAATGGTGCTTCTGCGCTGGAGGGTCTTCTGGAGGATGAAACGGCCGCGCTGGTATTTTTCTAGAAAATAGGTCTTCAGTTCTGGGTCTGCGGTTTGCCGCATCATTTGTATGTAATAGTCGCTCAGGGAATAATTTTCAATCCAGTTGTCATTAAGTGTAACGTCCCATGTTCCATTCTGACGCTCAGCCAGAATATCCGGCGTAATATAGTCGCAGGAACTAGGCCCCATACCAGAGAAGGGGCTTGGAGAAAGGTTTCTTAATTGTTTGATAAGCTGTCTTACGTCGGCCAGGTCGGTCTGTAAGGAGTCTGCAATGAGCCGCAGTCTGCCTGCGGCAATGTCTTCTAAATGATGCTGGATCAGCAACCGCATCCGGGCAGAGTCCCGGCCGGACGAGGGAAGCTGATACAGCAGATACCCTTTCAGATCCGGCTGAAAAATACCCCGGGGTTCCAGCGAACGGAGAATCTCCAGGCATTTTTCCGTCTGTGCGGGCGGAATGTGAAAAGAACTGCACAGTTCTTCAGGCGAATAGGGGAAAAATCCTTGTTCATCCAGCATAAGAATCAAAAGCTTAAAAATTTTCCATTCTATATCGGTATACGCGAACGGATCAAGCTGCTCCAGAAAATAACGAAGTAAAAAATCCGTATCCACGGCGGCGGCCTCCGAATAGGAAGCCGGCTCATCCGGCGCTTTCACTGCGCCGCGTGTAGGGAAACAGGGAGGGATCTGCCCGCTGTTTTCCAACATAGGATTCTCCAGATACTCATTTTGAAGAAAACGGCTCAGTTCTTCATTATTCATCATCAGCAGATGGAGCGATTGTATTTGCTTTTGTGAAATCTTCTGCTGCTGTATAGGTTTCGCCAAGAACTCTTGTCTCATGAAAATCACCGCCTCAAATCAAAATGTGTCATACGTTTACTTCTATCAATATATTATAGCAAAAATCATGCCAAATTCTGTGTCAAATCTAATTCATTCGCTGCGTCGCGTCGTCAATCTTAATTTACATACCAACGGTTCACTTCCCTATCCAGTCCAGCCAACGGCCATCCGGCGGCGCGGGGAACCGTACAAAACCGGGAAGGATGGGGTTGCAACACACTACCCTGGCATACCTTTTGCTCTTCCATCATATAAAAGCAAGAAAAATAGGAGGATAAAAAGGGATGCTATCAAATCAGGAAACAAAAGAATTAAAACAATTTGCAGCCGAAATACGGATTCACACGATCCGGCAGATGGCAGCGCGGGGATTTGGACATATGGGAGGCGCCATGAGTATCTGCGATCTGCTCAGCGTTCTGTATGGCAAACAGATGAACTACGACGCCCGGAACCCGGAATGGGAAGGCCGCGACTGGCTGATCTGTTCCAAAGGACATGCAGGCCCGGCAGTTTACGCGGCTCTCGCGCTGAAAGGGTTCTTTCCAATGGAGTGGCTTAAGACCCTGAATCAGCCTGGGACAAGGCTTCCCAGCCACTGCGACCATTTGAAAACGCCGGGGATCGACGTGACTACAGGCTCCCTGGGACAGGGGCTTTCCGTGGCGGCGGGCATCGCGCTGGCGAAAAAGATCGATGGAAAGGAAAATACCGTTTACTGTATCATCGGAGACGGGGAGAGCCAGGAGGGGCAGAATTGGGAAGCGGCAATGTTCGCCGCCCAGCAGAGACTGGATAACCTGATTCTCTTTGTTGACAATAACCGGCAGCAGTTAGATAACCGGACAGATGCTATCTGCAGTATGGAAAGCCTGAAAGAAAAATTTGAGAGTTTCCGCTGGGAGACAAGAGAAGTCTGCGGACATGACGTGGAGGCGGTAAACGAGGCTATCCGGCAGGCAAAGCACGACGGAGGCAGACCCCATGCGATTGTGCTGAACACCATTAAGGGAAAGGGATGTACCTTTGCGGAGAATCAACTGAAAAACCATCATATAAATGTAACAAAGGACCAGGCGGCAGAAGCGCTGAAAGCGTTAAAGAACGGATAGATAGGAGGAAGAGTCATGACAGAAGAAAGAATGTGCAGTCAGAAAACGGATCGTTTTGCGGGAAAAACCTATGAAGTATCCGCAAGGAAGATGGCGGAGGTTTATGCGGATACGATGATTCGGCTGATGAATGATAATTCGGATGTGGTAGAGCTGGAAGCGGATCTTGGAGCCTGCATCATGGGCGGAAAAATGGACGAGATTGGACGGTATCCGGGGCAGCTTATCAATTGCGGTATTCAGGAAGCCAATATGGTAGGAGTAGCCTGCGGCTTGGCAGCGGCGGGGAAAATTCCCTTTGCCCATTCCTTTGCGCCGTTTATTTCAAGAAGGGCGAACGACCAGATTTTTATATCCGGCTGTTACTCCGGGGCAAATGTAAGGCTTGTCGGTTCAGACCCAGGTATTATGGCGGCCTATAATGGAGGAACCCATATGCCGTTTGAAGATATCGCCGCGCTGAGGGCGTTTCCGGGACTTACCATTTTAGAGCCAACGGACGAGGTGATGTTGGAAAAGCTTCTATGCATGCTGGCCGGGGAAAAAGGAATGTATTATATCCGCTGCGCCAGAAAGGCGGTCGTTCCGATTTACGAGAAAGAACAAGATTTCACGATAGGGAAAGGAATGGTAGTAAAGGACGGCCGGGACGTAACCGTCATTGCCAGCGGAATCATGGTGGCGGAAGCTCTGATGGCGGCAGAACGGCTGGAAGAAGAAGGCATCTCGGCAAGGGTAGTGGACATGTTTACGATAAAGCCCTTTGACGAGGAACTGACGCTTCGATGCGCAGAGGAGACGGGAGCAATCGTAACAGCGGAAAACCATAGTATTTACAACGGGCTTGGAAGCGCCGTATGCGAGACGCTGTGTGAGAATGTTCCGGTTCCGGTGGAAAGAATCGGAGTCCATGACAGCTTTGGGGAAGTAGGAGACATGGAGTATTTAAAGAAGCGGTTTCACTTAACCGCAGAGGATATTGTGGTCAAGGCGAAGGCAGCCGCGGCAAGAAAGAAGGGGTAAGACATGAAGAGAATCAAAGCAAAATTAACAAGACCGCGGCATTTTGAACTGTTTGAGGAGGAACTTCCAGCATTGGGGGATCATGAAGTGATGCTGAAAATGGTCAGCGTAGGGCTGTGCCATTCGGATATCCCGGCGTATTCCGGAACCAGCGCTATGGGAAGGCATCCCCTTGGATTTGAGGCAATGGTCAAGGAATTGCAATACCCGATGGGACTTGGACACGAACCTGTGGCAATCATACAGGAGGTGGGAAGGAAAGTAACGAAGTTTGCGCCGGGAGATCGGGTAACCGGCGTATCTTCGGAATGTTTTGCAAGCCATATGATTTTGAACGAACAGAAACGGCTGATAAAGACGCCGGATATGGACAAGCCGCTGGACGCCTGCCTGGGCGAACCGATGATGTGCGTAACCAATATCCTGCAGGCGGCAAAGCCGGCCTTTGGCGATCATACGGCGGTAATCGGCTGCGGCTTTATGGGGCTGTTAACGGTGGCTGGTTTAAAAAACAAAAATCTGGGGAGCCTGACGGCAATTGATTTTGATGAAGAGCGTTTAAAATTGGCGGAAAAATACGGGGCGACGGAACGAATTTGTCCTGCGAACGAGGATTTGCAGAGCCGGATGATGGAAATCACCGGCGGGAAAGGTTTCGACGTGGTAATTGAGATTACCGGAAGCTTAAAGGGATTAGCGTCCGCGCTGCAGATAATAAAGATTGCGGGCCGGGGAAAACTCCTGGCGCCTTCCATGTATACCAAAAACGAGGTTTTTACGGAAGAAATGGCATATAATATGATGTATCGGTCCCCGGTTATCCATGCAGTACATCCGTGGTACTGCGAGGATTATATGGATACGTTAAAGAAGGCGGTGGAAAGTTATGCCAGAGGAATTTTTCCGACGGAGGAGCTGATAACCCACCGGATTCCTGTGACGGAGATCAATGAAGCATTCCGGCTCCTATCGGAGAACCCCAAGGGGTATATAAAGGGAATTGTGACATTTGATTAGTATGATACACCGCCGCCGGAATTCTGGATTTTACCGTTTTTGTTTTCCGGGCGCCGCAGTAGGAGCATGATAGAACGACAAAAGAGGCGGTGTTTTAGTAAAAATGCCGGTTAACTGACTGTTGAGAGGAAAGGACAGATAATTATGAACCGGAAAGAGAGAATATTTCAATGTGTTTGTCAGTTGGTAGAAAAGCAGGAAAAGAAAACAGGAGTGGATTCTGTCACGATTTCCGAAGAACTGGGTTTGGATCGGAGCAATGTAAGCCGGGATTTGAATGAACTGGTGAGAGAAGGACGAATAGCCAAGAGCGAAGGAAGGCCGGTCTGCTTTATGGAAGCCGAACAGTATGAGCGGCAGAAGGAAGAGGAACGGCAGTTAAGAGAGCAAGAGACGGCGGAGCGGTTTGATTTTGACTTTATGATCGGGCAGCAGGGTTCCTTAAAATCCCAGATTGAACAGGGAAAATCAGCTATGCTCTATCCGCCCCGAGGACTGCATACCCTGCTGGCGGGCCCTACCGGAACCGGTAAGACCACCTTTGCGGAGAAGCTGTATGAATACGCGGTTAAAGTGGGGGCTATTGAGAAAAAGCAGGGGTTTATGGTATTTAACTGCGCGGAGTATTCCCAGAATCCGCAGTTACTCTTATCTCAGCTATTTGGCTGCAGGAAAGGCGCTTACACCGGAGCGGAACGGGACAAACCCGGATTGGTGGAGATGGCGGACGGAGGGATCCTGTTTCTGGACGAAATACACAGGCTTTCGCCGGAGGGGCAGGAAATGCTGTTTTTACTTATGGACAAAGGCGTTTACCGCCGCCTTGGCGAAACGGACAGGCTCCGCAAGGCAAGCGTCCTGATTATCGGAGCTACCACGGAAAATATTAGTACCGCTTTGTTGAAAACGTTCTTAAGACGGATGCCGGTAGTGATTCATTTGCCGGCGCTGAATGAACGGCCGATTGTGGAAAGGCTGCAGTTAATAGAGACCTTTTTTTCGGCGGAGCAGAAAAAAATCGGCGTTCCGATCCGGGTATATAAGGAAGTAATCATTGCGCTGCTTTTATACCGCTGCACCGGCAATATCGGGCAGCTTCAGGCAGACGTGCAGCTTCTCTGCGCCCGGGCGTTTTTGAAATATAAAGTGGAATCGCTAGAATACGTGACAATTGAATTGGCGGCTCTGCCGGAATTTATTCAGAACGGACGGCTGGGGCAGAAGAATCAGAAGAACGATCTGATTGAATTTCTGCGATATTCGGACGACTATCATATTTTTGAAGGGACAGTGGAAGGGGAGAACAGGGAAGAATCTCTCTATGACATTATTTCCAGAAAATATCAGGTATTTAAGAGCCAGGGAAGAAGCGAGGGCCAGATTACCGGGATTTTGCAGGAAGACTTGGATCAGTACATGGCTCAGCTTATGGAAAAGTATCATGTGACGGATCAGGAGGAAGGAACCAGGAAATTGCTGAAGATTATCGACGCAGCTATTTATTATGCGGTAGAAGAAGCGCTGCAGTTTGCAGAAGTAAGGCTTGGCAGAAAGCTTTCGGATCAGGCGCGGATTGGGATGATGATGCATGTAAACGCTATGGCAGAGCGGCTGGCAAAGGGGATTTCTTCCAAAGGCGAGGGTATCCAGGATATTGCGCTGAATCATCCGAAGGAATTTCGGGTTGCCAGAATCATTTTACGGCTTCTGGAAGAAGAACTGAATATTCACATACCGAAGCAGGAGCTGGCGTATCTTACCATGTTTCTGTGCGTAACGGACGAGACGGCAGACCGGCATGTGGGAGTCTTGGTTTTGGCTCACGGAAATACAACGGCTACAAGTATGGCGGAGGTGGCCAATCAGCTTATGGATACACGGAGCTGCAAAGCGCTGGATATGCCGCTGGATGTATCGGTAGAGACTACATTGGAAAAGGCGCTGGAAATGATCCAGGAAATTGATGAAGGGGAAGGGGTCATTGTCCTTGCGGATATGGGTTCTTTGACCATGTTAGGAGAGATCGCGGAGCAGAAAACTTCGGTAAAAGTAAAGACTGTGCCTATGGTATCGACGGCAATTGTTTTGGAGGCCGTGCGGAAATCTCTGATGAGAGGCGTAAACCTAAATGAAGTTTATGAATCGCTGCTGGAAACAGGCCAGATGCTCTTAAACCAGAATCTGGAGCATAGCCGGAGCAGAAGAACTGAATACCGGATTGTGGCCACCTGCTTTACCGGACAGGGAACGGCGGTAAAAATCAGGGATATTCTATACGAAATGCTGCCGGAACACCTGACAGAACGGGTACAAATCCAGTGTATGGATTTCAAAGAGGCTTCGGATGTAAAGAGCGGGAAGAAGGAATTAAAGCGCAGAAAAATCAATGCGATAGTAGGAACGGTTGATCTGCAGCTAGATAATGTACCGTTTATTTCTGTGGATGAACTGATTATCGGTTCCGGAATCCGTCGGTTAGAACGCCTGCTTTCCGGAGAAAATACCGGAATCCCTTTTGCAGAGGAAACCAGAGAGAATGTCAGCGCAGGCGTACTGACAGAAACGCTCCGGGGAATGCTGGCATTTTTAAATCCGGACAAGATGGTTTCCGTACTTTCCGGATCCCTTGCGAAGATTATGAAAGGAAATATCTGGAAAAACAGTAAGGAATTACAGGTTCGGTATGTGGTTCACGCAGCCTGTATGTTTGAACGTATCCTGCAGGGGGAGATACTGCCGCATAAGCAGGCAGAAATTATGAAGGAGCGGTTTCCGGAGGAATTTGAACAGATTCGCCGAGCATTATTTGAAGCAGAGCAGATGATGCGCGTAACCGTGCCGGATTCCGAGCTTGCCTATCTAGTGGAAATGATAGCGGACGCAGAGATCAAAGAAAGATAACACACAAAACTGGCATGCCTTTTGCTGATAAGGATTAGTAAGAGAATAAAATAGAAGGCGGGGTGACAAAACATGGTAGGGATACTGGTTGTGACACATGGGAATTTTAGCGAAGCGATTATCGGGAGCATGGAGCTGGTGTTCGGACGACAGGAAAAGCTGGAGGCGTTGACGTTAAATTATGGGGACGATATCAAAGAGCTTCTGGCTAAGATTAAGGAAAAGGCCAGGAAACTGGATGACGGAGACGGCGTAATGGTTTTGGTGGATCTGCTGGGAGGAAGTCCGTGCAACGTAACGGCTTCCTGCTTAAAAGAGGAACATATTCAGTGCGTTACGGGGCTGAATCTTCCCATGCTGATTACGGTTCTGGAAGAGCGGGAACGAGCTGCGCTGTGGGAACTTCCCGAAGTTGCTATGGAAAGCGGAAAAAGCGGTATCGTGAATCTGAAAGAATTGATCGGATAGGAAAGGAGAATATGGATGCCCAAGTATATTCGTATTGATGAACGGCTGATACATGGACAAATTCTTCAGAAATGGCTGGAGTTTACGGGATGTGAAACCATCTATGTAATTGACGACGAGACGGCGGGGGATCCAATCCTGCAAAGTGTATTGTTAATGACGGTTCCGGCGGCAAAGGTTGAATTCTTAGACGAGCAGACAGGAGCGGAGCGGTTAAAAAAGACAGAGAAAGAGCCCCTGATTCTTTTGAAGTCACTGGAAACGTTGTGGAGGCTGTACCGGCAGGGCGTTTGGATGGACCGTGTAAACGTATGCCGGCTTCCCTATGGGGCGGGTAAAAAGGCGATTTATCAGAATCTTTATATTTCCGGCGAAGAGGAACATATTTTGAAACGGATGATTCAGGACGGCGTCGATGTCTACGTGCAGACGGTGCCGGATAATGACGAGGTTCACATGAGGGATTTACTGAACTAGAGGGCGTTTGCGTAAAGGCGTTTCTTATGGCGCAAAAAAAACGGTAGGGAGAAAGGAGCATGATGGAGAAAAGGACAAAGCTGATCCTGCTGACGCATGGAAGCTGGGGCGAAGAATTATGGAAAGCTGGGGAGATGATAGTGGGAAGAATCCGATTCTGTAAGGCGCTGGGGCTGATGCCTGAGGATGCGGTTGCAGATTATCGCGTACGCCTGGAAAAGGAATTGGAAGGGGAGACAAAAGTCCTTATTCTTGCGGATATCAAGGGAGGAACCCCGTCCAACGTAGCGGCGGTCTATGCGAAAAGAACTGAACATATTCAGGCGTTGTGCGGTTTAAGCCTGGAAATGCTTCTGGCGGCAGACCGTTTGCGGAACGAGTATTCCGGAAGGGCGCTGGCCGGGAAGATCGTAGAGGAAATGAAAGAAAAACTAACAGATTTGAAAGAATAGGAGGCTATGTATGGCAAAAATATCATTAATTCGGTTAGACAGCCGGCTGATTCACGGACAAGTCATAACCAAATGGGTAAAGATTGCTAAGGCAAACCGGATCGTGATTGTAGACGACGAGCTGGCAAAGGATGATTTTATGACTATGATTTACGCGGCGGCAGCGCCGAAGAATGTGGAGGTAGAAATTATTTCGGTGGAAACGGCCGCAAAACGGTGGCAGGAAGAAGAGCTGGGGAAAGGAACCGTTATGCTGCTGTTTAAGGATGTGGAAACCTGCGTGCGTTTGGAGGAGAAGGGCGTACCCATCCATAGCCTGCAGATCGGAGGACTTCCCAGCGCGCCGGGAAGGACGACGATTCTCCGGGCAGTGTCCATGAATCAGGAAGATATGGACAGGCTGAAGGAACTTCACGGGAAGGGAACGGAAATATATATCCATATTATACCAGAAGAGGCGAGGATGGAGTTTGACCGGATTGTGAGAGTGTTTGAAGGATAGCAATTACTGCTTGGCAGAAGGAAATGCCGGTAGAAGAGAATTCAGAGTGTTTTCAGATAGAAGAGCAGTATTCAAAATGAGAGGAGAATGATTATGGTATTTGGTTTGGCATTGTTGGCAGGACTTTGGTGGTGGATTGGACAGAGTAAGATGGGATATACCTTTCATGCGGTCATCTGTCAGCCCATAGTAATGGCGCTTCCGTTTGGGATTGTTGCGGGGGATATCGGAACCGCAATGCAGATCGGCGCAAGCGTAGAGATGGTTTATCTGGGAATGGTGGCGGCAGGCGCTAATATCCCGGCGGATGAGTGCCTGGCGGGCTGTATTTCCATTCCGATTGCGCTGACAACCGGGATGGATCCGGCGACGGCGGTTACGCTGGCAGTACCTTTCGGGCTGCTGGGAGTGTTTCAGGATCAGATTAGAAGAACGATTCAGGCGGCGTTTGCGCATAAAGCCGACCAGTATGCGGCGGAGGGAAATACGAAGGGAATCGATCGGTGCGCAACCGTCTATCCGCTGGCGCTTGGATTCGTACTTCGATTTCCGATTGTATTTGCGGCGATTTACCTTGGCTCCGATGTGGTACAGAATATCCTGGATGTGATTCCCGAATGGCTGACCCACGGGTTGGCGGTGACGGGGGCTACCCTGCCGGCGCTGGGATTTGCAATTACGATATTTATTATTGGAAAAAATATATATCTGCCCTTCTTTATCCTGGGATTTTTTGCTGTACAGTATCTTGGGATTAGTACGATGGCGGCAGCTATTTTTGGAACATGCATGGCGCTTCTGATTACATTTTTACGTAGAGAAAACGCATCCGTATAAGGAAGATGGGAGGATATGAGTATGGGAACAACCGCGGAACATGAAGTATTAGAACAAACGCCTGAAATGGAAAGAACATTGACGAAAAAAGATATCAACCGGTCTTTTTACCGCTGGTATCTGGATGCAGAGATTCCAAATTGCTACGAAAGGCAGCAGGGGGTATCCTTTTGCTACAGTATGATACCCTGCCTAAAAAAGCTGTATCCTGAGAAGGAAGCGTTGAGCAGAGCGTTAACTAGGCATCTGAATTTTTTTAATTCCCAAGGAACCTGGAGTACGCCGATCCATGGAATAACCCTTTCTATGGAAGAAGAAATGGCCAATGAAGGCGCTATTTCCGATGCCGCGATCACCGGAATTAAGACGGGCCTTATGGGGCCGTTGGCGGGAATTGGCGATACCATTGACTGGGGAACCTTGAAGACAATTATTTACGGAATTGCGGTAACTTTTGGCGCTACGGGCAATGTACTGGGAGCGATTATCCCATTTGCGTTTATGCTGATTACATTTTTTATCGGAAAAAATTTGTGGGGGCTCGGTTACAAGATCGGAAAGGAATCGGTGAAATCCATTCTGGAAGCGGGCTGGATTAAAGAACTTATATCGGCCACCAGTATCTTGGGATTGTTTATGATGGGAGCTTTAAGCGCTTCCTATGTAACGCTTTCTACGGCGCTGCAGTTTCAAGTTGCGGGAACGGAAATTGTGCTGCAGGATATTTTAAACAGCATTGCGCCTGGATTGCTTCCGCTGGCGGCGGTATTTGGTATCTACTATATTTTGAAGAATAAGACCCAGAAGTACGGACGGATTTCACTGGGGATTGTGGTTGTCTGTATTCTTGGGGCGCTGATTGGAATTTTTTAGGGAGGAGTGAAGCAGATGATTGTCTCTATGGCAGAGATATTAAGAGATGCAAAGAGAGGACATTACGGTGTTGCGGCTCCGAATGTATTTGACAGTATTACGGTGAAAGCTTGTTTTGAGACGGCGGACAGGCTTAGGGCGCCGGTGATTTTAGACTGCGCGGGGCTTCCCTTTCTGGAGGAAACGGCTTGTCTTGCAAGGTTCTATGAAAGAAAATATCCGAATGTGAAGGCCGCGCTGAATCTGGATCACGGCGGTTCTTATGAGGAAATTGTAAGCGCTATTCGGTTTGGGTTCAGTTCGGTAATGATCGACCGCTCTACCTGTCCTTATGAGGAAAATGTGCGGGAGGTAAAGGAAATCGTTAAAATAGCACATGCCCTGGGCGTATCCGTAGAAGCGGAGCTTGGGCATGTGGGACAGGGGTTTGAATACGACAAGACCAGGGACGCGGGGTTGACCGATCCAGAGGAAGCGCTGCGTTACGTGGAAGAAACAGGCGTAGATTGTCTGGCGGTTGCGGTGGGAACTTCCCATGGGGCTTACAAGGGGACGCCCCATCTGGAATTTGAGCTGCTGAAAGAGCTTAGCGGAAAAATATCGGCGCCTCTGGTACTTCACGGCGGCTCAGGGACTGGGGATGCGAATCTGAAAAAGGCGGTAGAATGTGGAATTCAGAAGGTGAATCTATTTACGGATTTGAGCAATGCGGGATTAAAGTCTCTGTTGGATTATATGGGAATCGACTGGGACAGCAGGAAACAAGACGGCAGCAAAGGAGAGTTTGCCAATATGAAGGCAAACCTCTGCGACGCCGGGTTGGAAGCGGGGAAGGGGTATGCCGGACTGCTGGCTCATTATGCGACATTGTTTGGAGGAGCGGGACGAGGATAGAAAGGAGTTAGAAGATATGCGGAACTTTAAATTTGCCAGTCCTACGGAGTTCTTGTTTGGAAAAGAAACGGAGCGAAACGTGGGCGCGGAGGTGAAAAAATACGGTAAAAAGGTGTTGGTTCATTACGGAGGAGGCCATATAAAGAAGAACGGCCTGTACGACCGGGTTATGGAGTCTCTTAAGGAGCAGGATATTGAGATTACAGAACTGGGCGGAGTAAAAGCCAATCCGGATATCGGCCTGGTGCGGGAAGGGATCGCGCTGTGCAAAGAAAAGCAGGTGGAGGTAATCCTGGCAGTGGGAGGCGGCAGCGTCATTGACTCGGCAAAGGCGATTGGCATCGGAGTTTACTATGAGGGAGACGTATGGGATTTCTTTCTGAAAAAGGTTCCGGTAGAGAGGATGATGCCGCTGGGTGTCGTGCTGACCATTCCCGCTACGGGAAGCGAAGCGAGCAATACTACGGTAGTGACCAACTCGGAAAACGGTCATTTGAAACGAGCGCTGTCCCATAGCTTGCTGAGGCCGGCGTTTGCAGTAATGAATCCGGAACTTACTTACTCGCTGCCAGCGTATCAGACTGCGGCGGGAGGGGTGGATATTATGTCCCACGTACTGGAGCGGTATTTTACCAGAGAACCGGGCTGCGGACTGACGGACCGCTTATGCGAGGCAACCTTAAAGACCATGATCAGGCAGCTTCCGGCGGCGCTTGAGGAGCCGGAAAACTACGAAGCCAGGGCGGAAATCATGTGGGCGGGAACCATTGCTCATAATGGGATTCTGGGAGTAGGACGGTCGGAGGACTGGGGAAGCCATATGCTGGGACATGAGCTGAGCGCTTTCTATGATATGACCCATGGCGCCACTCTGGCGATCATGATTCCCCGCTGGATGGAGTACGTCTATCAGACAGACGTACCTCGGTTTGTAAAATATGCGGCGGATGTATGGGGCGTGGAACATGATGTGTTCCATCCGGAAAAAACGGCATTAGAAGGAATACATAGAACAAAAGAATTTTTCCGATCCCTTGGAATGCCCGTATCCTTTGCGGATGCCGGTATCGGTGCAGAGCGGATTGACGAAATGGCGGAAAACTGTACAAGATTCGGAGCGGTGGGAGGCTTTGTGAAGCTGGAGAAGGAAGACTGCGCCAGAATTTACCGGGCGGCGTTAGAGTAAGATGATACTGGAATCTGGCAGATACGTCTGCTTTTCGGCAGGAGAACGATAAGCCGGTCGAAAGGCAGACGGGAAATGAAAGAAGAACATGGGAAAGAAGGAGTTATAAATGGAGCAGAAAATGATGAGGTTTTCCGTATTAACAGAGAAAGGACATGCCGAGGTACGGGAGAGACCCCTGCCGGAAATCGGTCCGCATCAGGCGCTGGTCAGGCAGCTTGCATGTAATATTTGTACAACGGATTACGGACAGTGGATGGGATTAAGGGAACATCAGGGATATCCTATGGCCGGAGGCCACGAGGGAGCAGGAGTGATTGAAGCGGTAGGAGAGGGGGTAAAGGATTATAAACCCGGAGACTTTGTGGCCATGGCATACGACGGCTGCGGGGAATGCCTTGCCTGCCGCCAGGGCGATGTGCTGCACTGTAAGGACGCGGCGTCTCTGAAATCAAAGACAGAAGACGGATATCTTGGCTCGTTTGGCTTTGCGGACTATTATGTACGAAATACCAGAAGCCTCGTTCTGATGAATCCTAAATTAGACCCAAGCTGCGCGGCATTTCTTGAACCTCTGGCAACCGTTGTCAAAGGACTGAAAAAACTGCGGGTTCAGCCGCTGGAATCGGTAGCGGTCATTGGGGCGGGAACCATGGGGCTGGTCAACGCACAGGCCGCCAGGGCGCTTGGAGCCAGAGTAATCGTATCAGAAATTATGGAGAAGAAGCTTAATACAGCCCGGCAGATGGGATTTGAAGTAATCGACGCCGGGAAGGAGGAGCCTGTTCAGGCAATAAAAGGGTTTACGGCAGGAGCCGGCGTGGACGCGGTGATTATAGCAGTTGGGGCGGACGCCGCAAATAAGCAGGCGTTTGAAATGGTAAAGGAGACGGACGGAAGGATTTTGTTCTTTGCGGCGGGGTATCCCGCGCCTCGGTTGGAGATCGATTCCAATACCATACATTACAGGAGGCTGGAACTGATTGGAACCTATGCGGCAGATACGATTGATTTCTTTACCGCGGCGAACATGCTGAATTCGGGCGCGGTTGATGTGTCAAAGATTGTGGAACCGGTCAAATATAAGCTGGAGGATATTCAGGAAGCATTCCAGGAGGCGGCAACGCCGGGGATGTACCGGGTTAGCGTGATGCTGAACGAATAACTATAGTTCTTTAATAAAACAAATTGGGCGAGAGTGCGAAACTCTCGCCTGTCATGGATGTTTCATACGAAATCAAATAAGATTAGGAAAACTTTTGCGGTTTATAATCGCAAAAGTAATTGACTTTTTGTATATTTTGCGGCATACTGCTATACAAATGGAGGTGATCAGCATGATTTACAGACCTATGTATATGGATAAAATAATGGCTTATGTGGATACCCCTTTTGTAAAAATACTCACAGGAGTACGCCGCTGCGGAAAGTCTACGATACTCAAAATGATTATGGAAAAACTGAAAGCAGAGCGAAATGTTCCGGTGGAGCGTATCATAAGCTGTCGCTTTGATTCAATGGAATATGAGGATATGACGGCGAAGCAAATGTACGCCCAGTTAAAGGAGCAGCTTTTGCCTGATGGAAAGACCTATTTGTTTCTTGACGAGGTTCAGGAAATCAAGGGCTGGGAAAAAGTTGTCAATTCGCTTTCATCAGATTTTGATGTTGACCTATATATAACGGGTTCTAACTCCCGGATGATGTCCTCTGAAATATCAACCTATCTTACCGGGAGATATGTTTCCTTTCGGATTTTTACCTTGTCCTTCGGGGAATACCTAATGTTTAAGGCAAAGTATGCCGATGTAGGAGACCCAAAAGCAGAGCTGGCAGACTATGTCCGTTTGGGAGGTTTCCCGGCAACCCATTTACAGGCATATTCTCAGGACGAAATCTATACGATTGTCAGGGATATATATAATTCAACGATTTTTTCTGACATTGTAAAGCGAAATCAGATCAGGAAAATCGACCAGTTGGAACGTGTCGTAAAATACACCTTCAATAATGTAGGAAATACCTTTTCTGCTAAGTCGATTGCAGACTACTTGAAATCGGAGCGTCGCGCCCTTGACAATGAGACGGTTTACAACTATCTTGAAAAGCTGGAGAAGGCATATTTGCTCCATCGCTGTTCCCGATATGATTTGCAGGGAAAGGAAATTCTAAAAACACAGGAAAAATTCTACCTTGCAGATGTTTCCATGCGGTACAGCGTTCTCGGCTATAATGCTGACAGCGCGGCTTCCAGCCTTGAAAACATTGTGTATTTGGAACTTTGCAGGCGTGGGTACACCGTCAATGTGGGAAAAACCAGCGATGGGGAGATTGACTTTGTAGCGGTAAGGCAGAACGAAAAAATCTATGTTCAGGTTACGCAGGAAATTAATTTTGAAAAGACAGAAAAACGAGAGTATAACCGTCTGCTTGAAATACACGATAATTACCCTAAATATGTTCTTACGGCAGATGAATTTGCAGGAGGAAATTATGAGGGCATTAAAACAATGCACATAGCGGACTTTCTTCTCAGTTCTGAATATTAAAAATCACAGAACACAAAATATCGGAACTGTTCGGAATTCATGAAAAGAGTATTGCCAAATAGAATCTGAAAGATTAAGATAAGAGTGACAGTAAATAAAATGGAAAAGAACAGGGGAAATTATGGATCCGATATTAGATGGAAAGCTGTTGGATGAGAGAAAGACAGCGCTTCTTGTTAAGGTGGCGAAGTTATACTATGAGGAAGACATGGGGCAGGAGGCTATCGCGAAGAGTATAGGGTTATCAAGACCTTACATATCAAGGCTTCTGGCAGAGGCAAAAGAGATGGGGATTATACAGTTTAGGATTATTGACCCGCTTAAGGGAGAGTCGGATCTGGAGAGGAAACTTCGGAGTAAGACGAATCTCGAGAAAGTGATTGTTGCTCCGATTACTCAGAAATCTTCTCATATGCACAGCGTCAGCAAGAAGGCGGTCGAGTATCTTGAGGAAATTGTGCAGAATGGCGATGTGATTGGATTTTCATGGGGGAATACCATTCATTCGGTGACGGGGCTGTTGGGACAGGGAAAGAAGTTTCCGGATATTGTGGCGGCGCAGCTCTGCGGAGGTATTAGTAATCTGGAGCATAATATTTATTGCTTTGAGATTGCGAGGAATTTTGCCAGAGCCTGGGAGGCGAAGCCATATGTGCTGACATGTCCGGCAGTGGTCAGCAGCAGCCGGTTAAAAGAGGCGTTTCTGAGCGATTATGATATAAACAGGGTGATGTCTTATGGTTATGATTCCAATATCGCATTGCTGGCGTTGGGAACCTTTGGCTTGCAGAGCGCGGTTTACAGAGCCGGGTATCTGAATGAGCAGGAAATAGCGGCGCTTGCCAAGAAGGGAGCGGTTGGGGATATCTGTACGCATATCATTGACGCGGATGGGAATATTTGTGATCCGGAGCTGGACGGCAGGACGATGGCGGTTCCTCTTGACGTTATTAAGAAAAAGAAAACCCGCATTGGCGTTGCCTGTGGGCAAAGCAGGGTAGAATGCATCTGCGCGGCTATCCGGGCGGAGATTGTGAATGTATTGATTATAGATGAAGCGACAGCCGGATATGTAATAGAGCGATTGAAATAATATAGTAGTTGAAAAAAGTTTGCGTGTAAGCGCAAGCTTTTTTTACTTTATAGGAAACTTTGCTCCATGATCAAAAACCTCCGTTAATGTTACTATTATAAATTCAAAGAATATTTTTTCTAGTGTTTGAGAAAATAAAAATGTCTTATGAAAGCTTTGGTTTGGTATTATATGGTTTTATTTCTAAAAATTATCAGTATAAACTTTTAAAAACAGGAATTTGATAATAAAATTTGCAATACTTATTGACAAATCGCAAAATTATGATAATATAAGAGTATAAAATGTGCATGGGTAGTAACAAATGATACTCATGCGCCGAAGAACCCATATGAAAAGGCTTTTATGAAGAAAGGAGGAGTTTTTGGGTGTTATTAAAAGATAAAATAATTATTGTGACAGGCTCTACAAAAGGTATTGGAAAAGGCGTTGCCCTTAAGATTGCAGAAGAAGGAGGAATCCCTGTAATAAGCGGAAGGGCAAAAGAGCAGCTGGCAAACGAGTTGCCCAAAGAGTTTGAAAGTCAGGGGTATAAGGATTTATTGTATATACCATGCGACGTTTCCCAGGAAGAGGACGTTCAGAATCTATTTCAGACAGTTTATGAAAAATATGGGAGAATAGACGGTTTATGTGCGAATGCTGGTATTACGGATATGTGCAACTTTGACGAGATGACTCCGGAAAGGTTTGACAAGATGATTTCTATCAATTTAAGAGGCGTTTATCTTGCAGACTGGTATGCGGTAAAATATTTTAAAAAGCAGGGTTATGGAAAAATAGTGAATATCGGATCGGACTGTTCACTTGAAGGGTGGGAGTTCTTAAGTTCATATTCAGCCGCAAAGTTTGGGGTAAGAGGTCTCACGCAGTCGCTTGCCAAGGAATTAGGAAAGTATCATATTAATGTGAATTGCGTGTGTCCGGGAATTATCGATACAGATATATGGGTTACAACAGACCGGCTTCTTGGGGAATTGAATAATAAGGCAATTGGAGAGTCTTGGAACGAGAAGGTCGAGGCAATTCCGTTAAGACGCGGCGGAAAGCCGGAAGATATCGGAAATGGGGTTGTAATGCTGCTTTCTAAGTATGCAGATTATATTACAGGGGCATCTCTTCCGGTCGGCGGAGGAAGCGCGGTTAATTAATGATATATTAGCTGAAGATAAATGATACGATACGAAGAAAGAGGAGGAACGAATTAGTATGAAAAAAAGGATTTCTACAGTTTTAGCAGTGATTTTAGCAATGGCAATGCTTATGACGGCATGCGGAACGGCGGATTCAGGCGGCGGAAGTGCTGAAGGCGGGGATAAAAAGGACGCGTCAGGAGATAATAAGGAAATTGTCCTTGTAGCGAAGGTTGACGGTATTGCTTGGTTTGATGATATGAGGCTTGGCGTGGAGGAGTTCGATCAAGCGTTTGACGATGTGAGCGCAAGACAGGTGGCGCCGGAATCAGCGGACGCAGCTCTGCAGATTTCTTTGATTGAGGATTGTATCGCCAGCGGCGTTGACGCAATCTGTATTGTACCGGTAGATCCGGAAGCGCTCTCATCCGTAATTGAAAAGGCAAGAGATGCGGGGATTACTGTGATTGTACATGAGGGTTCCGCTTTAGCGGGAGTTGCAGATTTTGATATGGAAGCATTCGATAATGAAGAGTTTGGAGCGTTATATGGCGAAAATTTGGCGCAGGCTATGGGCGGAAAAGGAGACTATGTAGGAATTGTTGGCGGACTTTCCATGCAGACCCATATGACATGGTACAATGCAGCCGTTGACTATATTACAGAAAATTACCCGGATATGCATTTGGTATCAGAAGAGCCTTATGAGGATTCTGTTGATTCAACAGTAGCATATGAGGTTTCGCAGGAAATTATGAAGACATATCCTGATTTGGGCGGCGCGCTTTGCATGACCGTCGAAGCTGGGGGATCATTCGCGAAATATCTGGAAGAGACGAATAACAAAGCTGTAAAAATTGTTACTTTATCAGTTCCTTCTTCTAATGGCAATTATATTGCAGACGGATGGATTGCATATGGACAGTGCTGGAGGCCGGCGGACGCAGGATATGCAATGCTGAATATTGCATATAAAATGCTTCAGGGAGAAGAAATGACTGACGGCGTGGATTTAGGAAAGACAGGATATGAGTCATTAAAGGTAAAAGACGGCATTATTTATGGCGATGCGGCGCTTTCATTTACAGAAGATAATATTGCTGAATATGATTTCTAGTAAGTGTTCTTGGTATAAGCCGGCTAATGACAAACGTTAGCCGGCTTATATTTATATCAGACAAAATAAATTGAGGTAAAGAATATGGCAGAAAAAGACAAATCAAAAGTATTATGTGCGAGTGGAATTGTCAAGCATTTTGGAGGTGTCCAGGCGTTAAAGGGAGTTGATTTTGAAGTTGGGCATTCGGAGATTCATTGCCTGTGCGGAGAAAACGGATGTGGAAAGTCTACTTTAATTAAAGTGATATCAGGTGTGCATGAGGCTGACGAAGGGACGATTTTGCTAAATGGGAATTCTTATACAAAGCTGAATGTACGTCAGTCTATTAATGAAGGTATTCAGGTAATTTATCAGGATCTGTCGCTTTTTTCGCGTATGACGGTGGCGGAAAACATTGCAATTAATAAAATGGTTGGACTGGACAAAAAAATAATAAGTTGGAAAGAAGTACGCAGAATCGCGCAGGAGCAACTGGATAGAATCGGTGTTTCAATGAACTTAAAGTCAACCATAGAAGAACTTTCAATTTCAAACCGCCAACTGGTGGCTATCTGCAGGGCGCTGAGCATGGATGCCAAAATTTTATTTATGGACGAACCGACAACGGCTTTAACGCATACGGAGGTAGAGCGCCTGCTGGCAATTGTAACAAATCTGAAAGAAAAAGGGATGTCAATTGTATTTGTTAGCCATAAGCTGGATGAGGTAATGAAAATTGCAGACAGAGTTACCATTTTTAGAGATGGTTCAAATGCGGGAAAACTGGATGGTAAAGAACTTGAAAATAAAGCGGAAGCGGAAAAAAAGCTGATATATTACATGACTGGAAAGGATATCGAATATTCCAGATATCAGAATCATGAAGTAAAAAGCAATAAAACTGTCTTAGAAGTAAAAGAGTTGACAAGAGTTCCGCATTATGAAGGGATTAATTTGTCATTGAAAGAAGGGGAGATTTTAGGGATTACCGGATTACTTGGTTCGGGCAGAACAGAGTTCGCATTATCGTTGTTCGGGTTGAATAAACCAGATTCAGGAAGTATTGTTGTGGAAGGAAAGGATTTTACGGCCGATAATCCGAGAAAAGCAATTGCAAATGGAATTGCTCTTGTGCCGGAGGAAAGGCAGTCGCAGGGCGTCTTTATGGATCGGACAATTGAGGATAATATAGCTTCCGTAGCATTAAATAAGATTTCTGACAGGTTCGGTGTGGTTCAGAATAAAGATTCGGCTAAGCTGGCAGAAGATACGATAGCGTTATGGAATGTGAAAGCATCTGGAAAAGACGCGCTGGTATCGCAGTTGTCAGGCGGCAATCAGCAGAAGGTTGCCCTGGGAAGATGGGCGCTGGTAAATCCCCAAATATTGATACTGGATTCACCGACGGTAGGAGTCGATATCGGGTCAAAATCTGAAATATATGAGAAGATACAGTTTTTGGCAAAAAAGAACATAGGAATTATTTTGATTTCAGATGATATACCTGAACTGTTGGCGAATAGTAACCGTATAGCTGTTTTTAACAGCGGAAAAATCATAAAAATATTTGATGAAGAAGAGGTGGAAAAGGAAGGCGTCCGGCAAGAGATTGAGGAAATTATAGCTATAAAAGTATCAGAGAAAGGGGAAAATGAATCATGAAATTAAAACAGCTTTTTAAGACAACACAAATATATGTTTTTATTATACTTGTCTTATACTGCGTATTGGTTTCGGTTGTAAGCCCGCAGTTTGCCACGCTTGAAAACATGTTTGACATTGTGCGGAATATTTCAGTATCTTTGATTTTTGCAATGGGCGTTATGTTGGTTCTGATATCAGATGGGATCGACGTATCTTTTGCGATTGTGGCTGTATTTTCGGCATATGCGGCAATTCTTGTCATGAAGTCAACTGGAATTAATAATCTTTTGTTTGCATTTGCGATGGCGTCGGCAGTCGGAGCATTATTGGGACTTTTTAACGCGCTGGTTATTCATTTGTTTCAGATTCCCACGTTTATTGCGACGTTGGGAACGCAGACGATGTTTATTGGACTTTTAGCGTGTACGCTGGGAACAACAACGATCAAGACGCCGCAGATGCCGACGTGCCTAGTAGAGTTTGGCGCAACGAAAATACTTACGATTGTGGACGAAAGCGGAAAGACATACGGTTTGTATGCATACATTATTCCCACCGCTCTAATTGTTGGTTTGACTGCGTTTTTACTGTATAAAACGAAATTTGGACGCAGTTTGGCCGCTATGGGAAACAGTAAGGAGGCTGCCCGCCGCGCAGGGTATAATCTTTTTAAGACAAGGATCATTCTCTATATGCTGGTAGGCGTATATGCCGCTATTGCAGGGGTTATGTATGTTGCGCAGGTTGCGTGGATCGCTCCGCTTATAAACAATCTGGTGGGTACGATAGAGTTGACAATTATTGCTTCTGTAGTTATAGGCGGCACTCAGTTGACGGGGGGATATGGGACAATCATAGGAACTATACTGGGAGTTATTTTGATGAGAGTATTTTCGTCTACCTTGATTTTCCTTGGTTTATCGTCTTCCTGGAGTGATTTTTTCCTGGGCGCGGTTATGGTGGTGTGTATCATCATCACTTCAATAAGCCGTAATCGTACTCGTAAAAAGCTGTTAATCTTTGACTAATAGGGGGCGCTCGAATGAAAAAAGGTGAGAGAATGTTATCTTTTTTTAAAAAAGATATAAAATTAACAATTTTGTTTTTGGTGTTTATTATTGTTGCGTTGGCAATGCTCCAGATATGCGGCACAAGGTTTTACAGTGCAAATAATCTTCAATCCATTGCGTTTCAGATTCCGGAATTTGCGCTATTAGCCTTTGCAATGATGCTATGTATGATTACAGGTGGAATAGATCTGTCGGTGGTGTCGATTTCGGGTTTGTCATCGATATTGGCGGCTATCGTGATGAACCATATTATGGAGGGCAACGGAAATGAAGCGGCAGCGATCGCTGCTGCTGTGGTGACAGCGTTAGTTTCGGCAACCCTATGCGGATTTATTAATGGGATTTTAATCTCCCAGCTTCACATATTGCCCATTCTGGTAACGCTCTCTACTATGATTTTGTATTCTGGATTGGCGACAGGGATTACAGGCGGTTCAGGAATAACAGGATATCCAGCGTCGTTTTTACTTTTTGGAAAGGCTACGATAGCTAAAATCCCGGTTGTTTTTGTACTGGTTGTTGTGATTGCGCTTGTCATTTGTTTCGTATTGGATCGAACCAGATATGGAAAGATTTTATATTTTTACGGAGAGAACAGCGTCGTATCGTTATTTTCTGCTATTAATAATGGGAAAGCGCTTATTTTAACTTATACTGTTAGCGGATTCTTATGCGGACTGTCAGGGATTATTATGATGGCCAGGAACAATTCTGCCAAAGTGGGATATGGGGATACATATCAGCTTCAGGCAATTTTGGTTTGCGCGATAGGGGGAATCGACCCAAATGGCGGAAGCGGACGGGCTGTCGGCGTGTGTATAGCAATTATCCTGCTGCAGATATTGCAGAGTGGTTTCAATGTACTAGGGTATGATCCTTATCTTAAGAGATTGGTATGGGGATGTGTATTGATAGGCGTAATGATTATGAACTGCTTCCTGTTTCGCCGGAAAAAAGGTAAATAGTATTCCTTTGGGTTACTGAGAACGGAGTGAACAGTAACTCCTTTGGGAGATACTTGAAAAAGAACCAGCGACTGGTATTGACAAAGAAAATTGATTCATATACAATGAAGTTAACAAATGATTATAATAGTAACATATGTTTATTGAGTGCGGTTGAGGTAAGAACATGGAAAAATTGTTTATGGGAGTGGATACTGGCACTCAGGGAATTCGGATTAGCATTGCTGCTCCGGATGGTCGTCTGAAAGCTAGCCACGAAGAGAAATGGGGTACGCAGTATCCGAAAAAAGGTTGGGTGGAGCAATTTCCGCTGCAGTGGTGGGATAGTATTTATAAGGCAATGGGTCAATGTGTTCAGACACTTACAGAAGAAGAAAGAGGGAATATTGTATCTTGTTGTGTTTGTGCAACTTCTTCTACGACATTTGCAGTAAAAGAAAACGGAGAGCCAATGATGCCGGCGATTATGTGGATGGATGCCCGTGCAAAAAAGGAAGCAAAAGCCATTAACCAGACCGGACATGAGGTTTTGAAATATTGCGGAGGCGCAGTTTCTTTTGAGTGGATTGTTCCAAAGATTTTGTGGATTAAAAATCATGAGCCTGAGATTTACAATTCCTGTTACCGAATTGTGGAACAGCTTGACTGGATTAATTATAAGCTGTGCGGCCGGTGGGTAAGTTCCATCTGCAATGCAGCATGCAAATGGAATTATGTGAAGAAAAAAGGTGGTTTTGTAAGAGATTATTTTGAAACCATCGGACTTCCGGAATATGAGAATAAGATGCTTACAGATGTCAGAAAAGTAGGCGAGTGCATTGGGGTTATCCGGCCGGAACTTGCGGAGGAATTTGGGATAAATCCTGATATGAAAGTGATTCAAGGAGGTATTGACGCCCATATGGCAATGTTTGGGATGAATGTAATCGGCAGGCGGCAGATGGGTATTATTATGGGGACTAGCTTCGTGCATCTGAGCCTTGTAGAAAGGGAACCGTCTTCTATTCAGGGAATTTGGGGGCCTTATGACAGCGCGGTCATTGACGGCAAATGGCTGTTAGAGGGAGGCCAGATAACGGCCGCCGGATTGGTGAACTGGTTCAGAGACAATTTCCATATAGAAGCGGTCAAAGAGAATCCATATGAACTCTTGAAGCAGGCGGCGGAAGAGATTCCTCCGGGCGCAGAAGGGGTTACCGTTCTTGATTTCTTCCAGGGCAACCGGACGCCGTATAAGGATGCAGACGCAAAAGGCGTGATTTATGGATTAAATATTAAGCATACATGGAAACATATTTACCGGGCGCTGATAGAGTCTATATCATTTGGAACACGAAATATTGTAGACAATCAGATTGCTCAAGGATATGACGTAGATACCATTGTTGCCTGCGGAGGCGTAACTCACGATAAGGTGTGGATGCAGATTATGTCGGATATTACAGGCAAGGAGTTTGTGGTAAATGAAACACTGCAGGCCGGAACCATGGGATGCTGTATCTTGGCGGCAGTCGGAGGAGGATATTACAGTACAGTGGAAGAAGCAGCGGACGCAATGGTAAAGGTTAAAACATCATATAAGCCGGATATGGAGAAGCATGCCTTATACAGGAAGCCTTATGATACATATAATAGGCTGTATGGGAATCTGAAAGAAATGATGAATGAGAGGTTATAAAAACGAGTGGGGCATTAGGAACCGACGGAATTAAATAAAAATAGAAAGGTAGATTAAGTATGAAAGCCGTACAGATGACAGCAATCAAGGAATTGCATTATGTGGATGTAGAAAAACCAAAGCCGAAGGATGACGAAGTATTACTTCAGATTATGGCTGTTGGAGTTTGTGGTTCGGATATTCCAAGAATTTTGGTATCAGGGCCGCATACGCTTCCCATTATTCCCGGACATGAATTTGCGGGACGGATTGTGGAAGTTGGTAAGAAAGTCAAGGAATGGAAAGTGGGAGATAAAGCAAGCGCGGCGCCGCTGCTTCCATGCGGGGAGTGCGAGTGGTGCAAAAAGGGGATTTATTCTCTCTGCGAAGACTATAAATATTATGGTTCTCGCAATGACGGCGCTTATGCACAGTATCTTGCGGTGAAGGAAGAGTGCTTGCTTCGTCTGGACGCTGAAACGCCTTACGACTGGGGAGCTACGATTGATCCGGCTGCAAATGCGATTCATGCTTACCTCCGTGCCGACGGAAATGGAGAGGATACGGTTGCGGTTTTCGGACTTGGGGCGATCGGCCTTTTTGCAATTCAGTATGCAAGATATCTTGGATGCAGAAAAATTGTTGCGGTTGATATAGATGATGGAAAATTGGAGGTTGCAGCCAAATGCGGGGCTACCCTCACCATTAACTCTACAAAGGAAAATCCTGTGAATACGATTAAGGAATATACCGACGGTAAAGGCGCAACCCTTTCGCTTGAGATGTCGGGAGCGTCGGTTTGCCAGCATCAGGCGATTCTTGGAACAAGCAAGATGGGAAGAGTGGTGTATCTTGGAATTTCCCATAAACCGTTGGAATTGTCTGAAAAGGCGGTAGACCAGATCCAGAGATATCAGATCAGCGTGATTGGAAGCTGGAATTCGTTCTCGAATCCATATCCGGGATTTGAGTGGACAGAGGCGGCAAAGCTGATGAACGAGAAGGGATTTGATCCGGAATTGCTGATTTCACACAGATTAGAACTGTCTGAGCTTCCGGGGATATTCAAGCAGATTGATGATGGAAAGCTGCTCTATAACAAGATTATGTTCTATCCCAATGGAATGGATGATCGAAGATGAATAAAGTGTTAGACAAAAATGAGATAGAGATGCTGGTGAGGCGTTACCTAAAAGAAACGGGAGTGTCCTTAGCTAAGAGGGCTGCAAAAAGAGAATATATCGTTGCAGCAAACTGGAAGATGAATATGACGGAAAAAGAGACAAAAAAGTTTCTCAAGGAACTAAAAGAAACAGATATTGCAGACAATATCCGGGTTATGATTTTCCCTCCCTATCCGTATTTATACATATTCAAAGAAATGCTCCGCTATGAAAAAATTGCCTATGGCGCACAGGATGTAGCCAAGGAAGAACAAGGAGCTTATACCGGGGAAGTCAGCGCGGCCATGTTAGGGGATATGGGATGTCCTCTGACACTGGTAGGGCATTCTGAGAGGAGAAGCTATTACGGCGACACATCGGAAATTGTTGCAAAGAAGGCAAAGGCGGCGCTGGAGCATCAGATTTCGCCGATGATCTGTATTGGCGAGACGCTTGAGGAAAGAGAAGGCCATCGGTACCAGGAGGTTCTGAAAGAGCAGCTTGACGCGGTCTATGCGGGCCTCGGAAGCCGGATAAGCGGCTGCCTGATTGCCTATGAGCCGGTGTGGGCCATCGGTACAGGGGTAATTCCTACGCTGGAACAAATTTCGGAAACCCATAAGTATATCTATCAGGTTTTGAGAAGCTATGGAGTTGCGGGAGAGGAGATCCGGATCCTGTACGGAGGCAGCGTAAATGCCGGAAATGTGAAAGAGATTGGCTCTGTAAGACATGTGGACGGGTTTCTGATCGGAGGGGCGAGCCTGAAAGCGGAAAGCTTCAAACATATTATCAGATTGGCGAGTGAGGTCTAATGGGAGCAAAATTTAGTAAGGATGAAATCGGGGAAGTGATTCGCCGTGTAATTACTTATTATCTGCGCCGGAGGGAGTTTCATTTTGAAAGAAGAAAGGAGCTGTTTCTTGTTCCAAGGTTTCCCGTAGGGCTTCAGGATCTGTTAGCGGAATTTGAACTTTATGGAGAATTGGAGACCGTGGATTTTTTCTTGGAGGAAGAGGGATTAGAGGCTTTAGACATTACCGGCTGCCGGTTATATTACATGTCTGATAAGAAAGACGTAAGCTATATTCTGAATGGACTTCCAGTATATGAAAGGCTGGAGCTATACGACCCTTCCCTTGATTTCTTAAGGGCTGTTAAGGAGGGGAAGGAGAAAGATATAGCGGTCAAGATTACGCTTTATTTTCTGATGTCAGGAAAGTCGGTGGTAGCAAGGCTTCCTTATGATATGACCGCATTGTCCGCAGGAACCTTCGGCAGGTCGGCAAAGGAACTGAAAGAAGATTTGGGGGATATGGGAATGCTCTTTCTGGATCTAAAACCAGGAATCGGGGAATTCCTTCCGGCAGGTGATGACGGGAATCTCACGCTTGTGACGGAAGAAACGGTCCGGCAGGCGCATGGGAGAGGCAGACGGCTGATCTGCGCCGCAAAAGGGGCTGTGATCACCCCGCTCGCAGCAGAAAAAGCGAAGGGGTGCGGTATTAGTATTATAAAGGGCTGAGACATTTATATAGGAAAAAGGCAGACAGGTTTGTGCAGATGGTAAGAGAAAGAACAGAAGGTAAGAATGGAGGGTTTGTTATGGGGATTTCCAGTTCGGATATCTCGCGGTATATCAATGAAATACAAAGCGAGCTGGGACGAACGGCGGCTGGCAGTTCGGATAACACGGCGTACGCAGGCGCAGTAGACGGAGACTTTGGTCTTTTTGATACGGCAGAGGCGGCGATTGAAGCTGCGGTTGCCGCTCAGAAGAAGCTGGTGGAATTTAGTCTTGCGGATAGAGAGCGGTTTATCGCTGCTATGCGGCAGGCGGCAAGGGATGCGGCAAAGGAATTGGCGGAACTTGCCCATGAAGAAACCGGATATGGACATGTGGAGGACAAGGTTGTTAAAAATCTGCTTGCAGCAAATAAGACCCCGGGTACGGAAGACCTTATCACCACCGCGAAGACAGGGGACGACGGGCTGATGCTTACAGAGATGGCGCCCTTTGGCGTGATTGGAGCAATCACACCGTCCACCAATCCGACAGCAACGGTGATCAATAACGGAATCGGAATGATCGCGGCGGGAAACGCTGTTGTATTTAATCCGCATCCGGGGGCAAAGAGGGCGTCTGGGAAGACGGTTCAGATGCTGAACCGCGCGATCGTTTCAGCAGGAGGGCCGGCGAATCTCCTATGCGCGCCGAAGGAGCCGACCATGGATACCAGCACGGTCATTATGAACCATCCGCGTATCCGGCTTTTGACGGTGACCGGAGGAGAAGGCGTGGTAAGAGTCGCTATGAAAACCGGTAAGCGGTGCATTGCGGCAGGTCCCGGGAATCCGCCGGTAGTAGTAGACGCCACAGCGGATATTAAAAAGGCGGCGGCGGATATTGTAAAAGGCGCCAGTTATGAGAACTGCATTTTATGTATTGCAGAAAAAGAAGTAATAGTAGAAGAATCTGTAGCGGACGAATTGATTCGGGAGATGGTAAATAACGGGGCGTATCTTTTGAATGGGATGGAAATTGAGAAAGTATGCGCTACGGTCATGGCAAAGACAAAGGACGGTAAATGGGCTCCGAATAAAGAGTATGTAGGCAGGGACGCGTCTTACATATTGAAGAAATCCGGCGTCTATGGAGGAGAGCATGCGAAAGTAGTAATCTGCGACGTTCCTTTTGAGCATCCTCTTGTAATGACGGAGATGTTGATGCCGGTCGTGCCGGTGACCAGGGCGACGACAGTGGAAGAGGCGATTGAGAAAGCCGTGATTGCGGAAAACGGCTGCCATCATACGGCTATGATGCATTCAAAAAATGTGGATCATCTGACAAAAATGGGGCGGGCGATTGACACAACTATTTTTGTTAAAAATGCGCCGTCTTATGCAGGACTTGCTATTGACGGGGAAGGATATACTACGCTTTCGATTGCAACGCCGACAGGAGAGGGACTTACATCGGCTAAAAACTTCACAAGATCGAGAAGATGTACACTTTCAGGATCATTCAGAATCGTTTAAGGGGTTAGATATGAACGAACTGGTGTTAGAAAAAATAAAACAGGCCGGCGTAGTCGGAGCCGGCGGCGCGGGATTTCCAACACATGTAAAGATTGCCTGCGAGGCGGAATATGTGATTGTGAATTGTGCGGAGTGCGAGCCTCTAATTAAATCCGACAAATACTTAATGGAGCGGCATGGGCAGACGATTGTGGAAGGCCTGCGGGCGGTTATGGACTGCACCGGTGCAAAACAGGGAGCGCTTGCCGTCAAGTATAAGAATAAAGAAGCGGTCGGTGTACTGGAAAGGGCAGCGGCAGGAAAAGACCACGTGTCAGTTCATCTGCTTGAGAATTATTATCCGGCGGGAGACGAACAGCAGATCATCTACGAGGTAACAAAACGGACGATTCCGGTGGGGAAGCTGCCGATTGAGGCAGGATGTATAGTGATTAATGCGCAGACCGCCTATCATGTGGCGGAGGCGATGGAGAGTATGCCGGTAATCAGGAGGAATGTTACGGTAACAGGCGCAGTTCATTCGCCGCTTACGGTTACGGCGCCAATCGGGACTTCGGTAGCTTATCTTCTGGAGCTGGCGGGAGGAGTAAGCTGTGAAGATTATACGGTAATGATCGGAGGTCCTTTGATGGGACGGGCTACGAAGGATATAACATCCGAGTTTGTGACAAAGACGACAAACGGGGTAATCGTGCTGCCTTCGGATCATGAGTTAGTCCGCAAAAAGACTTCCAGCCTGGACAGGGAACTTAAGATAGCGAAAGCCGCATGCTGCCAGTGTAATTACTGTACGCTGGTGTGTCCAAGGAGCAACCTCGGCCTGGGAGTCCAGCCCCACAAGGTGATGCAGGCGCTGACCTTTGGCAGCGCGGGCGTGCTGGCTGACGGCAATGCGGCGCTGGGGTGCTGTAACTGCGGGCTTTGTACCTATGTAGGCTGTAATATGGGGCTTAGCCCAAGCAGGTTTATTTCCAGGATGCGTACGGAACTGCTGGCGAAAAAGGTGAAAAGCAGCCGGGAGCCGGAACCGGTCAACTTGTTCCGTGAAGATACAAAGGTTCCGTCAAAAAGGGTAATCCAGAGAATGGGACTTGAGGAATATGACAGGGAAGTTTCTTATGTGGATTCCTATGATGCGCCGAGAGCCGTTAGGATTATGCTGAAACAGCATATTGGCGCTCCTTGCGAGCCGGTTGTTTCAGAAGGCGACGCAGTAAGCGAAGGGCAGTGTGTCGGACAGATTCCGGACGGAGCCCTTGGAGCCCCTGTCCATGCCTCCCTGAGCGGTCGGGTTGTAACTGTAGGTAAGGACTATATTGATATTATGGGTGCTTAAGGAGTGAATCATGGGAGTATCAATCGGAGCTGTAGAATTAAATAGTGTAGCGGCCGGAGTAGTCGCGGGGGACGCGATGCTTAAGGCGGCGAATGTGGATTTGGTTGTGGCGCAGCCCACATGTCCGGGCAAATTTATCGTCATTGTGGCGGGAGATACCGCCAGCGTAGAGACGGCAGTGGCGGCGGGATGTGCGGAGGGCAGGGACAAGGTAGTTGATACGCTGATGATCGCCAGCGTTGCAGGCGAAGTCATTCCTGCAATTATGCGGACCTCTGCTCCGGAGCAGAGGGAATCCGTAGGGGTGATCGAAACATTTTCTCTTGCCAGCGCTGTGCTTGCGGCAGATTATGCAGTAAAAAGCGCGGCAATCGACCTAATTGAAGTCAGGTTAGGGAGAGGACTTGGAGGAAAGGCATTTGTAGTTGTGACAGGCAGGGTCAGCGATGTGACCACGGCTGCGGATTACGCTAGGTCACAATTGGCAAAGGAAGGCATGGTCTTAAATATTACGGTCGTTCCATCCCTGCATCCGGATTTGTATCAGGCTTTATTGTAACGATAAAGTGTTGATAGAGGAGAACTAAAAAAGCAAAATTATAAGAGGTGAAAGAAATGGCAAAAGAAGCATTGGGAATGATTGAAACAAAAGGTTTGGTAGGATCAATTGAAGCGGCGGACGCAATGGTAAAGGCGGCAAATGTACGTCTGGCAGGAAAAGAGCAGATTGGCTCCGGGTTGGTAACGGTAATGGTGCGCGGAGACGTAGGAGCAGTTAAGGCTTCGGTAGAAGCAGGCGCTTCCGCTGCAAAACGCGTAGGCGAGCTTGTTTCTTCACACGTAATCGCAAGCCCGCATGACGACGTAGAAGGTATTTTACCACAGACCGGAACAAAGACGGCAGC
>CAJURK010000022.1 GCA_910588745.1 uncultured Dorea sp. | reverse complement strand
TCATTAGTTTGTTGCGCAGCAAGCTGCGGGGAATTAAACCCTCTTTGGGATTAAACCCTCTTTGGGATTAAATACAACACAGGCAGAAAAAATGATCCGTTCCGCGGATATTTTCTGCAATTTCGTATCTTCCGGCAGATACCGGAGGGTTACTTTGGAGGAAAAGCTATGTATAGAGATAACACCAGGCGGGTAATGGTAGGAAACGTTCCCATAGGCGGCGGCGCGCCTATTACAATTCAATCCATGACCAACACAAGGACTGAAGACGCGGCCGCAACCGTTGCGCAGATCCATGAACTAACGGAAGCCGGATGTCAGATCATCCGCTGCGCCGTCCCCACCCTAGAAGCTGCCAAAGCGCTTCCCGAAATAAAGAAGCAGATTTCCATTCCTCTTGTAGCAGACATTCATTTCGACTACAAGCTGGCAATTGCCGCTATGGAACACGGAGCGGATAAAATCCGCATCAATCCCGGCAATATCGGCAGTCCTGAGAAAATCCGGGCCGTAGTGGAAAAAGCGGTTTCCTGCCGCGTACCTATCCGCATCGGCGTCAACAGCGGCTCCCTGGAAAAAGAACTGATCCAGAAATACGGAGGAGTCACCGCCGAGGGCCTGGTAGAAAGCGCCATTGACAAGATCCGAATGGTAGAGCAATTTGGCTTAAAAGATATCATCGTCAGCATCAAATCCTCGGACGTCATGATGTGCATTAAGGCTTACGAACTTATGGTTCAGTCTACGGACTACCCTCTTCACGTGGGAATTACAGAAGCGGGTCCGACCTCAAGCGGAATCATCAAATCCAGCGTGGGGCTGGGCGTAATCCTCCACATGGGCATCGGCAATACCATACGCGTTTCCCTGACCGGCGACCGCACGGAAGAGGTACGGACCGCGCAAAAAATATTGGCGGCCCTCAATCTTAGAAAATGCGGAATTGAAGTAATCTCCTGCCCTACCTGCGGCAGAACCCAGATCAATCTCATCCGGCTCGCCAATCAGGTTGAAGAACTGGCGGCAAACTATGATCTGAATCTCAAGGTAGCCGTTATGGGATGTGTTGTCAACGGTCCTGGAGAAGCCAGGGAAGCCGACCTGGGCATTGCCGGAGGCCGGGGCGAAGGCCTGCTTTTCAAAAAGGGGCAGATTATCCGCAAGATGCCGGAAGCAGAACTGCTGCACGCCCTCAAAAGCGAACTGGATCACTGGAACGCAGAAAGGACGGTCAATTAGCTGTCGCTATGAAGAAAATTGTTAACAATGAGCGTATGATGCTGCGCGTATGTGATTTATATTACAACAGAGATGTCAGCCAGAGCGATATCGCTCGTCTGATGGATCTTTCGCGCCCCACCGTCGCCAAACTAATCAAAACCGCTAAGCAGAAACGGGTTGTCCAAATCATTATCTCCGATCCCCAGAAACGTTGTTATTCCGAACTGGAACGCAGGCTGGAGAAGGCTTTCCGTCTGCAGGAGGTAATTGTTGCCGATACGGTAGAAAACCTTCAGCAAAAAGACGTGCTGGCCAAAATGGCCGCCGGATATTTAAACTCCATTCTAAAAGACGACGATGTCATAGGCGTCGGTTCAGGAACCACGCTGCGGTACCTGGCGCCTTATGCCTCCAGACAGTTTCAGAACCTCACCTTCGTCCCTCTCCTGGGCGGAAGCGGCGACTTGGAGGTTACCCTGGACGCAAATCACGTGGTCGATATCTTAGCTAAAGCATTTCACGGAAACGGACTCCATCTCTATGTACCGGCAATCGTATCCCGTTCCCAGACAAAGCGGACGCTCATGAAAGAAGAAAGCATCCGAAAAGTAATGAACCATTACGATTCCTTAGATGTGGTAGTTGTCGGTATCGGCACCGGCGACGATTTATCCTCCGTTTTCCAAAGCGGCTATTATACCGAAGAAATGAAAGAATATGTCCGCCGGACGGAAGTATGCGGCGATATCTGCATGCATTTATTTGACAAAGACGGTAATACAGACCAAATCGAATATAACAAACAAGTATTCGGCATTCAATTAAATAAATTAAAAAACGTCCCCTACGCCATCGGTATTGCCAGCGGTATCCACAAAGCGAAAGCCATACACGGCGCAATTCGGGGCGGCTACATTAACGTCCTGGTCACCGACGCGCAGTGCGCGGAAGAGCTGTACCGAATCGGCGCCAAAGAAACGGCCGCCAACTAAAGAAAAACAGATTTGCAAAAGCATCCCTTAGGAACCGGCTGGGGATCCGCGCCGGTTCCTAAGGGATGCTAAACACGCAAGAATTAGCCGCTTAAATTTCTTCTATCATCCGCAACCCCCACGGAGACACTCCAAGCTCCTTCCGGACGCCCACCTGCTCCCTGGTCAGTATATTCCATCCGTCCTTCCCTGCGGTACTCATTCACAATATCCGCCTGCCAGTTAAGAAACCGGTTTACCAGAATCCGCTGAAATTTCGCAAATTCCGCTCCTAAGCTTCCGTTAACCGTTCCTCTCACATCCGGGAAATCCTCCCATGCATTTACCCGATTACTCCAGTAGTCCAACCCGAACTCCGCATTCATCGCGTTCAAGTCATCGCCAAACTTCCCCCGAAGGTATTTCACAAACTGCCTTTGCACATTCTTCCCGGCAGTACCATAATATTTGGTTTCATTATCCAACTGGAAACCTGCCGCGCATTTCCTATAAGCTGTACATTCCATCAGCTTTCTTATCATCCGTTCCGCATAGAACAAGTAAGCCGGATGTGTAATATCCATAATCTGCCTGGCTCCGTAAATCCCTCTGCCCTTTTCTGTCTCCGCCAGAATCTCCGGGTAAGATTTCTCCATCCACGACGGTACCGCATAGGTTGGAGTGCCAATAACCACGTCAATCCCGGCTGCTTCCATAGCGTCCATCACCCGGATTACATGGGAGAAATCAAACGCTCCCTCTTGAGGCTCGCAGGTACTCCAGGTAGATTCCGCAATCCGCACGGTATTAATCCCCGCCTTCTTCATCATCTCAACATCCTGTTCCAGCCGTTCATAAGGCAGGTATTCATTATAATATGCTGTTCCGAACCGTATCTTATCCATATATCCTCCTTATAGAATAGGATAGCAGAAGCCATCCTATTTTCTTTTACTTTTTCTCATAAGCATGCGTCCAGTCGGTTTTTACCAGAAACCATAAAAACACGATACTGCTCAAGCTCCAAGTAAGCGGATACGCCCAGCAGATCGTTTGGAACGCCGGAAAAAAACGGACGGCTGCCGTTACATACAACACCCTGATCCCACACCAGAAACCCAGCATGGTAACCATAGGCACCACCGACTTCCCACAGCCCCTTAGCACCCCTGTGGCGCTGTGGGAAAATGCCAGCAAAAAATAAAACAGCGTTACCGTTTTCTGCATAATCACTCCAAATCCAACCGCTTCATCGGCCTTCGCAAAAATCCGCACAAAATACGGTGAAAAATTAAATGCGGCCACTCCGATCGCCTCCGCAATAACAACACAGGAAAGGATTCCAAATACCGCTCCCTTTTTCGCCCTGCCGTACTCCTTCGCACCCAGATTCTGGCTGATAAAAGTAGACATGGTAAGGGACATCGCCATAATCGGAATAAACACAAACCCTTCAATCTTAGAATGGGAACCCATGCCGGACATGGCGTATTCCCCAAAAGAATTTACGTTGGTCTGCACCACCACATTCCCAATACTAATCACTGAATTCTGGATGCCGGCAGGGAGCCCCTGATAAATCACATCCTTCATCATATATCCACAGAACTTGAGCTTCCTCCAGCTAATCCGAGCGCAGCCTTCATTTTTCCGCATCCGTAGGATACAGAGTACGACGCTTAAGCCCTGCGACAATACCGTAGCAGTTGCCGCTCCCGCCACGCCCCAGCGAAATCCTGCTACAAACAGCAGATCCAGCGCTACATTTACAATAGATGATACCGCCAGATAATATAAAGGGTGAAGGCTGTCTCCCAGCGCCCGCATTACAGACATAAACATATTATACATAACAATCGTTACGCTGCCCGCAAAATATATTTGAAAATATGTAATGGATTCCGGCAGAACATTTTCCGGAACCCGCATCCATTGCAAGATCCGGGGCGCGCCAAACACCCCCGCAATTGTCACCGCTGCCGAAGCAGCGATGCCAAATAGAATGTTCGTATGTATTGCTCTCTCTACATTTTCTTCATCGCCGGCGCCAAAATAGCGAGAAATTACCACGCCTCCCCCAATCGCAATTCCATTAAATAAACCCACGATCAGAAAAACAAGGCTTCCCGATGTGCTGACTGCCGCAAAGGCCGTATTATCTGCAAAATTTCCAATCACCCATGCATCCGCCATATTATACAACTGCTGCAATAGCTGTCCAAGAATTAAGGGAATCGTAAAACCTATGATTCCCTTTGCCACCGACCCTTTTGTCAAATCCACTGTTTCCTGTTTCATTTTCACCGCCTTAACCCATTACCTGTACGCCGCCTAAAAGTACATAAGAAATAAACCACATAATCACCGTAGCCATACAAATTCCAATCACCACCGCCGGAAACGCTTTTTTGAATTTGATTCCAAGAAGCGCCGCAATCAGCGACCCGGTCCAAGCTCCCGTACCCGGGAGAGGAATCCCTACAAACAGCACCAGCCCCCAGAATTCATATTTCTCGATCTGGTCGCTCTTGCTCATGGCTTTGTTTTCTAATTTCGTCACCATAGGCTGAAAAGTCTTCGTTTTTTTCAGCCAGTTAAAAATCGGAGTAATCAGCATCAAGATAAAAGGCACCGGAATAATATTTCCGACTACGCAAAGTGGAATCGCTTTGGCTACCGGTACGCCTAAAATCGGTCCCGCCACCAAAAGCGCCCCCCTCAGTTCCAGAATCGGAATCATAGAGATAATAAATACGATCGCTTCCTTTCCGAAGCTTCCGCTAAGCGCGTCAATCACGCCCTGTACAAGTGTCTCAGTCATACGATTTTCCTTTCTTATCTGCTCAATTTATGTTTCAGAAATTCAAATAATGTTTCCATCTCTTCCCTCGTTCCCACGGTTACCCGCAGATACTGTTCAATACGCCTGCTCCCCCAGTACCGCACATAGATTCCAGCCTCCTTTAAGGCTTCAAACAACTCCCTCGCATCATGCTCCGGGTGCGTTACAAAAAGGAAGTTTGCGCCCGAATCCAGACAAACAAAGCCAAGCTTCCCAAATTGCTCCGCCGCCCATTCTCTGGTATCCACAATCCGTTTCACGGTCTGCTCAAAATACGCCTTATCTTTCACAGCCTCTACGCCGCAGACAAGAGAGGTCTGATTCATCGTATAGGAGTTAAAAGAATACTTCACATCATTCAGATGACGAATCAAAGCCGGGGAGGCGACGGCATATCCAATCCGCATCCCCGCCATGGAACGGGCTTTGGAAAAGGTCTGCACCACAATCAGATTCTCGTATTTTTCAAGCAGCTCCATTGCAGATTTTCCTGCAAAATCAATATATGCTTCATCTACAATGACAATGACTTCCTGATTATGGGACACGATATCCTCTACAAACTCAAGAGTTTCGTAAATTCCGGTAGGCGCGTTGGGGTTCGGAAAGATTACGCCTCCGTTTTCCTTATAGTAGTCCTCTTTTTCGATGCAAAAGTTCCCGTCCAGTTCCTGGCATTCATAGGGAATCCGGTAAAGCTCGGCCCATACCTTGTAAAAAGAGTATGTAATATCAGGAAACAGAACCGGCTTCTCCGAGTTAAAGAATGTAAGGAAGCACATAGACAGCACATCGTCGGAGCCGACTCCCACAAATACCTGATCCTTTCCCACGCCGTAATAATCTGCCAGCGCCTCTGTAAGCGCAGACGCCTCCGGGTCGGGATACAGCCGCAGCCGGTCTGTATCCATCCGCTCTAACGCCCTTCGTACTCCCGGCGCCGGCGGATACGGATTCTCATTGGTATTCAGCTTAATCACCTTGCGCTGGGGCTGTTCTCCCGGCACGTAAGGCTCCACCCTGCGGATATTCCTCTCATATGCTTTCATCTAAAAATACTCCTTTGCAAGCTCAGCGAATTTTGGAAGTGAATTTACAATAGTCTCATAGGATACGCAGTACGCCAGCCGCACATAACCCGGGCAGGCAAAGGAACTTCCCGGAACCATCAGGATATTGTGTTTTTTCCCTGCCGCGCAGAACTCCTTCTCGTTTGCCGTCGGCGATTTCACAAACAGATAGAACGCGCCTTCCGGCTTGATACACGTAAAGCCGCAGTCTGCAAGTCCCTGATAGAGCGCCTCCCTGTTCCGGTTATAATAAGAGGTATCTGTTTTTTCATTCAGACATTTCTTTACAATCTTCTGCTGCAGTGTCGGCGCATTCACAAACCCCAGAATCCGGTTCGCCACATTTGCCGCCGCAAGCACCGTCTCACTGTCCGCCGCCTCGTCCGGAATCACCAGATACCCGATCCGCTCTCCCGGAAGGGACAGGGATTTGCTGTAAGAATAGCCTACAATCGTATTCGCATAGTACTTTGTCAAATACGGAACCTCCGCCCCGTCATAAACCAGCTCCCGGTAAGGCTCGTCGGAAATCAGATAAATCTCTGTTCCATACTCCTTCTGCTTCGCCTCCATAATGGCCGCAAGCTTCCGAATTGTTTCCTCCGAATAAACGACTCCCGTAGGATTATTCGGCGTGTTAACGATAACCGCCTTCGTCTTTGCCGTAATCTTCTCTTCAAACTCGTCCAGCTTGGGCTGAAAATCCACGGTATTTGGAGAAATCTCCACCAGAACCCCGTCGTAATTGTTCGTGTAGGAGCGGTATTCTCCAAAATAAGGCGCAAACGCAATCACCTCGTCCCCGGGATTGATCAAAGTCTTAAGAATCACGTTCAGTCCTCCGGCCGCCCCCACAGTCATAATGATATTCTTTCCCTCAAAGGCGGTTCCAAAACGCCCGTTCAGGGACTTCGCAACCGCCTCCCTTACGTCTGCGTACCCGCTGTTGCTGTTGGTATAGCCGTGGAGCGTCACCGGATCCTCTTCTTCGAGAAGCTCCAATATCGCTTGTTTTACCGCCTTAGGCGCGGCCACATTGGGATTTCCCAGACTAAAATCGTAGACATTCTCCGCCCCGTAAATACTAGCCAGACGGTTTCCTTCCTCAAACATCGCGCGGATGGCGGAACTATTTGCCACCATTCCTTTCATCTTTTCTGCTATCATAACCATTCTCCTTCTTCTCAAATCAGCCGCGGTTAGATTTATTTTTCCGTAACCACGCCTTTTTCAACCATGAATACCGGCTTGTAAGACCGTTTCGCCTTACGGAGTCCTTCCGCCCCGGTATCTTCCTCCCGGTTCACATACCGGTAATCCATGCAGGCATGCTGCACAAACTGCTGGTTAATCATGGTATAAGCGCCGTCAATATCCGCAAAGGCTTTCTCAATATGCACCACAAAGGTATCCTCGCAGATCGGTTCGCCGATCGTAAACGCGGCAATCTCCCCGTCCACTTTTAATACGCCTCCCACAAGCCCTAATTCCTCAAACAGCCGAAGCGAATTTAACGTCACGCAGATCTCCGCGTTCTTCTCCTCATCGTCCTCGCAGCCGTTCTCATTGCGCCATTTCAAAGCCATCTGGAAGCATTCCTCCAAATTCTCTTTCGTGATAGGCTCGTAACTCCACCGACCCTCATAAACCGCCTTAAACTTATTAATATGGTTCCGTTTGCTGTGAAGCTTCTTGCCGGAAAGCGTGGCCAGCTTCTCGGACTCATAAACATAATCCGCAAGATCCTCATTATATTCAATCTGGAACCGCTCCGGATACCACTGTTCAATGTACGCGTAATTATCCGGCGTCACATTATACATGCGGAAAGGCTCGCCCCTTCCTTTGCTGTACTCCATCAGCGCGTCGATTGCCCGCCTGACCTGTTCCGGCTCCCCCGCCGGATAAACGAACGAACAGCCTTCCTCATTCTCACTTTTAAATACCAGCGACTCTTCTACCACGGCAAAGGACACGTCGTAAAACCTTGCCCACAAATAGACGTTCGTAAATGTCCGCTCACAGCTCCGGCTTGTATGATGTGCAAAAAAATGACTGATCAGCTCCTGATCCCCCAGCTCTATTTTCTTAAATTCAATCTCCATTGTGGTTTTCCTCTTCTATTTTTTATCTTCTCTCTTCTTCTCCGACTTTCTCCGTTTACGCTTCCTCGCCGCATACAGCGCCGCCGCTGCCAGCAATCCTGCCAGAGACAGCGCGATTCCATAAACGGCCAGCGCAAACCGATTCGGATTCCCAAGCACTTCCGCAAGGCCGGCGCTGTCATGGATTACTTTGCGCCCTTCCTCCTCGCTGTAACGCACAGGAATCTGGGAAATCCCTTTCTCATTCTTTGTAAATGATTCCAAATACCCGGCAAGGGCATACCACTCTTTCAGCTCGTAACCTTCCCCGTCGCGGATAATATAATCTTCAAAATCTGTGATAACCTCTCCCTCCGCGTTCTTCGGCGTAAGTTTTAAAATTCCCTTGGACTTGTCCTCTACTGCGCCAAGCATCTGCGCGCTGTACAGACCGGAGACCACCCGGTATAATTTATCATCTTCAATCTCTGTCAGATTATCCTGGATAAACGCCTCTTCTTCCCCCACTGTATCGCCCGTCATTCCGGTTCCTGTCACTCGGTTTAAAATCAGGCGGTTAGGATTAAAAGTCCAACTCATCCCGCTTGGGTAAATCTGCGCATAGGTCATAATCGGAGAGATAGAAGCGTCGATCTCCGCCACCGTTTTCAGTTCTTTCCCCGTCAGATAGACGCTGACCAGCGGATATCCGGTAATCCGATCCGGACCGATTCCCAACGCGCTTACGTTAAAGGCGTCCGATACCGTAATCTCTCCTTTCTGGAAAGAATCCCGTACCACCCCGGAAGCAACCACCGCCAAATCCACCGGCACATAATCCGCTCCCTCCGCTTTCTTCACCGCGTAAACATAGGAATCGGCAATCAAGCTGCCCAGCGTATCCTCCCGAAGCTCGTCCCCAAAATCATCGATCTGCGTAAACGGGATTGTATTTTCCGCCAGGAGCTGTTCCATCCGATAACCGAAACGCGACAGGTATTCGTCGTCAATCACACTTCGATACTCGCTCAGATAGTTTTCTATCTCTTTATCCTGCTCTACCGACTCGTCCATAGAATTTAACCGGTACTCCGCCAGCTTCCAGCGGCCGTTTTCCGCAGGAACCAGCTCCAGTTCTCCCAAATTTCTTCCATAAGATCCCGCGGAAGCAATCACCGTATCTCCCGAAATGATCGGTTCCTCCAGCGTGGTGTGGGTGTGGCCGCTGATAATTACGTCGATCTCCGGCACTTCCTCCGCTAAAATCTCATCCTCCGAAGCATCCTCTTCCTCGCTGGTTCCGCTGTGGGACAGACATACGATCATGTCCACATCCTCTTTTTTCAGTTCCTCTACGACCCTCTTTGAGGTCTCTACAATATCGTCAAAGTCAATGCCGCTCTCCGGCGCGCAGATTTCCGCGTCCTCGCCTAACACGCCGTAAACGCCAACCCGAATCCCTTCCCGCTCAATCACCGTATATTCCTTGCTTCCATAATCTTCCAAAGCCTGCTGAATCATACGGTTGTCTTTTGAATCATTCTTCTCCCAGTCAATATTGGCAGTCAGAAACTGCGGGAGAGTAAGCGTCTCGTCTTCCCCAGCATTCCGAACCGCGCTGCGAAACATATTCGAGACGCCTTCCGCCCGGTAATCGAATTCGTGGTTTCCAAAAGTTGTGGCGTCCACTCCAATCCTTCCCAGCATGGTAAGCTCGGCGGCCTGGGTTTCATAAATCGTCTGATAGAGCGTTCCCATGGAAAAATCTCCCCCATCAAACACAAACGTCGCCGGATTCGCCGCCCGCCTCTCGTCTATCCTGGTCTTAAGCCTGGCGAAACCTCCCGCAAATACCGTCTCCCCTTCTTCCTGTTCTCCCGTTCCCTGAACCTTATATTCGTCCAGCCTAGAATGAATGTCGTGGGTAAACAGGAGCGTTACGGTATCTTGCTTTTCATTTCTCTCCCCGGCCACCACGGATCCGACGCTCAGCGAGCAGAGCAGGATCACCAGCAAAACCGCCGACCGCACTCGTTTACGAAAATTCATCTTATCGTTACTCCTTTCGCTTTTTAAATACCCTTTCACAGCACAAAGAACCTACCCCGCACACACTCCAGAGGAGCATGCCCGGAAGAAGGTTCATTTCTCATGCCGTTTACTCTTCATTCATATTTGCAAGTTTTGCAGCCTGATCCGCCGCAATGAGACTGTCGATAATCTCGTCCAAATCTCCTCCGAGTATCCCGTCTAACCTGTGCAGGGTCAATTTAATCCGGTGATCCGTCACCCGGCCCTGCGGGAAATTATAGGTACGAATCTTCTCAGAACGATCCCCCGTACCAATCTGGCTTCTTCTGGCCGCCGCCTCTTCCGACTGCTTTTTCTCAAGCTCAATCTCATACAATTTAGACCGCAGCAGGCGGAACGCTTTCTCCTTATTCTGAAGCTGGGACTTCTCTGTTTGGCTGTAAATCACAATCCCGGTAGGGTAATGGGTAAGACGCACCGCTGAGTCCGTGGTGTTGACGCACTGTCCGCCGTTTCCGGACGCCCGCATAACGTCGATACGGATATCCTTCTCGTCAATTACAACATCCACTTCTTCCGCCTCCGGCATAATCGCAACCGTAACCGTAGAAGTATGGATCCGTCCGCCGCTCTCCGTCTCCGGCACGCGCTGCACCCGATGCACTCCGCTTTCGTATTTCAGCCGGGAATAAGCGCCCTGGCCGTTAATCATAAATACACATTCCTTAAAGCCGCCGATTCCATTCTCATTCAGGGAAATCATCTCTGTTTTCCATCGTCTGCCCTCTGCATAATGCGCCAGCATCCGGTAAATTTCCGCCGCAAAAAGCGCCGCTTCATCGCCGCCGGCTCCTGCACGAATCTCCACCATAACGTTCTTATCATCATTGGGATCTTTCGGCAAAAGCAGAATCTTAAGTTCCTGCTCTAATTCTTCCACCCTGGCTTTGGAATCGTTCAGCTCTTCTTTCGCCAGCTCCCTCATCTCTTCGTCCGACTCCTCCTCCAGCATAGCCAGGCTGTCTTCAATCGCCTGCTTACAAGTCTTATATTCCTTATATGCCTCAACAATCGGAGTCAGGTCATTCTGTTCTTTCATAAGCTTGCGGAACCGATTTTGGTCGTTCACCACGTCCGGTTCCTGCAGTTCGCTTAAAATCTCCTCAAAACGAATGAGCAAATCCTCTAATTTGTCAAACATCTTTTTCTCCTCCTATTATCTATCCTAATGCGCCTTTTACGCGCAGACTCTCTTATCCTTCTCCTGCTCCGGCGCATAAAACAACGGTATCTTCTTTATTCACTCTGTCTATCCTTTGAGAGCCTTAACTTATATCATACCTTCCCGTCACGATCCGGTCAAGTCCCGCTAAGTCTTTCCCCGCATGAATTTCCCGGTAGCCGTTCTTTCGCATCAAATCCGTCACCGCTTCGCGCTGGTCACATCCGATTTCAAAGAAAAGCAGTCCCCCGTTTTTCAGATGCGCTTTTGCCCGGCAGATAATTTCCCGGTAAAAAAACAGACCGTCTTCCCGGCCGTCCAGAGCCAGAATCGGATCATACCGGCGGACTTCTTCTTCCAGCTCTCCGATCACATCCGTCCGGATATAGGGCGGATTAGACAGGATCATATCATAACGCCCTTCCAGGTTTTCAAACAAGTCGCTTTTTATAAAAGAAACATTCGCATGATGCCGCGCTTTATTCCTTTCCGCAACTTCAAGCGCCGCCTGAGAAACATCGCTTCCAATAAAGGAATTTGTTTCATCCGCCGCTTTCCTTTCCTTTCCAAGCCGTTCTAAACTAATCAGAATGCAGCCCGAACCGGTACACAAATCCAGCACGTCCATTCCCGGCTTTAGCGCCTTTAACGCTTCTTCTGCGAGAAGCTCCGTATCCTGCCTGGGGATCAGCACATCCGGCCCCACATGAAAAGAAAGCCCCATAAATTCCTGTTCCCCGGTCAGATGCTGCAGCGGGATCCTTCTTCCCCGTTTCCGAATATATTCTAAGTAAACTTGCTCTTTCTCCGCCTCCATTACCCGCAGCGGATCCAATGCATACTCTGTCCTGGTTATTCCCATCGTCCACTCCAGCAGCAGCCTGGCGTCCGTCTGCGCGTCGGCAACCCCGGCTCTGCTCAGATACTCTGTACCGGCTCTTACGGCCTCGCTCAGATTCATAACCCCGCTCCTTTACCGCCGATGCCTTCTTTGACATCCCCTTTTCTTACCCGTCGCCGGCCTTGACTGCTTCTCTATACTCTCGTCAGCCTTCCGCCGTATCTTTGTTTCCGAAATTCTCACGTTCAAACTCGTTCCAGTCAAAGACAGCTTCCACTGCCTGGATCGCGACTTCAATCATACTGTCATCCGGCTCTTTTGTAGTCAGCTTCTGGATGGCCATCCCAGGCTTGCTAAGCAGGTTCACCAGCGAATTCTCACTGCGTCCAGCCAACTTTAAAATCTCATAGGATATCCCCGCAATCACCGGAAGCAGCGCAATCCGAACCACCACTCGCATAAGCGGCGATTCTGCCTGGATCACCATCAGCAGGCAAATGCTGACAAGCAATACAAAGAACAGGAAACTGGTGCCGCAGCGCTTGTGCTGCCTGGAACTTATCCGCACATTCTCCACAGTCAGAGGCAGTCCGTGTTCAATACAGTTGATGCACTTATGCTCCGCGCCATGATACCGAAACAGCCTCTGGATGTCTTCCATCTTGGAAATCAGCAGAATATACGCAATAAAAATTCCGATCCTTACCAATCCTTCAATAATCGTCCTTATATGATAAGAAGGAACCATATCTTTCAGCAGGCTTGATAAATAATAGGGCAGAACCATAAAAATTCCTACCGCCATAAGTACCGATACAATCACCGTACCGGTCATCAGAAGCTCTTCTTTCTTCTCGTTCTTCGCCGCCTCTTCCTCCGTAAGGGGCGCTTCCCCATTCGTCTCCTCTTCAAAAAAGGACGCCGAATACATCAAAGTCTTCATCCCCAGTACCATCGAATCTATAAAATTAAAAACCCCTCTGATAAAGGGTATCTTTGTCAGCGCCTTACAGTTTCCCGCAATACTGCGGCAGGTATCTTTCTTTACGACAATCTCCCCATCGCCCTTTCTTACCGCAACGGCATAGTCGTCCTTATTCTTCATCATGATACCTTCCATAACCGCCTGGCCGCCAATGTTTGAAGATTTCATATTCTTTTACTCCAATACTAAGAAACGTCCGCCGGACGCTTTTTCCGCACGCTTGGTAACAGAAAGGGTTGAGATTTCAAAAACCTCAACCCTGCACCTGCTATTTATTTATCCAGTCCGTATTTCTTGTTAAACTTATCTACACGGCCGCGAGCCTGTGCCGCCTTCTGCTGTCCAGTGTAGAACGGATGGCACTTGGAGCAGATTTCCACGTGGATATCTTTGTTTGTGGAACCTGTCACAAATGTATTGCCACAGTTGCATGTTACAGTTGCCTGATGATATGCTGGATGTATTCCTTCTTTCATTTCATTCACCTCTTCTTTATTATTATCGCCGCGCTGTGCGCTTTTTAAATTTCGTTTCATAAACAGCTTTTTAAGTGTATCATAAAATCCTGCCTGTGTCTAGATAAATTTTGTCTTTTTTACCATTTGGATCAGCTCTTCATTATTTTTTGTCCGGGAGAACATATTCAGGATATTCTCTACCGCTTCCTCCGCCCGAAGTCCGTTCAGCGCGCGCCTCATAGAGTCCACCGCTTCCTGCTCTTCTTTCGTAAGCAGAAGATCCTCTCTTCTGGTTCCGGATTTCGGCAGATCAATGGCCGGGAACATCCGCTTTTCGGAAAGCCTTCTGTCTAGTACAAGCTCCATGTTGCCTGTTCCCTTAAATTCCTCGTAAACCACGTCGTCCATCCTGCTTCCCGTATCCACCAGCGCGGTAGCAAGGATCGTCAGGCTGCCTCCCCCGCGCATATTTCTTGCCGCCCCGAAAAACCTCTTTGGCATATGCAGGGCCGCCGGGTCAAGGCCGCCGGACAATGTTCTTCCGGAAGGCGGTACCGTCAAGTTATAAGCCCTCGCAAGCCTTGTGATACTATCCAGCAAGATCATAACGTCTTTGCCGTGTTCCACCAGCCTCTTTGCCCGCTCAATCACCATTTCGGATACCCGCTTGTGGTGTTCCGGCAGCTCGTCAAAGGTGGAATAGATCACTTCTACATTCTTCCCTTCAATCGCTTCTTTGATATCCGTAACCTCCTCGGGACGTTCGTCAATCAGAAGAATCAGCAGATGAATCTCCGGATTATTCCGCCTTACGGACAGCGCCACCTGCTTTAACAGCGTGGTCTTGCCGGCCTTCGGGGGAGACACGATCATGCCTCTCTGCCCTTTTCCGATCGGCGACATCAAATCCATGATCCGCATAGCAGTGCTTGTCTTCCCACATTCTAGCGAAAGCCTCTCATTGGGAAAAATCGGTATCAGATCTTCAAAATTCGGCCGTTTGCTTGCAATCCCTGGATGGATGCCGTTCACCTTGGTCAGATAGAGCAGCGCGGAAAACTTCTCCTGCTGGGTCTTGATTCGGGTATTCCCTTCCAGAATATCCCCGGTCTTTAAGTTAAATCTGCGAATTTGGGACGGAGATACGTAGATATCATTCTCCCCCGGAAGATAATTCTCGCAGCGGATAAAACCGAATCCGTCGGACATCACCTCTAGAATTCCGTTCGCCGTAACACCGCTGTCAAGCTTGTCAATATCATGAATTTCCTGCTTCTCTTTATCCCCGGTATTCGCCGAACGCTCCTTATCGCGGATATCTTCTTCCAGCATACGTTCTATAAGCTCGGCTTTCTTCATTCCTGAAATACCAGAAATATCCCTTGCCTTAGCCAGCTCTTTTAACGTAGCTAACGGCAGAGACTCATACTTTTCTCTCATCATTAAAATAATTCCTTTCTTTTCTTCAATTCGCCATATCATCTGTCACATTGGGAATAGCAGCCGGAACTGACTTTTTGAAATATATAACCATTATACATGATTTCCATTTTTTTGCAATCCTTTTTTCTTGCGGGTATCGCTGCCCGCATAAGATCGTTACTGTTCGCTCCGCTCGCAGCAGCCTTCGCAAATTCATCTATAATTTGCTTCGCGAATGAGATTTCCTCGCTCCTGAATCACTTTCTTACGGACTATGCAGCATATAGGCCGCAACATTGACTTAATCCCTTAAGAATGATATGATAATCGTTACAAAACAAATGCCATAAGCGCCTTCCCACGCTTCTTTTACGGCGGGCGCATCAAACGAATATTTTATAAGGAACAGGTGAATCATATGACAATCAATGAAAAAGCATTGCAGATGCACAAAGAATGGAACGGCAAGATTGAAACTACTGCCAAATCCCACGTAAATTCCAGAGAAGACCTGGCCGTCGCCTACACTCCCGGCGTAGCGGAACCCTGCAGAGCCATCGCCGGAGACAAAGAGGCCGCTTACGCTTACACCATCAAATCCAACACCATCGCCGTAGTATCCGACGGCAGCGCAGTCCTCGGTCTCGGCAATATCGGCGCCCTCGCCGCGATGCCCGTAATGGAAGGAAAGTCTGTTCTCTTCAAGGAATTCGGCGGCGTAAACGCAGTTCCCATCTGCCTTGACACCCAGGATACGGAAGAAATCATCCGAACCGTGGTCCATATTGCCCCGGCATTCGGCGGCATTAATCTGGAAGACATCAGCGCGCCCCGGTGCTTTGAAGTGGAAGAACGGTTAAAAGAACTTTTGGACATCCCCGTCTTCCACGACGACCAGCATGGCACTGCTATCGTAGTCCTTGCGGGCATCATCAACGCCTTAAAGGTTACCGGCAAGAAAAAGGAGACCGCCAAAGTCGTTATGAGCGGAGCCGGAGCCGCGGGGGTTGCCATTACCAAACTTCTATTAAAATATGGATTCAAAGACATTACCATGTGCAATTCCAAGGGAATCATCAGCAAAGACTCCCCGAGACTAAACTGGATGCAGAAGCAGATGGCTGAGATCACTAATTTATCCGGAAAACAGGGAAGCCTTGCAGACGCCCTAAAAGGGGCTGATATCTTCATCGGCGTCTCCGCGCCCGGTATCGTAACCAAGGAAATGGCGGCTTCCATGAATCCGGACGCGATTCTCTTTGCCCTGGCCAATCCGGTGCCGGAGATCATGCCCGACCTTGCCAAGGAAGCAGGCGCAAAGGTAATTGGAACCGGACGCAGCGATTTCCCGAATCAGGTAAATAATGTAGTCGCTTTCCCCGGCATCTTTAAAGGAGCGCTGGAAGGACGGGCGCCTCAGATTACCGAAGAAATGAAGCTTGCGGCCGCATTCGCTATCGCGGGTCTTGTCCCGGACGACGAACTGCATGAGGACAATATCCTTCCGGAACCCTTTGATCCCAGAGTGGCGGACGTAGTAAGCCAGGCTGTCAAAGAACATATTTGATATGGCGAAAGCACACCAACATCATATCAAAGACACAGACTCCGGCATCCGTTCCGCACAAAGCATAGAAGAGGCCGTATCTGTGGAAAAAATACCGGCAAGGACCCGCTGGGGCGAAAAACGCTACTACTCCCTGGACTGTTATATGAAAGAAACCTACGGAAAAAAGCTCTATAAGATCGCGCTGGACGGAGGATTTACCTGTCCTAACCGAGACGGGACGCTGGGATATGGAGGCTGTCTTTTCTGCAGTTCCAGCGGTTCCGGCGATTTTGCCGGAGACCGGAATCTGTCCGTTACCAGCCAGTTAGAAGCGGGAAAAGCCCTGCTTGCAAAGAAATATCAGGGCGGCGGCTATATTGCGTACTTCCAGTCCTATACCGGAACTTATGGCCCGCTGTCCAAGCTCCGTAAAGTCTTTACCGAAGCGATTCGTCATCCCGACGTCGAAATTCTATCCATTGCAACCAGGCCGGACTGCCTGCCGGAAGAAGTCCTGTCGCTTTTACAGGAGCTTTCCTTAGAAAAACCAGTCTGGGTCGAGCTTGGACTGCAGACGATCCACCAGAAGTCCGCCGACTTTATCCGCAGAGGATACCGGCTTCCGGTATTTGAGCAGGCCGTAAAGAAGCTTAACAACATCGGAATTCCCGTCATTGTCCATATCATATTGGGGCTGCCCTCCGAAGATACCGAAGCGTCCCTTGGCACTATACGGTATTTAAACGCCTTGGATATCCAAGGCGTCAAACTGCAGCTTCTTCATATATTGGAAGGAACCGACCTGGCTGATTTATACCGGCGGCATCCATTTCCCGTTATGACCTTAGACGAATATCTTACGCTTCTTGGCAAATGCATCAGCAGTCTGAGGCCGGATATCGTCATCCACCGGTTCACCGGGGACGGCCCGAAGCATCTTTTAGTGGAACCGCAATGGACCGCGGACAAACGTATGGTATTGAACCGGATACAATCTTATCTTAAAAGCCAGGATATCTGGCAGGGAAGGAGTTATATCAATGGCAGAATTACTCACTCTCTATAAACTGATTATCCTATATATGCTGGATCGGGTAGATTTTCCCCTGTCCAATTCACAGATTTCGGATTTTATGCTGAACAAAGAATATACCACATATTTTAAACTCCAGCAGGCGCTCTCCGAACTTGCCGACGCGGGCTTCATACGAGAAGAACCCGTCCGCAACCGAACCCTGTACAACCTGACCGACGACGGTGCTTCCACCATTGGACTGTTTCGGAAAAATATATCCCAGGCTATACGGCAGGATGTAAATGATTATCTAAAAGAAAAGCAATTTGAACTAAAAAATGAAGTTTCCGTCAAATCTGACTACTATCGGAATACCAACAGGGAATATTCTGTCCGCTGCCAGGTAATAGAAGGCGCGCTTCCTCTGATCGACCTTACCATTACGGTTCCATCCGAAGAAGAAGCCAAAACGATCTCCAAAAACTGGTATCAAAAAAATCAGGAAATCTACGCGCAGATTATGGCGTCGCTTCTTTAAAAAACGAACTGCAGATATATGTTATGAAAAAGAAAAATGTAAGAAAGGGACTTATGCATCATGAAGGAACACCGTGCAAAACCCTCTGGGAAAATCTTATCTGAACTTTACGTTAGTTTCTTTAAAATCGGCGCGCTCACTTTCGGCGGCGGACTCGCGATGCTGCCGATGCTAAAGCGCGAGCTGGTGGAATCCAAGAAATGGGTTACTGAAGAAGAAATCCTTGATATGTACGCGATCGGACAGTGTACGCCAGGTATTATCGCCGTCAATACGGCAACCTTTGTTGGTTTTCAGGAGGCAGGCATCCTGGGAGGCGTCATCGCAACCCTCGGTATGGTCTCGCCTTCCCTGATTATCATTTGCCTGATTGCTTCGATTCTAAAGAATTTCATCAGTCTTCCATACGTCCAGCACGCGCTGGCCGGAATCCGAATCATGGTCTGCGCGATGATGCTCCAGACGGTAGTTACTATGACTCAGAAAGGCGTAAAAGACAAGCTGGGGATATTCCTGTTTCTTGCAGGATTCCTGCTCGCAAGCTTTACCCCCGTACCCTTGGCCCTGGTGGTAGCCGCATCCGCCCTGGCTGGAATCATTGCGAAAAGATGGGAGGAAAAGAGAACATGATTTATTTCCAGCTTATATATGAATTTTTCAAAATCGGACTCTTTGCCATCGGCGGAGGCATGGCCACCCTACCCTTCCTGATGGATCTAACCGCCAAATACGACTGGTACACGAAAGCAGAGCTTACCAATATGATTGCCATCAGCCAGAGTACTCCAGGCCCGGTAGGAATCAATATGGCGACTTATGCAGGCTACAACGCCGCCGGAATCCCGGGAGCCGTCGTCGCCACCCTGTCTCTCGCCGCCCCAGCCCTGTTTATCATTATGGTAATAGCCAAATTCCTTGCCGATTTCAATGAAAACAAGACGGTACAGGCAGCTTTCTACGGTATCCGACCCGCAGTAGCCGCTTTGATCGGCTATGCCGTGTGGGAATTGGTTAAAATTTCCCTGACTGTCGTTAACGGAAACGGAATAACTGCCATTGACTATCTTGGCGCCTTCATCTGTGCGGCGGCCTTCGGGTGTATGCAGATCAAGTACTGCAAAAAACTCCACCCGCTGGTCTGGATCTTAATCGGCGCTTTCATAGGAATTATTTTAAAACTGTAAGTCAATCTCTTTTTCACGCGGGGAGCAATCGCACGCTTTCTAAACCTTTCGTTCTGAAACGTTTGCATGCGCTGCTTTTGTTCCCCGCGCAACGCCCCATCCTTCTTTTATTCATCTGTTTTTTTCTGTTTATCCGCCCCAATACTGCATTTGGCATTTTCATCCGTCAGACCGCACATACAGCCTCCTTTGCAGCCTGCGCAGCCGCCGCTGCATCTTCCGGATTTCTTATCGCGTATAACGCTTCTCGCTGCAAAAAATATCAAAACAAGCACAACGCTAAGCACGACGAATGTTCCCATAATTATCCTCCAATTTGCTTTTCATAATTATACACAGAATGAATGCCGGCGGCGTTTCTGATCTCTGCCGCCGGCACCCGTATCATAATGCTCATTTTGCCCCTGCCACGCCTCGGACATTCATATTCAAGGACTTGCTTTCCCTGTAGGGCCTGAACATCAGGTAAATAAATCCCACAAGGAGGAGCAGAGCCGCAACTGTGCCGATTCCAAATCCTCCGCCCGTCAACGCGGTTCCAATCTGATAAACCACCAGCGATACTACATAGGCAAGCAGACACTGATAGCCAATCGCGAATGCAAACCATCTGCCATTGTTCATCTCTCTCTTAATCGCTCCCATAGCTGCAAAACAAGGCGCGCATAACAGATTAAATACCAGGAACGAATATCCGGCCGCCGCCGTCATACTCCCTGCAAGCCGCCCCCATATTTCATTGCCTTCCTCAGCAACTTCCGCAAAGCCGAACAAAATCCCGAAAGTCCCTACCACATTCTCCTTTGCAATCAACCCGGTTACTGCCGCCACCGCCATCTTCCAGTCGCCCCATCCCAGCGGAGCAAAAACCGGAGCAATCACGCTTCCCAGACTAGCCAGAATGCTGTAATTCAATTCTTCCGCTTCCAGCATGCAAAAAGAACCGTTCATCCATCCAAAATTCATCAGGAACCACAAAACGACCGTAGACAGCAAAATAATGGTTCCGGCTTTCTTAATAAAGGACCAGCCTCTCTCCCACATACTCCTTAAAATATTTCCGGCCGTCGGCATATGATATGCGGGAAGCTCCATAACAAACGGCGCCGGATCGCCTGCAAACATCCTTGTCTTCTTCAGGATAATACCAGAGCAGATAATCGCTGCAATTCCCACAAAATATGCGCTCGGCGCCACCCAGGACGCCCCGTCAAATAGCGCCCCCGCAATCAGTGCAATAATCGGAAGCTTAGCCCCGCAAGGTACAAAAGTGGTGGTCATAATCGTCATCTTCCGATCTCTGTCATTCTCAATCGTCCTAGACGCCATAATTCCGGGAACTCCACAGCCGCTTCCAATCAGCATCGGGATAAACGATTTGCCGGACAGGCCGAATTTACGGAATATCCTGTCCATAATAAACGCCACCCGGGCCATATATCCGCAGGATTCTAAGAATGCAAGGAAAACGAACAGCACAAGCATCTGAGGTACAAAACCGAGAACCGCTCCCACGCCCGCTACAATACCGTCAAGAATCAATCCCTGCAGCCAGCCGGCACATTTCATTGCCGCCAGCACACTTTCAATCCCGGGCGGGATGATTTCACCGAATAATACGTCGTTGGTCCAGTCCGTAGCAAACGCGCCTACAGTCGTTACGGACACATAATATACCAGCCACATAATCGCCGCAAAAATCGGCAGCGCCAGCCACCGGTTCGTAACAACACGGTCAATTTTATCCGAAGCCGTCATTTCTTCTTTCCGGTTTTTGGACACGCATTCCCCAACCACAGAAGAAATATATACATAGCGTTCATTTGTAATAACGCTTTCCGTATCGTCTTCAAACGCCTCTTCCATTTCCTGAATCTCAGCAGTCACATCAGGAAGTTCCGACATCCGGGACGCAATTTTATCATCCTTCTCCAACAACTTAATTGCAAAGAAACGTTTCTGCTCTTCCGGAACCTTTCCGTCCAGTTTATTTTCCACCGCCGAAATAATTTCCTCAGCCTTCCTACAGAATTCATGCCTGATCTCTGCTGTATGTTTTGCTCCCGCAAGCTGCACGGCTCTTGCCGCCGCCTCTTTAATCCCATTTCCTTTTAGGGCAGAAATGGTTACCACCTCGCATCCAAGTTTCTCGGCCAGTTTGCCGGTATGTATCTGATCCCCGTTTTTCTCCAGAAGGTCAGCCATATTCACCGCCACGATCACAGGAATGCCAAGTTCCATAATCTGGGTAGATAGATAAAGATTCCGTTCGATATTAGTGCCGTCTACAATATTGATAATCGCGTCTGGCCTCTCGCCGATAAGATAGTTCCTTGCTACCACTTCTTCTAACGTATAGGGGGACAGGGAATATATTCCTGGCAGATCTATAATAGCCGCATCCCTGTATCCCTTTAGTTTTCCTTCCTTTTTCTCAACGGTAACCCCCGGCCAATTTCCTACAAACTGATTTGATCCCGTCAATGCGTTAAATAATGTTGTTTTTCCGCTGTTCGGATTTCCCACAAGCGCAATTTTCACCGACATATTCTCTCTCCTTCTTTCTACTGATTATTGACGCGGCATTCCACGCAGATCATCTCTGCATCCGCTTTTCGAATTGAAAGCTCATATCCTCTTACTGTCACCTCCACCGGGTCGCCAAAAGGAGCCGTCTTTCTTACAAATATCTCCGTTCCTTTCGTAATTCCCATGTCCATAATCCGTCTCTTTACCGGTCCTTCGCCTGTCAGTTTGCTCACCTTCACAGTCTCGCCGCAGGCCGCTTCTCTCAAAGTCTTCATTTCATACCTCCTCCTTTCTTTCCTGTTCATGAAATCAAACCATCACCTTCATAGCCATATCTTTTCCTATGGCAATTCTGGAATCTTTTACATTCACAATTACGTTTCCCCTGATATCCGATATTACTGTAACTGCTCCTCCTGCAACAAATCCCAAACTCTCAAGAAATTTTCTTGTCTCTTCCTTTCCGCCCACCTTCTTAATCGTAAGCGGCTCTCCCATTTTCGCCATCGTAAGCGGCATCGTCATCAACCTCTTTTCTGAATCATTTCGATTTATCCAAATTTCATTTTTTTCATTCCATAAGTTAGTATATGCTAACTAGGATTAGAAGTCAACAACTTTTTTTAGAATATTAGAACTCATTTCAGTCATTCGCAGACAAACAGTAACTTTATTCCGTTTTTCCCACCTTAAAAAGGCACAAGATAGTTGACAAACCATAGTACAAATTCTTATAATTTATTACAGATGATGCTATATCATATACTTAATTTAAACGAAGAAACAGGAGGTTAGAAAAATGAAAAGTATTCGGACAAAAATCACCTTATGTCTCATGGTGACGGTCCTGATTACACAGATTGTAGTGGGAGCCGCCAGTATTACTCTCAATTACAACAGCACCATTAAGACTGTGGATCAAATGATGAGTGAAACCGCAGTTCTCGCAGCAGAGCGTATTGAACAGGAACTTACCGCATACAAAAACGTCGCCATGGATACCGGCTGTATATCACAGCTAATGGATGCAAACGTTCCTTTGGCAGAAAAGCGCTCAATCATAGATGAACGGGTCAGTATGCATGGATTCCAGCGCGGAAACATCGTCGGTTCCGACGGAATCAGTATCTTCGACGGCAATAATTATTCCGACCGCGATTACGTAAAACAGGCTATGCAGGGCAATGTCTGCGTATCAGAGCCGCTGATCAGCAAAGTAACGGGCGAACTTTCCATCATGGTCGCAGCGCCCATCTATGAAGGCGGAATTCAGGGTTCTGCCATCGTGGGCGTCGTCTATTTTGTTCCACAGGAAACATTCCTGAACGATATCGTTACTTCAATTAAAGTCAGCAAAAATAACCGCGCCTATATGATCAATCATTCCGGCGATACGATTGCGGACACTACGCTGGATACCATTACCGTACAGAATATTGAAGCAGAAGCCCAAAGCGATTCTTCCTTAAAAGAACTTGCGGCAATTCACGCCTCCATGCGGGAAGGCAAGAATGACTTTGGAAGCTACAAAAGCGGAAAAGAAAAGATGTTTGCGGCTTATGCCCCTGTAAACGGCACCGACGGATGGAGTCTGGCCGTTGTCGCCCCACAGTCGGACTATCTTTCCACTACATATTTTGATATCATCATAAATTTAGTAATGATGGTATTTGCTATCCTGCTTTCGATCATTGTTGCTCTGAAACTTGCCAACAGCATCGGCCGCCCGATGAAAACCTGCGCCGAACGTATGCGTCTTCTGGCGGAAGGCGACTTAGAATCGCCCGTTCCGGAAGTTGTCAGCAAAGATGAAACCGGAATGTTAACGGCATCGACTGCCGAACTGGTAACCGGTTTATCTACAATTATCCACGATATCGGTTTCCTGCTGCATGAGATGGCAAATCAAAACCTTGACATCCAATCTCAGCACACCGACGCATATGTAGGCGATTTTCAGAGTATACTAACCTCTATGCGCACACTGAAAGTAGGTTTAAGCAACACCATGCGCCAGATCAACACGTCCGCGGATCAGGTATCTAACGCCAGCAGCCAGGTATCTTCCAGCGCCCAGAACCTAAGCCAGGGTTCTGTCCAGCAGGCAAGTTCCGTGCAAGAGCTTGCCGCGCGGATCAGCGAGATCTCCGATCAGGCAAAAGACACCGCCAGCGGCGCCTTAGACGTCCGCCAGCAGACCCATCAGGTAGGCGAAGGAGTCTCCGCATGCAACCAGCAGATGCAGGAAATGATGTCCGCTATGGAAAAGATCCATTCCAGTTCGGATGAAATCGGAAAGATCATCAAGACAATTGAAGACATCGCGTTCCAAACCAATATTCTGGCTCTGAACGCAGCCGTGGAAGCGGCCAGAGCCGGGGAAGCCGGCAAAGGCTTTGCCGTTGTAGCAGACGAAGTACGCAACCTGGCAAGTAAATCTGCCGAAGCGTCCAAGAATACCTCGGTACTCATCTCGCATTCCGCAGAAGCCGTAAAGACAGGTAACGAAATTGCCTCACATACGGCGGATACGCTGCAGAAGGTTGTCGGCAGCATCCAGTCTATGGTCAAATCCATTGATCAGATTGCCGCGGTATCAAACGAGCAATCCGACGCCGTCCTTCAGGTCAATGAAGGAATCAGCCAGATCACTTCGGTCGTGCAGAGCAACAGCGCCACCGCCGAAGAAAGCGCCGCCGCAAGCCAAGAGCTTTCCGCGGAAGCCGCAAGCCTGAAAAAACTGGTAGATCAGTTCACATTCGCCCGAGATTAAACAGATATCCAAAAGTTCTGCGGCAGCGAAAAAGAAGCGGAACGGATACGAATAAAAAGGATGAGCAGGAATCACAGACAAACCTATCCGATTACGAAATATGAGGTGTAATAAATGACAAATAATGAATCTTCTGAAAATTACCTTGAAACCATATTAATATTAAGCCAGAAACGCCCGGTGGTGCGGGCTGTTGACATTGCCGCCGAGTTAGATTTTAAAAAGTCAAGCGTCAGTGTCGCTATGAAGAAACTCCGCCAGAGCGAAGATATCATCGTATCCCCAGAAGGTTTTATTACGCTCACAGAATCCGGAAAAGAGATTGCTGAACGCGTCTATGAACGCCATCAGGTTATCTCCGCATGGCTGACCAAATTGGGCGTGAACCCGAAAGTCGCGGCCGAAGACGCTTGCCGGATTGAACACGTAATCAGCGCGGAATCCTTTACCGCCCTGAAAAAACATATTGAATCATAAACTAAGGTACGGCCGGGAATCCATGGATTCCCGGCCGTATCTTTTATTTTCCGTCCTCAAAGGATCCGATATACCCAAAGGCTTATCTCTCTTCGCCAGGACGAAACCGCTTTCTTTCCTGAAAAAAAGTGGTCAGAAACTCATAAAACTCTACTACATTATGGTGATCCGTTTTATTTCGATTATAATTGATAATGATATCCCTCCGGCAAACCGGCTCTTCAATTTTCAATAGCCTAACATTTTCACCCTCAGCGCTGCCCCAGGTAAATTCCGGCCAGAAACCGATCCCCATATTCGCCGCAATCATATTTTTAACGGCGGAAGGGTTATCGCTCTCAAAAATAATCTTAGGAGTAAACCCCGCATGCTGACAGAACCGGTCGCAGATATATCGGAACTCCCTGGAGCCAAGAAGACTGACAAATTCTTCCTCCGCCGCTTCCACTAAGCAAATAGAATTTTTTCCCTTATATCTCCCATTTTCCGGCACGGCAAGATAAATCTCTTCCCCACATGCAAAACTATTCTTCCCGTCGCCCCCCTGGTAAAATAATTTTGTTGTAACCGCAATATCATACAGTTCGCTCTCATTGTTCTGATGCAATTGAAAATTAATATCCTCATGCTCTTTCTTATATTCAATAATCGCTTCCATTACAAGGCTGGAGGCCGCCAGCACATTCATATGTATCGTCTCTCCCTCTAAGGCGACCATCATCTTAAGCTGTTCCGGAATATCATCCATCTGCTTCATCAACGGCTCTAGTTTCTTCTGTAAATATTGCCCATACTCTGTTAAGACAATATTTCGTCCTTTTGCCGCGAAAAGCGGCACCCCCAGATCATTTTCAAGCCTCCGGATCGCCTGGGTCAGCGCAGGCTGCGTAATATGCAGATTTTTCGCGCTGTTAGTCATATGCTTCGTCCTTGCCGTCTCCAAAAAATACCGGATCTGCATCAATTCCATGTCTGTTTTCCTTTCTGTACCCTAAACATTTTTGAAATAGTTCTCCTATCATGTTCCGCCGCTTTTATTAAGAAAAGCGCCTTCCCTTATCTTTATTTTTCATATTCATAATATACACATTATGATTTTGATAAATATTATATATTAGACGTAATTGTAAGTCAATGTTACACTATCTGAGGAACAAAAAAAGAATGTGATCTAAGCTATCTAAAAGAAAGTGAGGAAAATAATAATGGCTGAACTATTAGAATCAACCATGCTGGTCTGCTTTGGATTATCCTGGCCTATGAATCTTGCCAAGAATATCAAAGCGAAATCAGCCCGCAACATGAGCCTCCAGTTTATACTCCTGATCATTATCGGATACGTAGCTGGAATTACCGCAAAAATCTATGCCCACAAATTCAATTATGTACTGGCCGTATACCTGCTGAACCTGGTAATTGTATCCGCCAACGTAATCGTATACTTTATCAACCGCCGCTATGACAGACAGGCAAAAGCTGCAAATGCGAAGCTCGGCAGACAGCTATCCGGAACGGCCGGCCATACTGCTATGAACGCAGCTTCCGACACCGTTGCAGAACCCGCCCCATCTGCATCCCTGAAATCTTCAATTCATAAACAAGGAGACGATGAAATGGAAACCTATCGTGAATTAAACAGTATTACAGAAGCCGGCGGCGTTGTACTTTTTGGCTCCAACACCTTTGCATCCCTGCCCGTAGGGGAACTGGCGCAGGCCTTCCGCATTACCGAGCCAATCTACAACCGAAGCGTTAAAAACGTGCGGATCGACCAAATTGAAAGCTACTTAAAGGTATGTTTGTACGACCTGAATCCGCGTAAGATATTTGTAAACATGGGAGATATTGACATTCTGGACGACCATGTTGATATTGACAATTTTATCGCCAAATATGAATGGCTGCTTTACATGATCCACACCAAGACAAAGGCATCCATTTATATCGTGCCAATCATCTCAGACAGTAAGAACGCATTTGAGATGAACCAGAGACTGAAAAAACTGGCCGCGCAGACCGGCTGCAAATATATCGACGTATCAGGCGTACTGGAAGCAAAACGCCCCACACTGCGGCTGTTTGAACTGCTGAAAGTCCACATGCGCAATCATCCCATCAATTTTGCCGACGCAATGGAAGTGGGAAATCTCAGCAGCCGCGAGTTAGAAGACGTCCCCAATGACGGACACACTTCCGCCGAACCGGGTATCAAGAGATCCCCTGTCTACGCAAAGCATTAATGCGCCTCCAATGGCTCATCAAGGCGGTGGGCCTAAGGGGATATCACGCAAAAACCTTTTCACAAAATTCCAATAAGCGAAGACTCCTCTCTGTCAGTGCAAACCGGCAGAGGGGAGTTTTTGTATTGCGCTTCCGGCCAGAAGTGTCTAAACAACGACGATTTTCCATATAAATGACTTTTGGAAGAATCATATTGAATTCTTTTACTTTTGCGTCTATATTAATATTATGATACCAGGGTCAAAAGGTCAAAGAATCCGATGTAAACTCTCTTATAAGAGGATTTTTAAACTTGAAACCCGCAAAAATACCGAAACAAACAACCAGAAATCAGGGGAGGATGCGATATGTCGGGAAGACAAGTGAAACTGCAGCATGCAGAAAAAGGCAGTATTCTATACCACTATACCAAAAGCAACGGCGTCAACGGCATTCTGAGCCACAATTGTTTTTGGGCAACAAAAAGCGATTTCTTAAATGACCCCAACGAATTTTCCCATGTTCAGGGAATCATTGATAAAGTCTGCCAGGAGAACATAAAAACTCCGGCGCTGAAAGAAATGTTTCTCCAAGATTCCATTTACGCCGAAAAACAGAAGAATCGGGAATATTTTGTGCTATCTTTCTCAAAGTGCCGGGACAGTATCACGATGTGGTCGGAATTTGCAAACAAGACCGGTTATAACATCGGCTTTCAGAGCGATGAAATTATTGCAAGAATTGAAGAAGCAACGGAAATCGCCTATCACGGACTTGTGATCTACAACACAAAACAGCAGATGCAGCTAATCCGAAAAAACATCTGCAGCTACCTGCCAAACCTGCTCCGGATGCCTTTAGACGACATTTTAGAAATTGGAAGCAAAAACCGCGAAGACGAAATCTATCAGAAAGCCTGCCGGAAATTCCAGCGTACTATCGAAGTGTACGCTATGTTTTTCAAACATGAAGGTTTCGCCGAAGAACAAGAATATCGTTTTATTTTTAAAAAACAAAAAGATACCAGGGTGCAGTTCCGCGCAAAAGACGGCTTCATGCTTCCTTATATTGAGATTCCATTAACTGAGAAAAATCTGCCGATCGAAGAAATCATGGTCGCGCCCCAGAACCATATTGATCTTGCCAAAAGCGGCATGGAATATATGCTGCAGACAAAAGGATACAAAGCAAATGTAACTCTGTCTAATATCAAGCTGAGATACTAAACCGACAGCCGCCCTACCGGTGCCGGTTTACTTTAAAACGCGCCAGGCCCGCTTCTTCTTCCGGTTTCATCCCCGCCTTCTGCTTTGCAACTGCAATCTGCTCCTCTACCGTATCAATGCCTTCCAAGTTCGGAAGCAGCAGCCCCTGGCGGAAACCTCTGGTCACGATTACTCCATACTGTTTTACATCCAGTTGTTCCGGCGAATGAATTTCTTCAATTTCTCCCAGTACGTCCACGCTGATTTCCAATTGTGCAAGCTCCTCCGGTTCCACGGGAGAAAACCTGGGGTCTTTTGCGGTTGCGCTGACCGCGTTTTCGATAATCTCCCCGGCAACGGATGCATGCGCAGGCCTGATCGTCCCAATGCATCCACGAAGACGCCCCTCTTTCTTGATGGAAACAAATACCCCGGCCCTGCTTCCATACATTTCCTTTGGAAGCTGCCGCGGAGGCTGAATTTTCCTGCCCGTGCGGATGTATTCTTCGATTGTCTTTCTTGCAAGCCGCACATAGGCGTCCTCGTTTTCTTTCAGCCGCGCAAGCCGCTCTTGCTCCTTCTTTCTATACTGATCCAAAAAATTCCTCTGCAGGTTCCTGCCAAGAACTTCATAACTACAGATTCCATAACCCACTCCAAAAGGCCCTTCATAGGAAAGCCTGCTGGAAGAAACACGCCTGCGGTCCAGCGCGCCCGCCATCATCACAAACGAACGGTGTCCGCACTCTCCCGCCCTTTCACAGAAATCCTCTGAAAAATCCAGCAGTTTGCCAAAATCGGCGCTTCCCATCACATCCATAATCCGGCTGTCATAGGACGGCCCCTCCTCTCTATATCCGTAGGGTCCGTCTTCCTTAAGCCTGTGGGATAAATCTCCGCTGGCAATCAACACGGTTCTTCGGTTCAGCACTTGAGCTGTTTCCCGGATCCGCTGTCCTAATTCATAATGAACCGAAAAAGGAAGCCCTGACAGTCCTATCCTCACTAGCCTATAACCGCTCCAATACTGATTTATGAAATACAAGGGTACCATCGTACCGTGATCCAGGCGCTTGTCCCGTTCCCCGGCAGTCCCTGCAGGCAGTTCCCCCGCCTCTGCTATTTTGCAGAGATTCTCTCTGAATTCCGCGTCATAGACGGCCTCAATCCTGACCCGGCCCGCTCCAAACTGGCCAAAATCCCCGTTCGCTCCTGCTCCCGGGGAAATGTGAAAATAATCTGCATACATCTTCTGATGCGGCGAAATCAAAATAATTGTTTCCGGCCTCATATCAGCAATCCGGCGTCCTACCTCCTGATATGCCTCAACGGTTCTCCCAATCTTCTGCTCCTCTCCCCTGCCAATATCCGGTATGATAAGCGGCGGATGAGGAACCATAAACGCTCCAATAATCATAAAACACCTCTGCTCTTTGCCTTATTTCAAACATTCGCCGGAGACTTCATCGTAGAAATCTACTGACGTCATAATTGTACGCCGTCAATTCTCATCTTTATACAATGTGTAATAATCCGAATCCATATTATCCATCATCTGTACAAACCACTGCTTCGCATCATCAAGCGCCTTATTATAGATGACCGGCGCCATTTTCCGCTCAAACAACTCCAATAACTGCATCTGTTCGATCATTCCGATTTCTTCCCCCCGTTCATCCAGATAAAATGCCTTAATCTCGGCATTCAAACGCTCTTTCTGCGAATCCGACAATTTGATTTGCGGCAAATATTCTCTCTTTTTCATCCATAATCCTCCAAGTACTATAATCTTTCCATTATAAAACGAGCCTCATTATCGCTTCTTTCCTTTCCATAAATCAATTCTCCTGCAGCAGTCACAAATGCATATTCAGTATTACAAACATTCCCGTTATTATGCCGACCACAATCCCATGTCTCTTCCAGGTAAGATGCAAATACCCGGCAAATTCACGAATCAACGCGTTCAGCGTAAAATACCACTTTGTTTTCGCTCCGAATCCTATGCACTTGATTCCCTGCTGTTTCGCCAAAATCAATGCTCGAAACACATGGTACGCCGTCGTCACTACGATAATCCTGGCGTTCTCTTTATCTGTCAGCTCCCTCGAAAACCGAAGATTTTCTTCGGTTGACACCGATTTGCGCTCCATGATAATTCTTTCTTTATCCACGCCTTTATTCATCGCATACGCCGCCATAGCTTCGCTTTCCGGTATGTCCTCGCCAGGCCCCTGCCCTCCGGACATAATCAGCAGGGCGTTTGGATTGCGGTTCAGCAGTTCAATTCCCCTGTCAATTCGAGCCGCCAACAGCGGAGTAACCCGGCTTCCGATTATCCCGGCGCCCAGCACAATAATATAGTCTGCTTTTCTGTTCTTTTTCAGATGAATCAGGTTCAGAATACCGGATAATGTATACATCGCCATCAGCGACAATACGTACAGCGCCGCAAAACTAATACTCCCGTAAACCGTTCTGCTGATCGCATTATCACCTAAATTTCCAATCGACGGCCAAACCGCCACATATCCATACAGCAAAACAGAAAACAGCATGGACAGCAAATTCGAGGGTTTTATTCCCTCATGCCGGATCATCCTGATTCCCTCAACAAAAAACAAAAGCATTAAAACTGCCGGAAACACAATTACACTGCCCATTGCCGCTATCACAAAAAAGACCAGAACCGCTATTACTCCCTGATGCAGCGCCAGCCATTCCGAGTACTGAGATACCAGAAAAAACAGGTATAACGCCATGCAGAGCATCATCCCGAAGAAAGATGCCCCGCTCCATAATGTCCTGGGATCGCGCGCCATGATCCCGGCAAATATGCAAAGTGAAATGAAAAATACTATGAATAAAATCTGAAGCATGCTTAATTTTTCTCCTCTTTATCATACAGTATCCGTTCCAGTCACATAAAAAGTTATCTTGCCGCCTGCAGTCGATACCTATGATTTCAGATATTTTTTCAATTTACGGGCAATAACCTGCACGTCAATCGGTTTTGCTAAATGATCATCCATACCGCACTCCAAGCACTTTTGAATATCTTCCGCAAACGCATCCGCAGTCATAGCAATAACAGGAACATCCGCATCCCCGCGTTCCAGCCCCCGAATCGCCCTGGTCGCTTCGTAGCCGTCCATCACAGGCATCCGTACGTCCATAATAATCGCGTCGTAATATCCAACCGGAGAGTTCTCGAATTTCTCAACGCAGCTCCGCCCGTTTTCAACCCAATCCAATTCCATTTCAAGGACAGAAAGAAGCTCCTTCGCAACTTCCCAGTTAAGTTCGTTATCCTCCGCCAATAAAATGTGCTTCCCTTTCAGCTCAAGATCAAAGGTTTCTTCCGCTTTTTCGACTTTCTCGCCGGGAGTACCGGCATATACTTTAAGAGCGTCAAGCAAAGCAGACCGAAACAGAGGTTTGGAAATAAATCCGCAAATCCCCGCTTGCCTGGCTTCTTCTTCAATCTCGCTCCAATCACAGGCCGAGAGCAGCAACGCCGGAGACGTTTCCCCATATTTCAAACGGATCTCCCGCGCGGCCTCAATTCCAGTCATACCTGGTAATTTCCAGTTTAGAAGAATGATCTGATAATCGTCGTTTCGGCGGCGGCGTTCAGCGATCATTTCCATTGCGTATTCAGCGTTCAGACACCATTCCGAATGGATCCCGATTGTCTTTAAGGTACGAACCGCATTGACGCATGACCGTTCGTCGTCATCTACTACAAGCATATTCCAATCAGGAAGGGATGTATCATCCTCTGGCTCTTTTGCTTTTTCCAGATCGAAAACAACATGGAATTCGGTGCCTTTGCCCTGTTCGCTTTGGACAGAAATCGTACCGCCCATAGCGTCCACGATATACTTGGTAATTGCCATTCCCAACCCTGAACCCTCTGTTTTCTGCACACGAGCGTTGTCCTCTCTGCTAAAGGAGTCAAATACTTCCTTTTGGTATTCCTCCGACATGCCGATACCCGTATCCTTCACCAGGAAATGTGTGCGAACACGGGACGGATCCTGCAGCGCTTCCTGATAGAGAGCCACCTGAACAAATCCCTTTTCCGGCGTAAATTTGACGGCGTTGCCCAGCAAATTAATCAAGACCTGATTCAGCCGCACGCTGTCGCAGCACACATTTTCCGCTATGATTTCATAGACAACCGCATTGAACCGCTGATTCTTCCCTTTGACCTGCGGCTGCATGATATTTACAATGCTCTCCATAACCTCCCTTAAGGACGTCGGCATAATATTCAGCGTCATTTTTCCGCTTTCAATCTTCGACATATCCAGTACGTCGTTAATCAGGCCCAGCAGGTGGTTGCTGGATAATGCGATTTTACGCAGACATTCCTGAACCTGCTCCGGATTATCCGTATTGGCCATGGCAATTGACGTCATACCAATAATCGCATTCATAGGCGTGCGTATGTCGTGGCTCATGCTGGACAGAAATTCCTGCTTTGCCGCGTTCGCCTGCTCCGCTTCTTTTTGCGCCTGTTCCGCAGCTTTACGCGCAGCGTCCATCTCCGCATTCATGCGCTTTAATTCCGATACCTGATTCCGAAACGCGCGGAAATACTGCAAGAATATATATAGGAGCATAGCAATTACAGCAAAAGAAGCAGTATAAACGAGGACGAGCCAATGGCTGCTCATGCCTGAAATTTCTTGATCCAACTCGGCAAACGGAAGAACGGTTACCAAATACCATTCGCAGTAAGGCAAACTGGTACAATACAAATGACGGCGGGATTCGCCGCTTTTCAAAATTACGGAATAATCTTCACTCGCGTTCATCGCAGCCGTCAGCTTCCCAATATAATAATCAGCCTTCTCATTCTGGCCGTCGAAGATACGGTAAAGCCTGTCAAAATAATTTTCGTTTACGCTTTCCTGGTCCCGGATTACATAGCTTCCGTTTTTGCGTATGACAAATGAATAAATCAGAGGATTTTCTGTTTCAAGAAAAAGAACTTCTCCCATATACTTGGAAGAAAGCCCGACCACAAGCGCAAGGCTGCCGCTTCCATCGGACATGGGATATTCGCAGGGAACGCCAAATAAAATCACTTCATTTCCGCTGCTGTCAACAGCAGACGCAACTTTGCGCTCTCCTCTTTTCAGACTGTCCAAAAAGGGGCCCGGATTGTTCGGCTTCACAGAATCGCCGAAAATCATTTCAATTTCGCCGTCGGCCGAATATAAAGCGGCGCATAAAAACTTCCTTGCCCTTGCGCCGTATTCAATTTCTTCTTTTGAACCGTAACCTTCTTCATCCGCCGCTACACGCGCTATGGATTCCACCATAGTCAGACGCAGAGCAATAATAGTTTCAAAATGTAAAGATACCTGATCGTTCATTCTGGCCATATAAGTGGAACCTATATTCTCGATCGTGTCTTCACTCTTTTTGTTAATGGATACGCCCAAAAAAGAAAAAATAAAAATATTCAAACAAATAACCACCGCTATGCTGATTTTCAAGGAACGCGGCAAAACCTTGATTTCCATACTATCTTCAGCTCCATTCTTTACGTAATTCTAGTTAAAAAGCAAAAGGATACGTTAAGTTCGCAAAAAAGCGTTAATAACTCAGCCGGCTCATGACCTGGAACATTTTTTTAATGTCCACCGGCTTCGCCAAATGTTCATTCATTCCGGCATCCTTTGCCAATGCGACGTCTTCTTCAAATGCGTTAGCCGATAAAGCTATGATGGGTACGGCTTTTGCGTCTGGTCGGTCCAGACCGCGAATCACGCGGGTCGCCTCATATCCGCTCATAACCGGCATCATCAAATCCATAAGTACGCAGTCAAACGATCCCGGCTCGGAAGCTGCGAACGTATCCACTGCATCTTTTCCGTCGTTCGCAGTTACAACCTTAGCCCCTGCCTCCTTAAGCATATATTCCACAATTTCACAGTTAATCTCGTTATCCTCCACTAAAAGAACCCGCATTCCGGCAATATTCTCCTGCGCATCCTGCTCCGCTTCTACAGGCTGCGTACTTCTTGCCGCATCAATATGGAGAGGCAGCGTAATCCGAAACACGCTCCCTTTTCCGATCTGGCTGTCTACCTCAATGGTTCCCCTCATCTGATCCACCAATTTCTTCACAGTAGACATCCCAAGCCCGACGCCGTTATAGTGGGTTCTCGCGCCTTGATCTTCCTGAGAAAACGGCTCAAAAATGTGACTTTTAAAGTTCTCCCCAATACCAATTCCGGTATCCTCAATTACAAACTGATAATCTGCAGCCGCGCCCTGACAGGCGGTCTCCTTTACCCGGACAAATACAGAACCATGGGGCCGGTTATATTTAAGGGCATTATCGATGATATTTATCAGGATTTGCTTCAAGTACATTGGATTTCCAATCAATCTGCTATGCTGCAGGCCGTTTTTCTCCAACGTCAGCCGGATCCCCTTCTCCTCCGCCTGAACGGATGAGATCGCGATACAGCTATCCAATATATCGCATAGGTCAAACGGTTCCTCTACTACCGCCAATCTTCCGCTCTCTAACTTGCTGACCTGAAGAACGTCGTTCACCAGAGACAGCAGATGCTCCGTTGACACACGGATTTTGTCCCTGCACTCTTTCTGCCGCTCCGGCTCGTCCTGACTTTTCTCCATAATGGCCAGCATTCCCAAAATCCCGTTAATAGGCGTTCGTAAGTCGTGGGACATGTGGGTTAGGAATTCGCTCTTTGCCGAATTTGCCTGTCTAACCTTTTCCAGCAGATCCATGATAGCCTGCTCCTGTTTCTTTCTGGTCACCATGATCTCCGTGATATCCTGATGGTATCCGTTCAGGCAGGCTCCTGGTTTTTTGAACGTTCTGTCCGGCACGCCGCCGCAGCGGACATAAATTTTCCCAAGCTTTGGATGTTTCCATGGGTAAATCACTTCGGACCGCCCGGTTTCCAGCATTTCTCGTACCGCCTCCTGCACCATCTCCACATAATCCGGCTCAATGCTTGCAAACCATCGCCGATAGCACTCCTCCGGTTCGATCGTGTCCGGTACTCCTAAGAGAATCCGCATGGTACGGTCTGTATACATCCTCGGTTGGCAGCCTTCCTCCAACTCAATCGTCCAAATACCGGTTCTGGCGCCTTCCAGAATATCCTCCAAGCTCTGTCTTGCCTCCAATTTATTTTTTTCTTCCTGCTCGACCACGGCATTGACATCGCGCTGGGCAAAAATCGCGCAGTTCTCTTCCTCCGTCTTCTCTGTGGCGGAAAAATGAATCTCTAAATGTTTCAATCCTTGGGAACTGTCTTTCACCTGATACCGGACATCGAACTTTTTCTTTCTCTTAAGCTGGGCGAGTACATAGTCTTTTTTGGTCACGGCACGGAGCCGTTCCTGATCCCGGGGAACCACATACTGGGAAATATACCGCTCCATAGCAGTCTGATAGCCGTCCTCAAAATTGACGGCCCAATTCATCCCCATCCCTTCGCTGTCCCGGTATACCTCGCATTCGCCGGTATCGAAATTCACCTGATAGATGCCCAGATAGTCCACGCTGAGGGCGTGAAGAATATCATAACTCCGCTTTTGAAGCTCGCGAACCAAATTGCGCCGTTTCAGAGAGGATACGATAAAGTACGCCGCGGTCTGAAGCATATTCGATGCGTATTCTAACAGCTTCACAGGCGGATTGTCCACGCCGTAAAAACCGATCAGTTTTTTTCCGTCATAAAGAGGAACCACCACAAGAGACTGAATATTCTGCTGTTTCAGAATTTCATATTGAATCGGGATCGTCTCCTTGATCTCTTCCAGATCTTCAATGACAATATGCTTGCCGACGCTGAAATTTTGATACCAGCTCGCGCACACCTCCGAGGGAACATTTTGAAGATTCTCCTTTTCCGGCTTCACCCCGTCGGCCACCCACTCGTAAGTGTTGTCGTCGCCGCCGAACTCATTTTGCTCAAATATATAGGTACGTTCCCCATTCAGCGCTTTTCCCAGGCGCTCCAGCAGCACCTCCAGCGACTGATCCGGCGTCTCCTCCAGCAGCGCGACGCGAAGACCCTCATTGATGACGGTCTCCAGGTTCTGAACATTCTTTATACCATTATGCTGCTCACGGCTCCCGACGGCCGACACGGCTTCCCCGGCCCGCTCAAAAAACTCTCCTGAATATTCCATAAGCCTGCCCTCCATATAGACCGTTTCCCGGCCATCTTTATACGCCCACAAATTCTGACACGGAGATACTCCTCCCCGGAAAATCTGTTTTGTAATATTAGTGCGATTCCACTTTATTCTCATATCATTCCAAACGCTTTGCTGCCATAAGCAACAACGCCTGTGTCATAATACCACGTGTCCCCAATCACGTCAATATTATGCGGAGAGAAAGCAGTATGAAACATGATATATCACTCCTGTCCGCAGAATGTCCGGCGGATTACCTGCCGCTCCAAATACTCATGCAGTCCCTTTACGCTGTAAAAGACATGATTCGGATTACTTTCTTCCAAGATTACCGGATCCGCAGATTCCTGCCAAGCGGCCGAATAGCAAACCACGCCCGCCGCCCGGCAGGCGGTTATATCCTGAAGGGCGTCTCCTACATAGCAGAACTCGTTCTTAGAGACGCCGTATTTTTCTAGCAGGCTCTCTATATTTTCTGTTTTATTCGGCGCCAGCTCAGAACCGTATCGTATTTCGTCAAACATTTCGGATAATCCTAAATTTCTCAAAGAAATCATACAGCTCTTCTCGCCTTTTCCTGTAATCAGAGCCAATATCATATTCTTTTCCTTCAGAAACGTAAACAGATCCAATATACCCGGAAATGGCTCGGTTACCTCTCTGTGCAGTAATTCGTACCGGGCATAGAAATCGCATATCGCCGGTTCCTGTTTTTGACTTTCTTCTACAACTGCCTTCACCATGCCGATTTCATTTAAACCGAAGGCTGCAACAACCTCTTTTTCCGTCAGTTCATGTCCTACATAATTAGAAACGCTTTCACAAAATGCTTCCATACACAAAGGCATCGTATCTGCGATCGTACCGTCCAAATCAAAAGCCACTATTTTTATCATTCCAATCCTCCTCATTGATCCGGCGGATTACCCTGCAAGGATTCCCGACCGCCAGCGAATTACCGGGAACATCCTTTGTAACAACACTTCCGGCTCCGATTACGGAGCCGTCGCCAATGGTCACGCCCGGAAGGACAATCACGCCTCCTCCCAGCCAGCAGCCATTTCCAATCCGAATCGGCAGCGCATAGGTACGGCAGAAATACTGCTCGGATTCCGGGTTCCAGCCCGGAGTCAGCCGTTCCTTCAAATCTACGGGATGAGCCGCCGTATAGAGCTGCACGTTAGACGCAATCAGAACATGATCACCGATGGTTATGGTATTACAGTCCACAAATGTGCAATTCATATTAACCGATACGTGGTTCCCTATGAATACATTCCGTCCGTAATCGCAGATAAACGGCTGCCCTACCGATACGTTGGTTCCGATTCCCCCGAACAAACGCTTCAAAAGCTCTGTTTTCTCTTTCTTTTGTTCATACGCAAGCGCGTGATATTCTTTCAACAGCTTTCTTGTACGCGCCTTAAAATCCAAAAATATTTTGTCGTGGCAGTCATAGTATTCTCCCGCCATGCATTTTTCTAGTTCCTTCATATGATATCGCCTCCCTGCCCTAAATCCGCCGTGCTGAGAATCCCCGGCTCCATATCGATGTTTCCTGCTTTAGACTTGCAGCTTTCCCGCCAAATTATGTTCAGCACAGCCGTATTACATATTGTCTTTTCAGATACTATATTAAAGAACAGCCTGTTACAGGACAAGTAACAAGCTGTTTTCTTTTCATTCCCTATATAATTCCCTATATAAATTCATGTACAGACGGCGCCTACATCCTTTTCGCCAGAGCTTCCATAATAAAAATAACCGGAACCTGCGTCGTACCATTATATCCCCCGTTCATGCGGATTGGATTCAGATGATAGGCAAAATTCCAATCCGACAGTCTGGCTAGTGTTGAAAGCGAAGAATTCGTGATGCTTAATATTCGGCAGTTCTTCTGTTTAAATTGGCTGACCGCTTCCAGCAGCCTGTCTGTTTCACCGCTTTCCGAAACCGCAACCACCACCGTATTCTCCCATCCTCCGAATCTCGCTTCGGTATTCCCCGCCGAACGGCGCGGCATCTGAAAAGCCTCCACCGGATAAAGCGCATCTTCCAATCCCACGGCAAAATGACCCAGATTTGAGAAATATCTTGCGCCGTACTTCGCCAGCGTACCGGAAGAACCCATACCTATAAAAATGATTAGATCCGCTTTTCTGACCGCGTCCACCGCAAACAGCAGTTTCTCTTCAAACGCACTGGAAGCCGCCCTTGCAAAAAAAGCGGACAGTTCCTGAAGATCCTCCCTCGGCGGCCGGGTACGGAGCCTTGTGATCTCCTTTTTCAAAGCGTCCTTGAACTCTGCATAACCGTCAAAATTATTTTTGCCGCAGAATCGCAGTATCGTCGATGTGGACGTAGGAATCTCATTCGCAAGTTCCCGGATTGTCATGTACGGAACCTGATCAATATTAGAAACGATATATTTGTAGATGCAGATATCCGTCTCGTTATATTTTTGTAACTCCTCATAAGAAAACATACGGTACGTTCTCCGTTCCTAAACTAACTGATTTTGATTGAACCTGACGGCGGAGCGAAGTCCCTTAGATAAACCATTTCCAGCTATAAAGCAGAAACGTCCCGACGCAGGCTGAAACAATATAAATAACCGGTTCCCAATTACTCAGCGAAATTGTCCGCAGCCCTTCTTTCCTATTAAAGAAATGCGGTCCAATCACTCTCCAAACCATATAACCCAAAAACGTCCCCAGCGTATTCATCATTACGTCGTCAATATCCGCAAGACGGCTGGTAGGCAATTGCGCGGCTTCAATCAACACAGAAAAAATCAATCCAACCGAAGCCGTCTTCCATGGATTTCTGTAATGTTTCCATATATATGGGAGCAGAAAGCCAAGCGGCATAAACATAATTGCATTGGTACAATAAGTAAATAACCCTGCCGACTGCAACGGAACCAAATTGATATGAGCCAGCCTCAGCGTGGGCGCAAGCCCGCCTTTTTCGATAATGTCCCACACGGAACCGATTCCTGTCACAGAAAAAACAAGCCGGACATAGACCATCATAATATACGTCCAGATACAGTGAAACGCCGTCGTCTTCCTTCCCCATAGAAACTGCACGGCCTGATAAATCATGGCCGGTCCTAACGTTAAAATAATTGGAATTATCGTCATAAGAATCATTTTCCACACTCCTTCCTATTATTTTAAACTATCATAAATTTCTCAAAAAAACCTTTAAAAACTGGTTTCCGTTCCAAACCGAACCTCGCAGTCTTTTCGGAAAAATGATATTCCATAGCAGCCAATCTTCCGGTATCCTTCGGCACGCAGTTCCTCCATATACCTTTTATCATAAATCTGCCGCAGCGCTTGTTCCGCGTCATGTTCCAAATCATCCACCGTATCGGAAACCTTTACTTCCAGAACAAACGACCTGCCCCTTAAGGACGGACTCTTCACCATAATATCTGAACGCCCATTCCCCGATTCCCGGTTGGATTTTACCAAATAATTCTCACTCTGGCTTAATATGCCGGTAAGAAATCCATGGTAAAAATTTTCTGCGCTGTCGTAGAAGCTGATTGTACGGAAAAGCTGCCTGTTTAGCAGCTCTGTCATCCTTTGCGCGTCTCCCTCCTCCATTGCGCGGTACAAATCGTGAAAATCTTCTTTTCTTATGATATCCCGCATCCAATTTAATATCGTGTTCTGATAAATTGTCTTTACTTCTATATTGGGAATCCGCGCCCGCAAAAAGATAGACGACTCCTTAAAGTACTCGCTTTCCTTTGTCAGATATCCGGTAAAATAAAGGAAATTCCACAAATTCTCCCCATTACCGCGCATATCTCCGTAAGTAATCTCTTCATGCACCTGAATGTCTAAGGTTCCGCCGTTTAACAGCGTCTCAATCTTCCCTTTTGTTTCACGGTCCGCCCTTACGATCAAGTCTCTAACAATATCATTGGAACTGGTATTACTCCAATAGGGATGAGGAAACGCGTCTACGTCCGAATGTAAATCATATAAATATTTAATTACGCTCCACGGATTATAGACTTCCGTATCGCCAAACAAATATCCGTCATACCATTCTTTCATTGTTGGAAAACGACTCGCAGCTTCGTAATAAGACATCATCCGTATCACTTCTTGCTCTGTAAACCCAAAATGCTCGCTGTATTTTTTATCAAGCACAGAAATAATATTAAGATGGTTTAACCCGGTAAATATACTTTCCTTTGAAATCCGCAGACACCCTGTAATAACCGCAAACTGTAAATATGGATTCGTCTTTAATGCCGCTTCAAACAGCGAACGGATCAATCCGACCATCTTCTCATAAAAGTCCCTGAAATACGCGCTTTCTAACGGAACGTCGTACTCGTCAATCAGGATAACCGTATTCTTTCCGGTAATCTTGTGCATACACTGGCAGAAAAGCTGCAGGGAATTCCTTACTGTTTTCTCTTCCGCCTTTCCATCCGCAATAGCGGTATACTGCTCATATTCCCTGACAGACAAGAATTCCTTTCCATGTTCTACAATGACTCTGTGCCGTTCAAATTCTGTGCTGACTGCCGTCTGTATCATGTAGTACGCCATATCGTAGTCTTCTTGTTTTGCCGATTTCAGCGTCAGTTCAAATACAGGATACATTCCCATCTGATTTGTGCAGCCTTCCCCGGCTTCCATAATCTTCATCCCCTGAAAAAGAGCTTTATTCTGCTCATTTCCTTCTTTATTTCCCGTATCCTCAAAAAAGTAGCGGAGCATGCTCAAATTTAAAGTCTTTCCAAATCGTCTTGGACGTGTAAACAGGTTCACTTCGCCTTTCAGATCAACCAATTCTTTTATGAACATTGTTTTGTCTATATAATAATAACCGTCGGCGATCATTTTTTTAAAATTGTCAACGCCGATTGGCAATGGTTTTTTCATCCCTGCACCTCCGCCTAATATATCATTTCTCACATTATACTCTATCTGCTTTTATTTCACAATCCATTTCCATCTATCCATAACGGAAGCGGGCGAAGTAAAAGAATACGCTTCTTTCACTTCGCCCGTATTGAGTCTTATGTTATTGGACATTACGTCCGATCAGCATGCTTTAACAGAACAATATAATTAGCTGCGACGCCAGCACCACCGCAATCAATGCGATTGGATAGGTAGCCGCGTAAGCTGATGCAATATCCTCTGTTCCCGCCATATTAATCAGCGTTCCAAGCGCGGGGGTACTCGTCATTCCTCCGGTCAGGGAACCAAGGTTGTTTAAGAGCGGCAGCTTCAGCAGATTCTTCGCAATGATAAATCCGACGATCATCGGCAGAACCGTCATGATCGCCCCATAGAGGAAGTACACCGGCTCAAAGTATTCTACGAACTTTGCTCCGCCGGACACTCCCGCCCCGATCAAAAACAGCATCAGCCCAAGTTCTCTCAGCATTTTCAGCGTAGAACTCTTCGGCACGATGGAAATCTTTCCGACGTGTCCGTAATGACCGAATATCAGCGCCGTCAAAAGGCAGCCGCCTGTAGTTGTCAGGGAAAAGTTCATGTAGCTGACGCTTCCAACCAGAACTCCAACGATTGCCGCCAGGGAAAATGCAAAAAATCCAAATTCATCCACTTCCGTCAGGATCAGGTTCTTCCGCTTGCTTCCCCCGCCTTCTTTCACGGTAATCTTCGCTACCTCCGCGTTCATATCCGCCTTCATGAGCTTCGGAATGATCTGTACGAACAATACCACGCCCACAACGCCGAACAGATAGGAGATACCGTAGCCTACCGATACCAGCGCTTCCAAATCCGCCCCTACCGCAGCCTTTGACGCGGAAAACGCAGGAGTGCTTGTAAGCGCTCCGGATAAAATTCCTACCAGAATCGCCCGGAACTGCTCGTGGCTCAGATCTGTAAACTGCCCGCCTACTAGGATACACGCCACACAAGTAGCCGCGGCCGCTAAGATGATCACCGCGCCAAGCAGTACGTAAGACTTAAAATTCCGCTTAAGATTTCCGAAAAAATTCGGTCCCGCAATAAATCCAACCGAGGTTACAAAGAAAATCAACCCCATATTCTCGACAATTTTCAACGCTTCTGTAGAAAACGATACATCCCCTGCCATCAGATTATCCGACAGCTTTCCGTATAGCAGACAGCCATAGACCAACGCTACGATAAATACTCCGGCAGTTCCGAGGTTGATTCCTTTTATCGTTATTTTCCCAATTGCGTAACCAACCGCCGCAATTGCAAAAACCGAAAATGTAAGAAATACCACAGCCTTTACCGCTAATATTCCTCCAAACAACTCCATGTCTTACGACTCCCTTCTACTTGTGTTCCTCAAGGTAAGCGGCGCGTCCGCTTTCGTACAGATTATTGCCCTCGCTGTCGATGATCACGACTAACGGCATATCCTCTACGTACAGCTTCCTCAAAGCCTCCGCTCCTAAATCTTCATAGGCAATCAGCTCCGCTTTCTTGATGCATTTTGCAAGAAGCGCGCCTGCTCCGCCGATGGCTCCAAAGTATACGCCGTTATATTTCTTCATAGCTTCCACTACCTCCGGAAGACGGGCGCCCTTTCCAATCATGCCCCTTGCGCCTACCGACATCATGGTTGGCGCATACGCGTCCATACGCCCGCTGGTGGTCGGCCCCGCGGAGCCAATGACCTGTCCCGGTTTCGCGGGGGTCGGCCCTACATAGTAAATGGTAGCGTCCGCAGGGTCAAAGGGAATCTGCTCGCCCCTTGCCAAAGCCTCGCACATCCGCTTGTGTCCCGCGTCCCGGGAAGTATAGATGGTTCCGGTCGCCAACACGCTGTCTCCGGCGTGTAGAGTCTTTGCAAGTTCCTCGGTAAGCGGTAATGTAATTTTTCTTGCAGCCATCTAAATCACCTCCGTTTTATGGCGCGTTACATGGCAGTTGATATTCACCGCGCATGGCATGCCCGCAATATGTGTCGGCAGCGTCTCAATATTTAACCCGATGGCCGTGGTCTTTCCGCCAAAGCCCTGGGGACCGATTCCAAGCTGGTTAATCTTTTCTAACATCTCTTTCTCAAGATCCGCATAGAATTCATCTGGGTTGGAAGAATCCACCGGACGCATCAGCGCCTTTTTCGCCAGAAGAGCCGCCTTGTCAAAGGTTCCTCCGATTCCTACGCCTACTACCATCGGCGGACACGGGTTCGGCCCCGCAGTCTCTACCGCTTCAAGAATAAAATCCTTGATTCCCTGCAGACCATGGGAAGGCTTGAACATACGGATCTGGCTCATATTCTCGCTTCCGAAACCCTTCGGCCCAACGGTAACCTTAATCTCTTCCCCCGGCACGATCTCCGTATAAAGCATTGCCGGTGTGTTGTCTCCGGTATTGCCTCTGCGCACCGGATCCTTCACAACGGATTTCCGCAGATACCCCTTGTCATAACCCCTGCGTACGCCCTCGTCAACCGCGTCCGCAAGATTGCCGCCGGTCAAATGTACGTCCTGCCCGATCTCAAGAAATACGCATGCCATGCCGGTATCCTGGCAAATCGGCACGCACTCTTTGTCGGCAATCTCAAAGTTCTCGATGATATTGTCAAGAACGCCCTTTGCAATCTCGCCGTCTTCACAGGCGCGGCAGTCCCTGATCGCGTGCTTCACGTCCTCCGGAAGGTGTTCGTTTGCCGCGATACAGAGCTTTTCTACCACGTCTGTAATTTTGCTCACATCTATCTCACGCATAGTCTAATCTCCTTCATATACTTTTTCCACTCCGTCCTGCCCGCCGGGGAAAAGCGGATTCGCCGCCGTCCCGCCTCCTTAGAACCACCCCCGCGGGCAAGCAGACTTTCCTATCTCTCGTGGCGCGCGTACTTTGGAAGGAGCTTCGGCGATACTTCCTCCGTATCGATAGAAGCCTCTTTTAACGCCTTGTCATAGCCTGCCACATGGTCAAGATTCATAGCGCCCAGTTCCACTTCCTTTGCCTTTGCGGCAGCTTTCTTACCTGCATTCCGGCCAAATACAATCACGTCAAGCAAGGAATTGCCCATCAGCCTGTTTCTTCCGTGAATTCCGCCCGCTGCCTCTCCGGCCGCCAACAGGTTCGGAATTGTTTTGGTAAAGCCCTCCCCGTCAATCTCAAGACCGCCGTTCTGATAGTGCAGCGTAGGATAGATTAAGATCGGCACTTTCCTCATATCAATTCCATAATTCATATACATACGGAACATTGCCGGGATCCGCTTCTCAATGGTTCCCTCTCCGCCAAGGATCTCGATCATCGGCGTATCAAGCCATACGCCCTGCTGTCCTCCGGGAGCCTCTACGCCGCGCCCTTCCCTGCACTCACGGATAACGCCGGATGCATTTACATCACGGGTCTCTAACGGATGAATATAGGCTTCTCCATTGGCGTTTACAAGCTGCGCTCCAACAGAACGAACCTTCTCTGTAACAAGAGCCCCCCGGATCTGTACCGGATGCGCTACGCCTGTAGGATGATACTGGATGGAATCCTGATAAAGAAGCGGCACTCCCGCCCTGTATCCCAGTACAAGCCCGTCTGCCGTCGCCCCGTAGTGGTTCGAGGTCGGAAATCCCTGGTAGTGCATTCTTCCCGCGCCGCCGGTCGCAATCACAACCGTCTTCGCCCTTGCAACGGAATAATCTCCGGTTTCCATATTAAGCAGAACCGCGCCTGCCGCCTGGCCTTTCTCGTCTTTGATAATCTCTACCGCAGAGGTGAATTCTACCACCGGTATCTGGCGGTTTAATACCTCGTCCCGGAGGGTGCGCATAATCTCCGCTCCGGAATAATCCTTACACGCATGCATCCTCTTTCTGGAAGTACCGCCGCCGTGGGTGGTTACCATACGTCCGTCTCCGTCCTTGTCAAACATAACGCCAAGCTCGTTCAGCCATTTAATCGCGTCGGGCGCCTCCATAACAAGGCGTTTCACCAGCTCCGGCCTTGCCGCAAAATGTCCGCCGCCGAAGCAGTCTAAATAATGCTGTACCGGAGAATCGTTTTCCTTATCCGCCGCCTGGATTCCGCCTTCCGCCATCATTGTATTCGCGTCGCCGATCCGCAGCTTCGTTACGATCATAACATCCGCGCCTGCGTTGTGCGCTTCAATAGCGCAGGAAGAGCCGGCTCCCCCGCCGCCGATTACCAGCACGTCTACGTCATAATCCACTTTCGTAATATCCACTTCTTCATTCACGATACGGCTTGTGGAATGCAGCATTTCCGCCAGTTCCAGCGGCGCTTTCTGTCCTTTGTTGGGACCTACTTTAATCTCTGCGAACGCATCCGGATTGTAGTCCGGATGGAATTCTTTCAGGAGAGCGTCTTTTTCATCAGCAGTCAGGCGCCTTGGCTCTGTAGACATACGTTCCGCTCTCGTAGCCTCTACCTTTTTGATGGATTCCATCATATTCTCTGGATATGGTGTATACATGATTTACGTCCCTCCCTTATTTCTCAATCTCTCTTGTATTGTACAGCTCTTGCATCTCCGTAATCGGTTTCTGCATGATCTGCTCGATCAGTCCGTCGTATTCGCCTTTATTGATCTCTTCAACGCGGTTTGCAAGATGCTCTGTCTTAGGCGCGATATACTTTCCTGTAAGACGTCTTGCCAGAACGCCTACGTGGGGGTGGGAAATTCCCGCCGGACATCTTACGGTACAGCATCCGCAGCCGATGCAGTCGAAGGATTCCTCCGCGCATTTCTCAAACTCGCCCCGCTGCGCATATGCAATATACTGCATCACGTTTAAATCCTGCGTGCAGGCTTTTGTGCAGGCATTACAGCCGATACAGCTATAAATCTCCGGATACAGTTCCATCATAACCCGCTGGTCTGCCTTAATCTCCTCAATATCATAGGTTCTCTTGTCTGTAGGGAAGAAAGGAATGCTTGCCACGTACATGCCTTCCTCTACCTGGGTCTGGCATGCGAGACAGGTCTTCAACTCATTCTTGCCCTTAATCCGATATACGGTGGCGCAGGCTCCGCAGAAACCATGGCGGCAGCCGCATCCTCTTTTCCATGTATAGCCAGCGTACTCCATGGCGGTCATAATCGTAAGGTCTGCCGGGACGCTGTATCTCTTACCGCTAAAATATACATTTACCATATTTTCCATGCTATCTTGTATCCTTTCGTTATATTTGACTAGTGCATCGTCGCATTAATCTTGAAGTAATAAGTGCTTGATATTCGTGTCATCTGTGCGCTTGCTGACCGAAGGCGCAGCGGGCTGCGTCTAGGTTGGCAGGCGTGCAGACGGCGCGGACAGCGAGTGCATATTACTCAAGAATTAGTGCAATAACGTGCTAGTATTCATTAGGCAGCTCGTCAATCTCGTCAAAACGGAACACTGGACCGTCCTTGCACACATACTTAGATCCGATATTGCACCGTCCGCACTTGCCTACGCCGCATTTCATCCGCAGCTCTAAAGTGGTATACACCTGCTCGGTGGTAAACCCAAGCTCCTTAAGGCCCGCCAGCACG
>CAJURK010000021.1 GCA_910588745.1 uncultured Dorea sp. | reverse complement strand
TTGTTATCAGCGACAGCTATATTAGAATACCATCAGTGTTCCAGAATGTCAACACTTTTTCCAATTTTTTTAAAAAGTTTTTTCAGGTCGGTTTTCAGCGGCTTTTTAAGCAGCCGGCAACCTGGATTAATCCCTCTAAAAAAGGCTGCGGCCGCTTGTTTCTACACGCTGTTTTCTGTAAAGATTGTTTTCATCGCGCCATAGATTCGCAGATACTGCCGATACTTCTTTCTATATAATTCTGCATGATAGGCCCGCGGCCAGAAACGCTCTTTCACAGATACCGAACGTTTTGCTATCCCCTCCAGCGCTGGAATAGCCCCGCACCTATATGCCGCAAGCAGCGCCATCCCGTAGCCAGCCCCTACGTTTCCCTCCATCTGTTCAACCGGAAAATTCAAAACGTCCGCCAGAATCTGCATCCATACCCTGCTTCTTGAACCTCCTCCAATTACTTTAAGCTCTTCCATGTCTTCGGTCTTTACCTGCATTTCTTCCATTAACTGCTTCAGCCCAAAAGCAATTCCTTCCATTACAGCCTGCGTCATTTCAGCCCTGCCGGTATCTGTACTGAGTCCTAAAAATGCGCCCTTCAGCTCCGGATCCGCATAAATATTTTTATCTCCTACCAAATGCGGATAAAACAACAGCTCGCTTTCTCCTGCCTTATTGAGATCAATTTCTTTATCTGCTTCACGAAAATCCTGGCAGAGAATGTCCCTGTTCCACCAGCTATAGCCGCTTCCGCATGACTGAATGACCCCCTGCACAATTGTATGGAAGGTTTTTCCATCAAAGGAAAACAGGATATTCTTTCCTTTCGCGTCGAAATCCGGCGTTTCTTTCGGATACATCAGAACCCCGGATGTTCCCATGGAAAACACCGGATATCCGCGCCCCAGACAGCCGGTCGGAATTGCGGCCGCCGGGTTGTCCCCGGTTCCGGTAATGACTACCGCATTTGGATTCAGATGAAAATGCGACGCAATTTCCGGAAGGATAATCCCGGCGTCTTCCGCGCTCCCCCGCACTTCGGGATATACGGATTCCGGCAGGCCTGTAATCTTGCGCATAGCCGGAGACCACTCCCGCTTGATCAAATCATAGAGCGATGAGGTAGATGCCTCGCAATAGTCTGTCCCGTATACTCCGGTAAAACGATAGACCAGATAATCCGGCCCGATTAGAAAATGCGCTAGCCGCGAAAATAGCTCCGGTTCATTTTCTTTAAACCAGAGAAGGTTTGCCGCGGGACTTCCTGTGGAGATAAATTTATTAATATAAGAAACCTCCGTCCGCCCGATTTTTTCTTTCATTTCAGGCACCAGTTCCTTTGTGCGCGTATCATTCCACATGAGCGCCGGGCGTATGGCCTTTCCATCCTGATCCAGCATAACTACTGTGTGCATTTGTCCGGTAATCCCGATGCCTTCTACCTGCGAAGCATCCATATGCTCCAACAATTCCGTCAGCGCCGACTCCACGGCTTCCCACCATATTTCCGGCCAGATCTCCTTCCATCCTCCGGCGGGCTGGCTAATACGGTAGTCTCTTCCGGCTTCCCCGATCATCCCACCTGACCGGTCTGCCAAAACCACCTTAACCGACGACGTCCCCAAATCAATCCCTATAAAATACATGCGTTCTCACCGACCTTTAGAAGCACCTTATATGTGTCCGGACGCATGGCACAGGCCATCGCCTTATCAAAGTCTGTATAATCAAATATCTGCTCTGTCAGTACCGTTGGGTCAAGAAGGCCCTTATCAATCAGCTCGTAGGACTGATAAAACGCCTGAATTGTAGGGCTTACCGCTCCGGTCATCGTTTTCTGGAGCGTATGCATCGCGCCTGCGTCCACCGGAACCGGGTCGTTTGGATGCATGGATGAAAATGCCACGCAGGTGCCGCAGGCTCCGGTCATCTCCACAGCCTGAGCCATCAAGGCTGGACTTGCGGTAGTATTATATACTACGGCCGCGCCGCATCCGTCTGTCAGCCGCCGCACTTCTTCCACCGCATTTGTCCGCATCGGGTCAATGGCCGCATACGCCCCAAGCCGCATAGCCTTTTCTCTTCTCTCCGCAAGCGGTTCGCTGATAATCACACGCGCCCCTTTCAGTCTCGCTACCATAAGATGCAGCAGCCACATCGTGCCTCCGCCAATCACCACCACGTCGTCGCCCAATTGGACATCCGTGCGGTTAATGGAATTCACCACGCAGGCAAGCGGTTCTGTAAAAGCCATTTTTTCAAAAGATACCGTATCATGATACACAAATAAATCTTTTGCTTTCGCAATTACGTATTCCCCGAAGCCCCCATACCCGGAAATCCCATCCGGATTATGAAATATATGAGAGTTAGAGTGATGAAAGCAGATATTCTCATGACCGGTTCTGCAGTAATGGCAGGAATAATCTGCCTGAATAATATAAGTAACAACTCTCTGGCCCGGCGCATACTGTCCGCTGTCCACAGCGCTGCCCAGTTCTTCAATCACGCCGCTGTACTCGTGTCCCCCAATTCTCGGATAGCTGTAATTGCAGTCCCCTTGATAATCACGGATGTCATTGGTACAGATTCCCGCAGCCATTACCCGGATCAGCACTTCGTCCTCTTTTGGCTTCGGAGTAGGAATCTCCGTAACCGTTACATCTCCCGGTTTGTTCATCAATAATACTTTCATAAAGTCGCTCCTTCCTGAATTCCTAATCACTTTCATCCATTGTTTTTTTGTAACTATATCATATTCATTTTTCGCACACATACAATCTGTTTGCCTGATATGCCGCAATTCGGCATTACTTTAAAGAAATTATTTTTCATTGTTTCGCGGAAAAACTTTGTACTCTGCACTTTTTTCTAAATGCTATAGTCAATGAAGAACTCGAAGGTTTTTATCCAATATCAAAAAAGGAGGTTCGGGCATAAAACAGCGCAAAACTGTATGCCCTCGATCATTATGAAATTAATTAACGGCTATGATTTAATGAACTATGCAAAAAAGAACGGCTATATTCTTCCTGCTTTCAACACGACAAACCTAGAAATGACTTATGCTATCGCAAAAGGTCTAGACGATGCAAAATTGCCGGGATATATTCAGATTTCCTCAAACAACCTGCGTCTTTCCAATCCGAAAATAATCGCTGAAATCGCCAGAGACGCCGCTAAGAAATACGACACGCCAATCGGCCTCCATTTAGACCACGGCAAATCTTACGAGGACGTAAAAGCTTGCGTTGAAGCCGGCTTCACTTCTATTATGATAGATGCATCCTCACTGCCCTTTGAAGAAAATGTGGAAGAAGTAATCCGAGCGGTTCGTTACTGCCACTTCTATGGAATTCCCGTAGAGGCAGAGTTAGGCGCGCTTCAGGGCAAAGAAGAAGATATTGTGAATGAGTCGGAAACCCATACCGATCCCGCTATGGTCGAAGACTTCGTAACGACTACCGGATGCGATCTTCTGGCCGTAGCCGTAGGCAATGTCCACGGCTTAGATTTGAAACCCCGCGTGGACTTAGATCTCTTAAAAACAATTGCCGACATTTCTCCGGTTCCGCTAGTCCTCCACGGAGGTTCCGGCATTCCTTTTGATGTTATTCAGAAAGCGCGTAAATGCGGACTGCTAAAGATTAATTACGGCTCTGACCTGCGCAAAGAATTTATCCGCACTTTTGGCGAAGCTTATGAATGCACTGCACATAAAGCACACGACGTTATCAGCCTGAGTATGAAAGCAGTTGAAAACGTCTCTGCCAAAGCCTCGGAATTGGTCAGAATCATCAACGCCTGAGTGCATCCACATCATGCAAGGCAAAGTTGATATTTAAATAAATCGGCCGCTCCTGCCGCATCAACAATCCTGCAACAGGGGCGGCCGCGCATTGGGGTTCGTGTATCCTGTAAACTATAAATTTGCAGCAATACTAGCCTTCTATGTACGCATCCAAAAGTTCCCCTTTGCGATTTCCTCTTACTACAATCCAATGTCCGTAAAACATACCGTCATCATTATATACTGCTTCAAATCCTCCTTCTGAATCCATATGAAGCGACGGATACCCTATACGCTTTGCAAAATTCTCTTCCGTAATCTCCGGCTCGTCTTCCGTCTTCCAATCATTTGCCGAATCTGTCAAATCTTTTGCCGCAAAGTCTCTTAACCTGCAATCCCACATTTTGGTATCAGACATCAGCAGACGCAAAGTCTGCAGCGCCTCTGACGCTGTTTCGCCGTCCGCATCCTGATCCAACAAAATATCTCCCTCGTTTCCTACCCAGTCAACTTTTCCTTCAAACCATTCATACTCCCGGTTATAGTAAAAATTTCCAAATTCTTCCTGAATAGAAGCAGATTCCGTCACAACATCCTTTCTGCCGCATATTTTCTTTTTTCCTATCCTGAACAATCCAAACATAAACCGCCCTCCCAACCATATACATCTGCAATCTGCACAATGATACTTTGACTCAAGCTCTGTAACTATGTAATTATTGATAATTATAGCACAACATCATCCACAAAGAAATCTAAGAAACCCCGCGGCAGCCCTCGCAAATCCATCTAAAATCCATTTCAGGAAAAGATTTTGCTCACTTCAGAATCACTTTCTAACGTACTATGACGGCATGTGCAAAGTTCTATGTAAACATAATATAAAAAACGCTATAAAACGATATAATATGTTATATATTGACATTTTCTTCACCATGTGTTAAAGTCAAATTATCAGATAACTTGCGTGTATATAATTTAGTAATAAATACAAAATAATCTCTATAAATTATGTTTTCAGATTTTTTTACATAAAACAGGATGCATAAAAATGAAAATACAGATACAAAACTACATCTATTACAATAAAAAACAAATCTTCACTATTTTTTTCCTCTTATTATTTATTCTCTTTCTCATTTATGAGAATACAGGAACTGTTTTTGCCGCCGAAGGGAAAAACATTACACAGAACTGGGCCGCAGCCGCTGTGTTTTATCATACCGCCGCTGAAGAAACCGAAACATTTCGCATGACTGAGGAAGAATTTTTAACATACAAAACAAACCTTGAATCAAGATTGGTATTTGCATACAGTATCTATTACAATAGCCTTAATACCCCGGAACAGGCCGCCTTGGAAGCATCCCAGAAAGCCTGGCTTGATTGTTACTATTCTTATATGGACGCATTAAGGCAGCGATGGATAAACCCGGTAAAAATATATTTCGGCGTTACAGGGAAAGAACGCCGCACAAATGTTTACCGGGAATTTGTTATGCTGTTTTTAACGAACCGAATTACCGATTTGGAAGAATGGAACGCCGGGTCTTACGCAAAAATAGAAACAGATTTTACACCGGAAAAAGTAGATGAGCTGGAACAAAAGAAAGAACAGCTACAGGTTGATATGGGACTCTGTCTCTATGTAATCCAGGAGGAATACCGACCAAAAATCAAGGAAGCCCACCGGACATTTTTTACATTTTTAGAAAGTAATGAGAAATTCATCTCATTAATAAGTAATAACAACGAAACAATCATTACGGCAGAAGAGCTGCTGCAGGTTCAGCGTATGGATTATCTAACCGGAGTCCAGTACCAGGGCTGCCGCTTTTTCCGCCGGGAACGGGAGGAATAACTATGGTATAGAAAATTAAGAATCAGGGAGTACACAAGGCAATTACACCGTTACCGTTAAAAAAACACGCTGCACACTATCTACGAAAGGAGAACGATATGAAAAAGTATACGTCCATTTTTCTCGTAATAATCCTGGTTTTGTCTCTCGCCGCCTGCTCATCACCAAAGCAGGAGCCGAAAGATGTGGAAGATGGGAAAGATGCCAGTGAAGAAATAAATCTTGATGAACTCCAAACAGAAGCAGAAGCAAGCGGCTGGGAGAAAACAACTTCTTCTGAAAAAGTCCTTGAATTCTGCAAGACTGTTGCCGAAAACAGCGACGGCCGTATTATACTTGACGATACCACGTTTGAAACAGAAGCCGGGACGCCTATCCCCTATATGATCATCAGCGATAAGGCTCCTGCCGGCCCGGATGAGGTTGACGAAAGCAAGGGCGTCGTTTATGTTAATTGCAATATCCATTCCGGCGAAGTAGAGGGAAAGGAAGCTATGATGATCTTCGCCCGGGAAGTTGCCCAGGGAAAACATGACGATCTGCTCAAAGATTTGGTGGTAATCATTGTTCCCAACAGCAACCCGGACGGCAACGACGACCTGGATAAAAATCGGATTGAAACCCAGTTTACCCCAAAACTTGTAGGAACACGAACCGAAGGAAACGGCTTCAACGTTAACCGTGACATGACAAAATTGGAAACTGCCTGCGCGCGTACCATCGTTCAGTTGATGAATGACTGGAATCCGATTCTGTTTATTGACGCCCACGCAACGGACGGCTCTTACATGCGCCATGCGGTAACTTATAATTGGGGTCTGAATGCAGGCACTGACGCAGAGCTGCTGGAATACAACCGGGACGTTTTCTGCTCCCGCGCTCTGCGAAACGGCTCTTACCTTGAATCCAAAGAAAAGATAGCGGTTCCTTATGGAAACTGGGGTTATTATTACAGCGGAATTGTAGAAGAAGGCTGGCGTACCTTTGAAGACTATGCAAGATATACTACGAATTACGCGGGACTCCGCAACCGTCTGGCTCTGCTGCTGGAGGTTTATTCCTATGACGAGTTTTCCAAACGTGTTGATACACAGTATGAATGCATCTACGGTTCCCTGCAGGTAGTGGCAAAAGATAAGGATGAAATCAAAGAAATGATCGCCGCGGCGGACGCTCGTTCCGAAGCCCGTTCTACAGACGGAATTGACGCAAAGCATGATTTCGTCGCACTAAATTCCGAGATGACCCCGATGCCTTTTGAAGGCAAGGACAAGCTCACCGTTTTGTCCTATGAGACGGACGACGAAGGATTAGTTATCGGTACCAGATTGTATGACGACGACGGAGATCCTTATGCCATCGAGCATGGAGAGCCTGTGGATTATGAGACGGAGTACTGGGGTACCTTTGTCCCCACAGAGGTGGAAACCATGGGCGCATACTATCTAATCGATCAGGACTGCGCTGAATTCGCTGAACTGATGGAATTTCACGGTGTTGAAATGACTCAGTTGGATGAGGATCTGACTCTGGACGCAGAAGATTATCTGCATTACGGCATCGAATCCTATACCAGCGGCGGCGCCGTAATCGACGGCACTCCCCGGGATGCTTATGAAGGACATTATCAGACTCTCGTATCCGGGGAATGGAAAAAAGGCGATAAATCCATCGTAATCCCTGCAGGCACTTATATGATATCTACCGCGCAGCGTTTCGGCTCTTTCGCGGCTCTCATGTGCGAACCTGCGGCAGTTGACGGCGGCGTAGCTTGGAATTACTTTGATGATTATTTCGATGCAAAAGAGAATACCTTCCGCGCGAATTACCGAAATAGCGTCACCGCGGAAGCCGGATCTGAAAACGAACGCACCGAAGAGGTTTCCATTCCGATTCTGAAAATTCCGGAATTTGATACGATCAAATAATACAGCCAAACTGCCGACCCGCATTTGTCATACACCTGCGAGCCGGCAGTTCTTATCTTTCCCGTACTATCCCCGAAGCTTTTGTCCCTTAAGGTTTACGCACGAACTCAAATAGGACGCTGCAACAACGAGCCAGATCAACGCTGTCACCATAATCGCCATGATTCCCGTGTTAAAGAACAGATGCCCCAGCATGGTTAGTACAATCATGACCGGAATACACTTATTAACTCTGGAATAGGCATTGTACGACGCTCTGTAAATTACTTCTTTTTCCGCTTCATCACAGCTTTCCAGCCAATCCTGATGAAATTTTCTTGATGCCGGGTCGCCTTTTTTCTCAGGAAACGTCTTCTGAACCAACTTAACGAAACGAACCTGCCAGAAACCGTCATATGTATAACATGCCAGGAATATTATGCACGCCGCCAAGACATTCCCACGATGCCCCTTACCGATATACTCGATCGAATATCCTGCCGCCAACGCCAATATGCACAATATCTGCGACAGGATATTTGCTACTGTACCATAAGCGCCTGCCTTTTCTTCTTCATATTCCCACCGGTCGCACTCTTCATCCTCAGTCTCTTCAATTTTCCTGCACAGCATCCGTTGTTTTCTCAAGTTCAGTTCCCCGAAAACAACGGACGCCAGCATAACCGCCGCCAGCGCCGGCGCCATAATCTGCTGGAACTTTGTCAATGCCAAAGCCGCCCCGCCCGCAATATAAGCAGTTCCTTTGTCTCCTAGAAGCAAAAAGGCTCCTAATCCGATTACTCCGCCGCCAATTGCCGATAGCAGCATGATCACGCCCATTCTCACGTAAGAATTTTTCTTAACTTTCCTGTCCTTTGTCATTCTCATTGTCCTCCACATATACAAATATATCTTCTACCTTTACCTTACAAATCTTTGCGATCTTCAATGCCAGCGTTACCGACGGCGAATAATCCCCCCGCTCGATCAAACTAATTGTCTGTCTGGACACTCCCGTCAGTTTACCAAGCTCTGTCTGGTTGACCCCCAGTTCAGAGCGGTATTTCTTTAAATGATTCAACAGCGCCAACGCGTCACCTCCTCACATTTTCATTTTTACTTAGACGTCTATTCCTAATTGACAACTTTATTTGTCAAAACAAGTATATCCAATGACAACTATATTTGTCAATACGTAATGACAACTTTTTTTGTCATTTTAATTCAGCTTAGTATAAAGAAAAAAAGAACAGCCGGATATTTCCGGCCGCCCCTGTTAAAACATCTTTATTTCACATTTTCCATCCTAATACAACCTGCAGAACTCATCCAGATCCGCTTCGCTCTTTAGCTGCAGAATACCTTCTTTCATTCCCGAAACATACGATAAAACTCTCTCGCCTCAGCTTCCGTATGTTTCCAGCCATACTCCTTCAAGTCAACCCTCCAGCCTTTGTCTGTCAAGCGTACAGCCACGCCCTCTTTCTCTAACATCCGTTTCTGTAAATCCGGCGCGGCAAAAGATTGTGCGCCGCTTAAGACTCCGCCTGCGCTTACAACCCGGTGGGCGGGGATTCCCTCTCCTGCTTTTCCCATTCGCAGGGCGTATCCCACCTGTCTGGCATAGGTCGGTTTTCCGCACAGAAGCGCAATCTGCCCATAGCTGGCCGCCTTGCCGCAGGGAATCTTAAGGCATACCTGCCTTACTCTCTCATAAAAATCCATATCCTTACAGCAGCTTACTCCATTCTGCTTCTTTAAATCCAACTTTCACATCCGATTCTGTCACTAAGAGCGGCCTCTTCACCAGCATGCCGTCCGTGGCCAACAGGGCAATCTGTTCTTGCTCCGTCATATCGGCCAATTTATCTTTTAACCCCATTTCCCGGTAAAGCATTCCGCTGGTATTAAAAAACCGTTTCACCAAAAGCCCGCTGCGTTTCACCCATTCTGTCAGCTCTTCCTCCGTGGGATTCTCCTCTTTGATATTCCTGGCTTTATACTCCAGTCCATGCTCTTTCAGCCACTTTTCCGCCTTTTTACAAGTCGTACATTTGGGATAATTTACAAATAACATGGCTTCTCTCCTCCCTTTTCTCTTGATATTTAGGACAGCCCTACGACAACTCCTCCAGAATGGAATGTCCAATGGCATTTTCAGGCATATCGATTCCAAAATTCTCCGCAATCGTCGCGCCAATTACTGCAAAGGTATCTTGCTCCGGTATTTTGCCGCCCTCCTTCATGGCCTTAGAATAAGCCAGGAACGGCACGTACTCTCTGGTATGGTCGGTCCCGGTATAGGTAGGGTCGTTGCCATGGTCTGCCGTCAGGATCAATAAATCGTCCTCTCTCAGCTCTTCTAAGAGTATACCCAGGTTCTTATCAAACTTCTCTATCTCTTCCCCATACCCTTTCGGATTCCTCCTGTGTCCCCACAAAGCGTCAAAATCCACTAAGTTTGTAAAGCATAAACCATGGAAATCCTTCCTGCAGATATCAATGGTCTGCTCCATGCCATGTACGGAACTGTCAGAACGGTTTGTCTCCGTAATTCCTTCTCCGCAGAAAATATCATTGATTTTCCCTACGCCGATTACATCCAGCCCCGCGTCTTTCATTGCGTTCAGAACCGTTCTGCCCGTAGGCTTTAACGCGTAATCATGGCGGTTGCTGGTACGCTTGAACTCGCCTTTTTTCTTGCCCACGTAAGGCCTGGCAATGATTCTTCCCACGCGCCACTCGTCTTTCATTGTCAGCTCCCTTGCAATCTCGCAGCAGCGGTACAGATTAGCCAGATCAAAAGTCTCTTCATTTCCGCAGATTTGTAAAACAGAGTCTGCCGAGGTATAGACGATCATCGCGCCGGTCTGAATCTCCTCTTCCCCTAATTCCTCAATAATCTCGGTTCCGCTGGCGCTTTTATTGCCGATTACCCGCTTGCCGCAGCGCTTCTCCAGTTCTTCAACTAGTTCTTTAGGAAAACCTGTTTCCGTAAATGTAATGAACGGCTTTGCCGTATAGATTCCCATCATTTCCCAATGTCCGGTCATAGTATCTTTGCCGTTGCTGGTTTCTCCCAGAGCCGTATACCGGGCCATTGGCCGCTCTGCCGGCCGCATATCCCCCGCAGGATGCAGATTTACCATTCCAAGCTTCTGCAGGTTTGGAATATCAAGCTTTCCCATGGTCTTTAAAATATTGCCGAATGTGTCCGCCCCTACGTCCCCAAATTTCTCCGCATCCGGCAAATGCCCGATTCCAAGAGAATCCAGCACCACAACAAACACTCTGTTATATTTCTTCATGTTGGTTCTTCCTCTTCTTTCTTACATTTCTAATTTTACATATGAAGTCTTGCTTCATCGAGCCGTGCGTTACTTACGGTTCTGCCGCAAAACCTTCAAAAAGCGTCGTATAGACGGAGCAGCCGGTTTTTTACGTCGTCCTCCGCAAAGAGTGTGTCTACCGCATTTCTCATCATCTGCAGGATCTCTCCGTCTGTTATCCCGTATGTTTTCTGAACAAATTCCAGCTCCCCGGACAGCGTAGTATTGCTGACGGTGCGGTTATCCGTGTTGACCGTTACCGCCAGTCCCGCGTCCAAAAACTCCCGCAAAGGATATTCCAGCGGACTGTCTACCGCCTTTGTCTGCAGATTGCTGACAGGACACATCTCAATCCCGATCTTCTTCTCCCGACAGAGTTCCTGTACCCTGCGGTTTCCGCGCATAGCAATGCCATGGCCAATTCTGCCGGCTCCGGCCTGTACGGCGTCAACAATATTCTGCACATTTCCGCACTCGCCCGCATGGATAGTAAAAGGCATCCCAAGCTTTTTCACTTCACGGAAGAGGCTTTCAAATCTACACATTGGAAAAAGCGCCTCCGCTCCTGCCAGATCGCCCGCGCACACGCCCGCCCCAAGGAACTCTCTTGCCGCCCGGAACATCCCCAGATTCGTTTCCTCACTGTGATGCCTCATGGCGCAGACAATCACATTATACTCTACGCCAAATTCCTGCTTTCCTTTGTCAAGCCCCATGAGAAGAGATTCAAGAACCCGGTCCAGTCTTATGGATTCGCGGGCCGGGTTCAGCGGTGCAAAACGCACCTCCGTATATACAACGTTTTCCTGCTTCATCTGACGGATAAAATCATATCCTGCTTCTCTTAATCCTGTCAAATCTTCGATGAGGCCGCAGGGCAGGACAAATTTGTCCAGATATTCGTTCAGACTGGCGCACCCCTCTGATACCTGAAGCTCTGAATCCAATACTCTTCGGCCTAATCTCTCTTCTGCAAATGCCTTAGAAAGAGAGCCGTCCAAATGACAATGCTGCTCAATCTTAGGCAAGTTCATCAATTCTTCTAATTTCATAGCTTTTCATCTGCCATATACACCATTTTCTTATCCAGATTCTCCGGGCCAAATCCCATCGGAAGCAATTCTTCCAGCGTAAATACCCGGTAATCCTTCGGGGTTTTCGCCAGAATAACCTCAAAAGAACCATCGCAGAACTCCCTCATAACCTGCCGGCACACCCCGCAGGGTACGCAGTAGTCTAAGTCTTTTGCCGTTTCAGCTCCTCCGGCTATTGCAATTGCCGCAAATTCTCGTTTCCCGTCGCTAACCGCTTTGAAAAACGCCGTTCTCTCCGCGCAATTCGAGGGAGTATAGGCTGCATTTTCAATATTGCAGCCGGTATAAACACTTCCATCCTTACAAAGCAGCGCCGCTCCTACCTGAAAGTGTGAATATGGCGTGTAAGCGCGCGCCCGCATCTCAAGCGCCTTCTCACATAAGCATTCTCTATCTATCATTCTTTTCACCTACTTTTATTTTGATTTCATATATGGCTTACCATTAGCCGCCGGAACCCTGGACTGCCCCACAAACAGCACCAGAGCAAGAATTGTAACTATATACGGAATCATGGAAATCAAATTCGGCGATACTACGTTGCTTCCTCCAAGAAGCGCCTTCACTCCGTTACAGAAACCGAACAGCAGACACGCCTTCATGGAACCCACCGGATCGAATTTTCCAAAAATCACTGCCGCGATAGCAATAAAACCCTGCCCCACAATTACGCTGGGTCTAAACTGGCTCACCGTTGCCAGCGTTACAAAGGCTCCGCCGAGACCTGCCAGAAATCCGGACAGGATTACACAGATATAACGGGTGCGGAACACGTTGATGCCCAAAGTCTCGCAGGCCTGCGGATGCTCGCCAACCGCTCTCAGCCTCATACCAAATTTGGTTTTATAAAATACGAACCAAATCAGTATTGCCAATACAAAACAAAGATATGCAACGGAATAGGTACACAGTACATTATATAAGAATGAACCGGATTTAAATACTCCGTCAAACATCTTCGGAAGCTTCGCCGCCGTATCTAACGCCGGAGAATCTGAAGAATTCTCAAATAACGCCTTACAAAGAAACACTGCCAGTCCCGGCGCCAGGAAGTTAATGGCAGTTCCCGCAATCGTCTGATCCGCGCCGAAACTAACGCAGGCAATCGCATGAATCACCCCAAATGCGGCGCCCGCAAGTCCGCCGCACAAGAACCCTACCCAGCCGTTCCCGGTAAAATAAGCTACAACGGCTCCGGTAAACGCTCCTATCGTCATCATTCCCTCAATTCCAATATTGATAACGCCGCTTCTCTCTGAAAAACAGGAACCCAGCGCCGCAAACATAAGCGGAGGCGTCGCAACCAGCATTGCATTAATTAGCAGCCCTAAATCTTTAATCAATACATCCATTCTATTTACCTCCCTCTTTCTTATGAAGCCTCTTTGACACAATCATCTTAAAGATATGCGAAATTGCAATAAAGAGAATAATTGTTCCCATAATGATATCCACAACTTCGGAAGGCGCATTTACAAGACTGAGTTTTGTTCCGCCATATTTCATTGCTCCATAGAATAATCCTGCAAAAATACAGCCGATTGGGTTTGATGAGGCAATCAGCGCCACGGTAATTCCCTGGAATCCAAACTGCTCCTGGCTCGCGAACTGACTGATACGCCCGGACATGCCAAGCACCTGCACCGCTCCCCCAAGCCCCGCCAAAGCGCCTGATATGGACATTGCCGTCAGGAAATTCCTGCTGGTGTTGATTCCGCCGTACTCTGCCGCGCTCTTGCTGAAACCGACCGCACGGAGCTGATAGCCCAAAGTCGTCTTATTCATAATGAACCAAATAAGGACAGCCGCCCCAATTGCCAAAAATATCCCCCAGTTCGCCGCGGTACAGCGCGTCGCCGCCACAACTGCATCGGGAAGCTTCATTCTCGCCGTATCCGCGATATCCTTGGTAGCCTCTCCGCCTCCGCTGCGGTGAATTGACTTAAGATTCACCACATAGTTAGACAGATAGAATGCAATCCAGTTGAACATAATGTAAGAGAGGACTTCATGCACTCCTTTTTTCACCTTCAGCACTCCTACGATCGCGCCCCACAGACCTCCGGTAAGGATCGCCGCCAGAATACATAAAAGCACATGAACAGGCCCCGGCGCCTTTACCAGAATCCCTACCGCGCAGGCCGCCAAAGAACCCACGACAAACTGTCCCTCCGCTCCAATATTGAACACTCCGGTCTTAAATGAAAAGGCAACGCTCAAGCCCGTGAAAATCAGAGGACTTGCATAGACAATGCTCCACACAATATACTTGGTCTGTCCAAACACACCGTCCGCAAGCTTTCCATAAGCCTCGCCCGGGCTGATGCCGGCTGCAAGAAGCAGTACCGCGCCCACGGCAAAACCTATAATGATGGAAAGGAATACATACACCGCATTCCCTTTTAAAATGCTGTTTTTCTTATTCATCCTTCGTACCTCCTGCCATCATGAATCCAAGTTCCTTCTCATCCGCATCGGCTCCGGCCACGCTTCCCACGATCTTCCCGTCAAAAATAACTTCAATCCGGTCGGACAGATCCATGATCTCATCCAGTTCAAAGGAAACCAAAAGTACCGCTCTGTTTTTATTTCTCTGCTCTACCAGATATTTATGCACAAATTCAATGGCCCCTACGTCTAAGCCGCGGGTAGGATTGACCGCAATCAGAAGTTCCGAATCATTGGTCACCTCTCTTGCGATGATTACCTTCTGCTGGTTGCCGCCCGAGAGCTGGCCCGCATGACGATTCTCACAGCCGGAAGGACGGATATCAAACTTCTCAATCATCTCTGATGCAAACTGCTGTATCGCGTCTTTCTTCAAAATCCCCTTCTTTGAAAATCGTTTCTCTCCGAAATTCTGTAAAATCAGATTCTCCGCTACCGTAAAGTCAAGTACCAGGCCGTGCTTCTGCCTATCCTCAGGGATACTGGTAATCCCATGGTCAAACGTCTCTCTCGGAGTCTTATTAAACAAATCGGTTCCTTTCATCAGCACCTGCCCCGACTCGCCTTTACGCAGCCCCGTCAGAATTTCTACCAGCTCGGTCTGTCCGTTGCCGTCTACGCCGGCAAGTCCGACAATCTCACCCTGCCGCACATTCAGATTCAGCCCGTTCAAAATCTCCACGCCTCGGTAATCCTTTGCTCTTAAGTCTTTCACTTCCAGGACCACCTCGCCCGGCGTCATCTCTTTTTTATCCACTGTAAACGCTACGTCCCGGCCTACCATCATAGCGGCCAGATCATTTTCGCTGCACTCCTTCACGTCTACCGTATCAATGTACTTTCCGGAGCGGATGATCGTACAGTGATCCGCAGAGGCTTTGATCTCTTTTAACTTATGGGTAATAATAATCACCGATTTCCCGTCCGCCGTCAGATTGTGGATAATATCAATCAGCTCGTTAATCTCCTGCGGTGTCAGAGACGCCGTAGGTTCGTCCAGAATCAATAGATTCGCACCTCTGTAAAGCACCTTTAAGATTTCCACTCTCTGCTGCATGCCTACGGAAATATCTTCCACCTTTGCGTCCGGATCGACCATCAGGTTATACTGCTCGGAAAGCTGTTTAATCTTCTCCCTGGCCGACTTAATATCCACCGCAACGCCGTTGCCCGGCTCCATACCCAGTACAATATTCTCCGTAACGGTAAAGGGCGGAATCAGCATAAAATGCTGATGAACCATTCCGATTCCTAAGTCAATAGCTTTCTGAGGGCCGTCAATCTTTACCTCGCTGCCATCATAGAAAATCGTACCCGACGTGGGGGGGTACATCCCGTACAATACGTTCATAAGCGTACTCTTTCCCGCACCGTTTTCTCCAAGGATTGCATGTACCTCTCCTCTGTGAACCGTTAAATTAATATGGTCATTTGCAGTAAAATCACCGAATTTCTTAACGATATCCTTCATCTGGAGAACCACATGATCCTTATTCATGTTGCTTGCCTTGTCCACTTTTGTTCCTCCTCCTTAAGCAAAATCCGCGTTGCTCCCTCTATATTAAATCACAATCACATCAATAAGCCCTTCTTCCCGCACAATATCAGCGAGCTTCTCCATCACGTCGTCCGTAGGGTTTTGATAGATTGCATATTGTTCTCTTACACCAATCTGCCGGTACCGGATTAATTTATACCGGATACCTCCGCAAGCCAGATATGGCTTTAGCAGCCTGGCTGTCTCCCTGACTGTCTGCTCATAGTCAAATAACCCCGGCGCCACCACGGTCCGCACCTCATAGAGTTTCCCTGCCGCCGCCAGCTCTCTGGCATTCTTCTTTACAATTTCCCCGGATACTCCCGTCACCTTCCGGTGTTCTTCCTCATCCCATGCCTTCACATCCAGCATGACTCCGTCCGCCGCGTCAAGCAGCTTCGGATGTTTTGCAAAATCCAAAGCGCCGTTGCTGTCGATCAGCCTTCCCAGCCTTTCTTTCCTGCACAGTTCAAATAGCTCTGTGAGAAATTCCGGGTATAAGGTACACTCTCCGCCGGACACCGTAATCCCGCGGATAAACGGAACCTGCTTTCTAATCTCCGCCATCACTTCTTCCGGCGTCATATGGCGGATTCTTGGGCTGCACCCGAATCTACAGGTACGGATGCAGGTATCGCAGCCCACGCAGGCCGCCGGGTCAAATACTACCCGGCCGTCTCTGCTTTCTAATGCCTTCGCCGGACATTTCTCCACACATTCCATACAGCCGGTACACAGATTCCTGGTTTCCGGATTATGGCAGTACCTGCAGTCAAAATTACAGCCCTGCAGGAATACCGCCGTCCGGTTACCCGGCCCGTCTACCGAACTAAATGGTATGATTTTATTTACCGGTACACGCATCGCTTACCGAATCTTCCTTTCCAGAATCTTTCCGTTGTGCTTTGCTCCCATTCCAAGAGCGGTCGTATCCTGAAGCACGTTCCGTCCCTGTTCGAGTTTCTCAATCTCCGACCGTTTTACCAGATAACCGGTGATCCGAATCACGTCGCTGTCGGAAGAATAGAAGGACAGATACCTGAGATTCTCTTTAAAAGCTCCCTTAATAATATCCAGAACAAATTCCGGGTTCTTATGAACCGTCATATCAATCGGGAAAATATCCCCGGTTCCTGACGGAAAATATTTATGAAAATTACTGCAGTGCCTTAAATGTTCAAGAAGTTCCTCCGGTTCCTCGCCGATCGGAATCCTGGTTCCGGGGCTTACGTTCAAATCGCTAGCAATCCCAACCTGCGCATGAAGCAGGAAATGCCCGCCGGTAATTTCACAATATGGATTCACATGCTCTTTGTTGAATGCATCGATCTGATCCATGATCTCCACGCCCAGCTTATCCGCCTCTTTGTCATGCCCGAATCTTCCTGTCTTTCCTTCCTTCTCCATCAGGATATTCACACACTCCGCCAAGCCCACCATGCCAAACATCGCTGTAAACCGGTCTCTCTTAATAAAGCCTTCCTTTGCCAGGAAATTGTTCTCAAAGAACCCGCTTTCCTCTACTTCAAATCGAATCCGCTCATCCATATATTCCGCCATAATCCTGCAGACATACGGAAGCTGATTCTTCTTAAAATCTTCGATCCCCTCCGCGCGTTTGGCGATATTGCCCAGAATCAGGCGGACTAAGGTATAGGAACCGCCCCCAAGCTTCAATCCGTTATAGCAGCTTGCAATCACATAGTCCTCGCCCAGTTCTCCCTTAAACATTGCGTGATTGGCAAAACTTGGCTTCGCGCTATGCAGAGCCGCATTGATCCCGCAGACTGCAAACTCGTCCGGCGTAATATTCTCGTCGTACTTCATCGTGATATTCGGCACCGCATGCTCTAACTCCGCCTCCGCCTCTAAAATAATCCTTCCAGCCTTCGTTGCAGCGGGTCCCACGTTCGCATGGGAAAAAGAATCTAAAATGGTCCGGTCCATCTGGGTCAGGAACAGCTTGATCATCTTCTTCGCCTGCGCCTCGTCCACATCGTCAATAAACGGTTCTAAAAGTTCGTCCAAAGCTCCCACATATACCGGGAAATTCGTAACGCTTGGCACATGCCTGTAAAAGATCTGCAGCGCGTTCAGCGCCTCGTATAAGTCCTTCGGAGGATCCAGTTGAAGAAATTCACTGCCCTCTCTCATAAATTTACCGTAATCCGGAATGATGTACCTGGGCCGCAGCGGCGCATGCCCCTCCGCCAGATCGCAGATACACTGTTTGTCAATCGGCTGATTCAAAAGTTCGTCCAAACCCTCCGGAAGTTCTAATACCTCCAGCAAAGAATCCGCAAGATTTGTCATCGTCGTCAGCTTCTGCTCATGTGTTAGTGTTGGTGATTTTACAGTCTCAAGCATTTCCTCTCTTGTCGCATTTACCCGAGACATCTCAATATCTCTCACAGCCGTACACTCCTTTCTATATGCGTTATATCTTTTATATATTGGCAACATAGGGACAGGCCCTTACGGACTCTGCCCCTATCGTATACATCCTGTGTTATCCGAACATTACTCAGCTAACTTATAGATGCCTGCTCCGTATTTACCTTCAAAATCATCCTTTGTCTTCGGAACTACTACGTCGCCGTTCATGATAGATTCTTTTACATCATTAACTGCTGTAATCGCATCCTCGGTAAGGTTATCGGTAGTAGGCGCAATATCAACGCCGGCCTCTTCCAAAGTATAGGTCTTTACTCCGCTCTTAAACGCGCCGTCAAGAACAGCCTTCGCCTCGTCGTAGCAAGCATTGTCCACACGCTTTAATGCAGAGGTAAGAATTGTCTCAGGAGCGATTACGCTCTGGTCAGAGTCAACGCCGATCGCCCAGATTTTAGCTTCTTTACAAGCGTCGATAACGCCAAGTCCTGTTCCGCCTGCCGCGTGGAAGATTACGTCCGCGCCGTCGGCGATCATGTTGTTTGCCGCCGTCTTACCTGCGGCTGTATCAGAGAAACTATTCGCATTTGCCTGCAGAACCTCTACGTCCGGATTCGCGTCGATCGCGCCCGCACAGTAGCCGTATCCAAATTCATTCATCGTATCGGTAGACATACCCAGTACGAAACCAACCTTGTTCGTCTCTGTAGTAAGACCTGCTACATAACCAACCAGATAGGAAGCCTGGCACTGTTCAAACATCAGGCATGCTACGTTGTCAAGGTCTGCATTCGTCGCGTCGTCAACAATAGCAAAATTGATATCCGGATTTGCAGTTGCTTCTTCCTTCAGCGCGTCTGCGAGCTGATATCCGATACAGATAATCAAATCATACTCTTCATCTACAAAAGTCTCAATATTTGGGATATAGTCCGCATCCGTAGAAGACTCCAAATACTTAACGGTAATTCCAAACTCATCCGCCGCTCTTGAAACGCCTTCCCATGCCGACTGGTTAAAGGATCCGTCATTTACGCCTCCCGTATCTGTAACGATACCAACCTTAACTTCGGAAGCATCTTTTCCTTCCGCAGCGTCATCTGAACCGCCTTTGTCTGAGCTTCCGCCTGAACCGCCGCATGCTGCAAGAGAAAATACCATCGCTGCAGCCAATAATCCTGCTAATAATTTCTTTTTCATAACCTTGTCCCTTTCTGAATTCTTTTAGAATCCCCTGTTACTGTTTGTCCTGTTCAATCAAGATGCGCATCGCCTCAACTGCTGCGTCGATTGCGCCTCTCGTCTCATGAACCTGCAGGTTCTCAAGCCCTGCCGCTTCTCTTTCCTGATTCGCAATCACCAATAGTACCGTGCCTACCCGAACCCTCAGACAGCTTCCCACAATAAAGAGCGCCGCGGACTCCATCTCAGAAGCCAGCGCCCCGCATCCAATCCATGCTTTCCACTTATTCTGAAGTTCGTAACTTACCGGCTTATTCTTCGGTTCATGCTGACCATAAAAAGAGTCTTTACATTGTACTACGCCGATATGGCTGACTGCATGGAGCTTATCCGCCGCTTTTTTCAGCGCGTTCACCACCTGCACATCCGCCACTGCCGGATACTCAATGGGCGCATATTCCCTACTGGTTCCTTCCATGCGGATTGCTCCGCTCGCAATCACCAGATCGCCGCCCTGCACATCCAACTGCATGCCGCCGCAGGTTCCCACGCGGATAAAGGTTCTTGCCCCGCACCGATACAGCTCCTCCATAGCAATCGATGCCGACGGCCCGCCGATTCCGGTAGAGGTCACGCTCACCTTTACCCCGTTTAGATAACCGGTGTAGGTTACAAACTCACGGCTGTCCGCGACAAGCTTCGCATCGTCCAGGAACTGCGCAATCAATTTACAGCGTTTTGGGTCGCCTGGCAGCAGGACATATTCTCCTACATCCGCCGGCCCGGTCTGGATATGATACTGCACTCCCGCACCTTCCGTATAATCAATCATCGTTCTCCCTCCTCTGCTGAAAAAAAATAGAATAAAGATAAGGATTCTCTATCTCTATTCCCTGCATTGCATCTACTGTTCCTGAAGCAAGCTGTCAATCTTCGTCCTGACAAGGTCAAATGCAACCGGATTCTTACCGCTGTTGATGACGATATCCGCCGTCGCTCTTGTTGGCTCTACATAGATATAATGCATAGGTTTCACACTTCCGAGATACTGATCAATCACGTTGTCGATGTCGCGTCCCCGCTCCTTCACATCCCGCGTCAATCTTCTCAAAATCCGCTCGTCAGCGTCTGCTTCCACGTAGATCTTGATATCCAGAAGCGCCCTTAGCTGCGGATCCTGAAGAACCATAATTCCTTCCAAAAGTATAATCTTATTCGGCCGAATCTCTACCGTTTCCTCTTTACGGTTATGCACCGTATAATCATATACCGGACCGAAGACAGGCTCTCCTCTCTTCAGCATCTTAATGTGTTCGATCAGCATGTCCGTTTCCAGCGAACCCGGATGGTCATAATTGATCTTCTTACGCTCTTCCAGCGACAAATGATCATTCCGCCTGTAATAATTGTCGTGATAAATCACGGTAACCTTATCTCCATACAGATCCCGCAGCCTATTTGTAAAAGTAGACTTGCCTGAGCCAGAACCGCCGGCTATTCCAATAACGATACAATCCATCCCTGAATCTCCATTTTCCGGTCGGATGCCCCGCATCCTTCCCTGCCGTCTGCTTTGCTATCAGCGTTACAATTTTCATATTTATTTTAACATACCTGTTTCGACAAGTAAAGAAGAATTGCAATCCAAAATAAATTACATAATTTGCAGCAGACAACCAACGGTCAGCCCGAACGGCAGCCTCGACGTATCCAAGGAAGTACCCTTCTATTTTGCTTGTATTACTCACTTTGTTCCGTATCTATTATGACGCTTGTAAATTCGCTATCCCAGATGGATTCTTCAATCGCTTTCAGGCATTCATCTGTATGCTTGATAATATCCTGTCCCCAGAAATGAATGACTGTATAACCGAGAAAAAGGAGTTTTTTATCATTTTCCCAGTCGCGGGTTCGATTACGTTCGATTTTCTTAATCCAGTAATCAGGATTCTTGCCTTTTTCAAGACGCAGTTTTAAAATTTCCCAATCCTTTCCGTGGAAAAATTCACTATCGCAAAAAATAGCAATCCTATATTTGGTTAATACTATGTCAGGAGAACCAGGAAGGGATTTGTAGTTTTTGCGATATCGGTATCCTTTATGCCATAACGCTTTGCGCAGTTGAAGTTCGATAGACGTATCTTTGCTATGGATTTTACTCATATTTCTAGAAACGGCAGCAGAATCCCTTGCCATACATATCATTCCTTCCGTCATTGACAAATGTTTTATAAGGCAAATATTATCAAAAAGAACTGAGGATTGCAAGAAAAACAGACAAATGAGAAGGAGAAAATCTAATGATATAGTGAGAATGTGGTTGCGGATAAAATAGGGGTATGGTAAAATAGAAAACAGCAAATTTCTAGGAGGAATTTACATGGCGATTTGTTATGACAGACTGTGGAAACTGCTGATTGATAAAAAAATGAACCGCACAGAATTAAAGGAAGCATCGGGCATCAGCTTTAATGTGCTGGCAAGGTTAGGGAAAAACGAACCGGTTTCGTTTGAGTCTATTGAAAAAATATGCTTTACTTTGAATTGTAATATAGAAGACGTTGTAGAAATACAAAGAGATCATGTCGCAGAGAATACTTTTAAGAACTATACGACCATTGAATTATTTGCCGGTGCGGGAGGGCTTGCGTTAGGTATTGAAAAAGCTGGATTTGACACATTAGGATTAATTGAATTTGACAAGGACGCCGCGGACAGCTTAAAGAGAAATCGTCCGAACTGGCGGGTAATCAATGATGACATTGCAAATATTTCTTGTTTGGAGTTGGAAGATTATTTCAATATAAGAAAGGGCAAACTGGATTTATTATCCGGCGGCGCGCCTTACCAGTCGTTTTCATATGCCGGGAAACGATTAGGACTTGAGGATGCCAGAGGAACACTATTTTATCATTATGCTATATTTCTACAGAAATTACAGCCTAAAATGTTCTTGTTCGAGAATGTTCGCGGGTTACTGACGCATGACAAAGGCAGGACTTATGCTACGATAGCAAATATTTTTGAACAGACTGGGTATACGATACAGAAAAAAGTGTTAAATGCTTGGGATTATGGGGCGCCGCAAAAAAGAGAACGTTTGATTACAATAGGAATTCGGAACGATTTGTCTGATAAAATTACTTATGAATTTCCAAAAGAACATGATTATAAGCCGGTTTTGAGAGATGTATTGTTGGATTGCCCAAACGGTCCGGGAGTTCCTTATGGCGAAAATAAGCGAAAAATCTTTGAACTTGTGCCGCCAGGAGGTTATTGGAGAGATATAGATCCAAATATAGCAAAAGAATATATGAAAAGCTGTTGGAATATGGAAGGAGGACGAACTGGCATTTTGAGGAGAATGAGTTTGGACGAACCTTCGTTAACAGTGCTTACATCCCCATCTCAAAAGCAGACAGAGCGGTGTCATCCGTTGGAAGCAAGGCCGTTTACAGTCCGTGAAAATGCAAGGTGCCAAACCTTTCCCGATGAATGGCTGTTTTGTGGGAATGTACAATCCCAGTATAAACAAGTGGGAAATGCGGTTCCTGTAAGTTTAGCATATGATATTGCGACGGAAATACATAAGTCATTGGAGGGATTAAGGTAATGGTATGGAATTTAAGTTTTATATCTGAGGAAGATTTTAAAAACCATGTGCGGGCAACCATTCTGAAATACGGAGAGAAATTGGAATCCTACGATTTGAAACGGTTTAATAGTAATCTGATTGATCCTATAAAGTTAATATTTGATAAATCCGTGTACCACTCAAGTCGGGAAGAAATTGTAAATAATGAGATTTTCCGACAGAGAGACAAATCAAATAATAATGATATCGGATATTTCCATCAGAATATTTTCTCATACTTTGAGGACTGTGAAGTCCCACAAGCAGGATGGGATGCTTAAACGGATTTATGAGTATGCAAGGAAAAGCGAAAAATAAACAGCGCACGGGCTGTTATCTGCAAGGAGCCGCTATGTACCACTATTATATGTTCCACAAACCCTACGGCTGCGTCTGCGCGCGCAAAGACGACCGCCACCCCACAGTCATGGACTATTTTACCGAGTTAAATAATGAAAAGCTTTCTCCCGTAGGGCGGCTTGACCGGGCTACGGAAGGTCTTCTTTTTGTTACGGACGACGGCGTTTGGAATCAGACGATGACTCATCCAGACCGCAAAAAGGAAAAAACCTATATATTTGCCGCCATGGGCGCTTTATCTTCTAAGGACATCCGTCTGTTAGAAAGCGGCGTTATGTTAAAAGGCGCGCGCACGCTCACTTCCCCGGCCAAAGTCCGGGTTACCGGAGTCTCCTCTTTATCTGAGGTACTCCCCTCCCTGCATCCGGAAATCCAGGCAAAAAGCCGCCACAACCGTCCGGATCACCCTGTAGTATTCGGTCAGATCACCGTTACAGAAGGAAAAAAGCACCAGATCCGCCGTATGTTAAAAGCGGTCCGATGCTGTGTCATTTCTTTAAAACGTATCTCAATGGATTCTATTTTGTTAGACGAGTCCTTAAAACCAGGAGAATGGAAGCAGATCTTCCCCGATATCAGCTCCGATTCCCACGTTAATTAGCAAGCATCATGCGGTCGTTCGCGAATTCTCCTCCGCTTGCCTCTTCAAATTTATTCAGGAGATCCGCCACCTTTAGTTTCTTCTTCGTTTCTCCGTCCACATCATAGATAATCCTGCCCTCGTGCATCATAACCAGCCGGTTTCCATGGGCAATTGCATCCTTCATATTGTGGGTCACCATCATAGCTGTCAGGTGATGTTCCTCAATAATCTTATCCGATAACTCAAGCACCTTGGCCGCCGTCTTGGGATCCAGCGCCGCTGTGTGTTCATCCAAAAGAAGAAGCTTCGGTTCCTTCAACGCAGCCATAAGAAGCGTAATGGCCTGCCTCTGGCCTCCGGAAAGCAGCCCTACTTTACTGCTCAGCCGTTCTTCCAAACCCAGATCCAGTTCCCGCAATTGCTCCTGAAACATTTTCCGCTCCTTTTTCGTGATTCCCCAGCCTAATCCGCGCCGTTCTCCTCTTCTGGCCGCTATCGCCATATTTTCTTCAATCGACATGGTGGCCGCCGTTCCCGTCATAGGATCCTGGAATACCCTCCCAAGGTAAGACGCCCGCTTATGCTCAGAAAGGTTCGTGATCTCTACTCCGTTTACCGTAATGGCACCCTGATCGATCGGCCAAACTCCGGCTATCGCATTCAAGGTTGTAGACTTTCCCGCTCCGTTTCCGCCAATAATTGTTACAAAATCACCAGGATTTAGCTGAAGCTCCACTCCATTAAGCGCCGCTTTTTCATTGATCGTTCCTCTGTTAAATGTCTTATGAAGATTCCGTAATTCTAACATATACGCCATCGCTCAGTTCCTCCTTCTTTTCACGGCATATCGTTCCTTTAGATATGGAATCGCAAGGAATACAGCCACTACCATCGCCGAGAACAGCTTCATATAATCGGAAGGCATTTTCAGCCACAACACCAGCGCATATGCGGCATAGTATAATATAGCCCCTGCGAATACCGCCGACAGGGTATACGCAAACGCGATTTTCTTCCCTGCGCACAGCTTCCCAAAAATCACTTCGCTTATAATAACCGCCGCTAGTCCGATTACAATCGCGCCGCGGCCGGAGTTCACATCCGCCGATCCCTGATACTGCGCATACACGCCGCCGCTTAATCCTACCAGCCCATTAGAAATCATAAGAGCGAGTACCTTTGTCATATTGGTATTAATCCCCTGCGCCCTAGCCATCTGTTCATTACAGCCGGTCGCGCGGATTGCCGAACCAATCTCTGTCCCGAACATCCAGTAAACCACCGCTACCAGCACAAGACAGATCAGAATCAGCTTTAGGAAAAACAGGTAACTGTCGTCCGCGGATACAAACCGTATCGAAGCCACCAATCCCTTTTGCCCAATGCCGATACTTTGATTTGCTTTTCCCATAATCCTCAAATTTACGGAATACAGGGATATCTGCGTTAATATACCTGACAGAATCCCGGGAATTCCGAAAGCCGTATGAAGTATACCTGTGGCAAGCCCTCCGGCCATCCCCGCCGCCGTGGAAAAAATAAGGGCCGCCGCCGGGTGCATCCCTCCCTGTATCAGCATAACCGCCACAGCTCCTCCGGTAGCCAGCGTACCGTCTACTGTCAAGTCGGCAAAATCCAAAATACGGAAGGTAATATATACCCCCAGCGCCATAATTCCCCATATCAGCCCCTGCGCTGCATTGCCCGGCAGAGCGCGGAGAAAATTCATGGGATCTAACGCCGCAAAATAAGCCATCATCTCTCTACGTTCCTTTCCAAAAATATCACATTTATAAGCGGAAACTTCCTGCCCTCTTCAATCGCAGGGCAGGAAAGCAATGTTTTTCAATTATTCCGTTTCAATCGCTTCGTAATCTTCGGGTACCGTAATTTCTAATTCATCACAGATCGCCTTGTTGTACATCTTGGTTACTTCCGGGGCAAATTCAATATCCATCGCCGAAATATCCGCGCCGTTTGCCAAAACCTCATAGGCCATCTCGCCGGCTTTGTATCCGATATCATAGTAACTGATAGAAAGCGTCGCAATCCCGCATCCTGTACAGATTCCCTGTTCTCCCGCAATAACCGGAATCTCTGCCGGCACGCATACATTCTTAATAATCTCAGTACTTGCCGCCATCGTGTTATCTGTCGGGATATAGATTGCATCCACCTCAGAAACCGCGCTTGTCACTACGGACTGAATTTCGTTGGAATCTGCCGCCGTATATTCCTTGTACGCAATGTCGTCTGCCTTCAGCGCTTCTTCAAATAATTCGGCCTGATACTTTGAATTCGGCTCGGCGGAACAGTACAAAATGCCGACCGTCTTTGCCTCTGGAAGAAGCTCTTTTAACATTGCCTCCTGTTCGTCAATCGGAGCTAAGTCGCTGGTTCCTGAAACATTGATTCCGGTAGCCCCCGTCCAGTCTTCGATCTGAAGCGCCGTCGCGTAATCTGTAACCGAAGTTCCGATAACCGGAATATCCGCGGTAGCAGTAGCTGCTGTTGTCAGAGGGTCTGTCGCATTGGCAAGAATCAGATCCACATCATCCGATACGAACTGGTTCACTATCGTTGCACACATGTTATGCTCGCCCTGCGCATTCTGCTCGTCAAATGTTACTCCGTCTTCGCCGCAGAGTTTTATAAGCGCATCTTTAAACCCTTCTGTAGCCGCGTCAAGCGCATCATGCTGAACCAACTGGCAGATGCCGATCCGGTAAGCGTCGCCGGACGCATCCTCTTTCTTTTCTTCCGTCTTTGTTTCAGTTCCCCCTTTGTTGTCCGAACTGTTCCCACATGCTGCCAGGGAAAGAACCAGCGCGGCTGCCATCATAATTGATAATACTTTCTTTTTCATAGTACCTTTCCTCCAAAATCATATTTCGCCGTTCACTTTCACTGTTTAAAGTGTAAATATTTTTGCACTTCAACTCGCGAAAGTGTTTTGACTTTTTCGATTATAGACCTGCAATCTCCATTCGTCAAGAGTTTTTTTTAATTTGGGAAAATTAGATGAAAAAAGCGTTACTGTCACATAGTATTTTGCATTTACTGCAAAGTACGTAAGAAAGTGATTCAGGAGTGCAACCCCCCATTGCTGAAGGCAATTTTTAATGGATTTTTACATGTTACTGCGAACAGAGTAAACAGTAACAAAAAAGCAGACGCTCCTCATGGAAATGTCTGCTTTTCAATCTAAATACTAATATATCTATTCTTTTACCTGTACGGCATGCTCCGCCAAGTATTCCTTCACCCGTTTCAGGATCACAATATCCTTCAACGCTTCCTCATCTGCGTTTTCTCCCATCGCGCTCTTTAAGGCTTCCAAACTTTCATATCCGGAATCCTTAGCAAGCGTCTCCAGTTCTTTATTCATTTCTTCCTCGCCCGGGATCAGTTTCTCCTGCTTTGCAATTGCCTGGGCGACCAGTTTTTCCTTCAGACTGCTCTCTATGGTCTCGTCTACCTGTTTATTAAAATCTTCTTCCGAAATCCCATAATACTGCTGCAGAAAATCTGCAAGTTCTAACTCGGCGTCTTTGGCCGCCGACTCATACGCATTCATAATCTGCGTTTTCATCTTTTTCTTTTCGTCTTCCGGATATTCTTTAATCTCTGCTTTCTCAAGCACTGCCTGCCAAGCGGATTCCTGAAGCTTTACATCAAAATCAGTCGTGCCGTTTTCTGCAAGCTGCTTCTTAATTTCTTCTTTATATTCCTCAACCGTTTTTGATTTCTCAGAAACTGTCTGCACAAATTCATCCGTAAGTTCCGGAAGCTTCGACTCTCCGCAGATATAATTTACAGTAATCGTAAAGACAACTTCCTTACCTGCAAAATCTGGATTATTGTCGTATGGATCCGGAAAATTTCCATTCCAGTCAAAGGTATCCCCGGGCATATGACCGATAATACTATCTTCAAATCCCGGAATAAAGGAACCTGATCCAAGCTGTAAGTTAAATCCCCTTGAACTTCCGCCGTCGAATGCTTCCCCATCCATCTTGCCTACAAAATCAATATTGACTGTGTCCCCGGATTTCGCCTCCCGATCCTTAATCTCCTCCTGAGTCGCGTACTGCGTCAGCACCGCCTCAATGTAATTATTGACATCTTCATCCGTAGTCTCCTCCGGTTCCTCGATATCCTCCACCTCAACTTCTTTATATCCGCCGACCGATACATACTCGTCGGCCGCATTATTGCCGGAACATCCGGCCAGCAATACAGACACTGCCAGTGTCCCTGCTAACAATACCGCTGCTCTTCTCTTCATAATACACTCTTCATGATTCCGCTTTATCCCTAAAGGCAGAACCACGACTCTCCTTTCTCCTATTCAGACTTGGCAAACCAAAATTATATGTTTGCAGTCCCGCATATTCTAATCCGTAAAACGCTTTTTAGTATACCACAATTTATTCGCAAAGAAAACCATTTTCACAGGATTTTCATGATTGGAATCCTCCAAACCACTTGCGCTAAGAGGAAAACAATGCTAAAATATATAGCAGTTTAGCCAGATTAGACTCTGGGGGTATGACAGAAATGAGAATACAGTTTGAGGAGGATATCCGTGAGTACATTAACGATAGTTTTATTAGTCATAACAGCAATTTTAGCCGCAGCATTAGTAGCAATGATTATCATTGGCAGACGGATGCAGAAGAAGCAGGACGCCCAGCAGGAGCAGCTTGAAGCCGCCGCCCAGCAAGTCAGCATGCTGATTATCGACAAGAAGAAGATGAAGCTTAAGGAAGCCGGTTTCCCACAATTTGTGGTGGATAATACGCCGAAATACCTTCGCCGTTCCAAAGTTCCGGTCGTAAAAGCCAAAATCGGCCCGAAAATCATGACCCTGATGTGCGACGGCGCAATCTTTGACCAGATTCCGGTCAAGAAGGAAGTAAAAGCAACCGTAAGCGGTATTTACATTACCGCTGTAAGAGGCATCCGCGGCCCCTTAGTAACGCCGCAGAAGAAAAAAGGGTTTTTTGCAAGACTCCGAAATAGAAATAAATAAAAATCTTGGGGGCGTTAACCGACGCCCCTTACATTTACCTTAATCTGGCACTCCGATAAAGGCTCATTATTAATATCCAGCGCATAGAAAATGTCCACGTCAATCCTATCTTCCCGGATGTCCATCCGCATATCCTTCGTATGAAGCCCCACTAACAGCTCTCCAAAGGGCGTTTGATAACTGGTCATATGAATCTTATCCTTTTCAAATACCATCCGCGTGCTGGCCGCCCCGCTCTTGCTGATTTCAAATAACGTGTCTCCCGTTATCTTCACCGTATTCTTGATTGATCCCGGAACCCCTTCCGTCACCTCGTCATAAATGATATAATGTTTCCCGTTTTTCTGATAATAGGAAGTAGGCGTAATAATCTCAACCGGTTCCTCTTCCCCATCGTTCCCCGGCAGGCCATAGTGAAGACCTGCAATACTGATCAATACTTCTTTCTTCATAGACCGCTCCTTATTTCGCAAATATCTAGAATATTAGTACTCCTCGATGTTTATCTGATGAATCGTCTCTACATTATAGGGAAGAACCGAATTGGCGAATTGCTTGAATTTCTCCGCGGCGTCGCTGACGTAAAACTCATACTTATTAAACTCTCCGTCTCCGTTGCTTAAGCCCCGTTCGTTTAACAGTTTCTTCAAATCCATAGCCGCCTCGTATGCCGGATTTACGATACGGACTCCCTCCCCCATATACTCCATGATTGCGGACCGAAGCAGAGGATAGTGGGTACAGCCGAGAATCATCGTATCCACCTCCGACTGCTTCATCTCCCTCAGATAAATGTCGATTACTTCTTCCGTAATATGATGCTTAGTGAAGCCTTCCTCCACCAGAGGCACAAACAACGGGCACGCCTTCCCCAAAACCTCTGCTTCCGGCTCCATCTCATGAATCACCCTGGTGTACATCTGGCTTAAAATGGTTCCTTCTGTTCCGGCCACCCCGATCTTCTTATTCTTCGTCTCGTGGATAGCCGCCCTGGCGCCCGGTTCAATCACCCCAATAATCGGCGTATCAAACTCGTGCCTGACGGTATCCAAAGCCTGAGCCGTAGCCGTGTTGCAGGCAATCACAATCGCCTTTACATTCCTGGTCTGGAGAAACCGGATAATCTGCCTGGAGAAACGGATAATCGACTCCTTCGACTTACTGCCGTAAGGAAGCCTGGCAGTATCGCCAAAATATACAATATTCTCATCCGGAAGCTGCCGCATGATCTCTCTTGCCACCGTCAGCCCTCCCACGCCTGAGTCAAACACTCCGATGGGCGCCTTCTTTCCATTCTCCATCTCAAACGCCTCCCTTGCGAATCCTAACCATTGTAACCGATTCATTACCTGTTTTCAATGGGTTTTTCTACCACTTTCACCCTGGCTTCCCCATAATAATTGGCGAGCCTTCCTAAAATCACCGGTTCAATCCGGATATTCCTTCCGGCCGGAAGCCGTTTCACCGCCCGCTCCGCCTTGCAGAAGACAACCACGCCGTCGGATCCTTCCGAATCCTTTAACAAGTCGAAGAGATGCGGCTCGTCCTCTAAATACTCCGTCTTGTCGGCATACTGAATCCACAATTCTTTCTTTGTCTGGTCAAAAGGAATTATTTTCTCGCAGATTAATTTGCTGGGCGCGTCGTCCTCTTCCGACACCCTGCCTCTTACAAACACCTTACTGTCTTCATTCAGACAGCTCTGATTTCTCTCATAATCCCTTGGAAATACGACCACTTCCACCGTTCCGGCCAAGTCCTCGATCGTAAGATACGCCATTGTCTGGTTCGTCCTGGTATACTTGATGGTTTTCTCGATAATCATACCGCCGATGGTTTCTTTCGCCCCGTCCGATACCCGCGCCCGTCCGGTTTCCTCGTCAATCTGGAAATCCAGAGTGGTTTTGGAGATGCTCTTTCTCCATTTTTCCTCATAATCCTCCAGCGGATGTCCGGTCAGATAGACTCCCAGGACCTCCTTCTCAAAAGCAAGCATTGTCTCTTTTTCATATTCGCCCACATTCGGAAGCGGTACTTCAAATTCTTTCTTCTGCTCTTCGTCCACAAAGTCAAAGAGAGACATCTGGCCGGTCATGGAATATTTGCGCTCCTGAGCTACCTGCTCTAAAACCTGCAGATAAATCATCATAAGCTGTTTTCTTGTGCCGTTAAAGCTGTCAAATGCTCCCGCTTTAATAAAATTCTCTATGGTACGCTTATTTGTTTCCTTGCCGGAGAGCCGTTCCGCAAAATCTTTTAGGTTTTTGAAAGGACCTCTTTTCTCCCGCTCCTCTACAACTGCCTGGATTACCGGCCTTCCTACGCTCTTAATCGCCGCGAGGCCATACCGGATACTGCCGTTATCCACAGAGAAATCGCCCTCTCCTTTGTTGATATCCGGAGGCAGAACCCGGATGCCCATCTGCCTGGTACTGTAAATATATTCCGACACCTTCGAAGAGTTATCGATCACAGACGTCATAAGCGCCGCCATAAATTCAACCGGATAATAATATTTTAAGTATGCCGTCTGGTAAGAGATCACCGCATACGCCGCCGCATGGGACTTGTTAAACGCATATTTCGCAAAATCAATCATCTCATCGTAGATCTTATTGGCAGTGGCCTCGTCAATTCCGTTATTTACACAGCCTAAAACGCCCTCCGCCTCGTTGCCGTAAACAAAATTCTGCCGCTCCTTCTGCATCACGTCGCCCTTTTTCTTGGACATAGCCCGGCGAAGCAAATCGCTGCGGCCCAGCGTATAGCCTGCCAAGTCGCGCACAATCTGCATCACCTGCTCCTGATATACGATACAGCCATAGGTTGACTCTAAGATCGGCTCTAACTGCGGGCAGTCATACGTAATCAAATCCTGATGGTTCTTCCCCTTGATATACTGGGGGATAAAATCCATCGGCCCCGGGCGGTACAATGCGATTCCCGCGATAATATCTTCCAAGCTCTGGGGTTTTAATTCCTTAATAAAGCTCTTCATCCCGGCGCTCTCAAGCTGGAATACTCCGTCTGTCTTCCCGGTACCCACATAATCCAGCACGTCTTTATCATTATAATCAATCTGATCCAGGTCAATTTCCTTTCCTCTGCTCCGTTCGATCAGTTCCTGGGCGCTTTTAATCACCGTCAGGTTCCTAAGTCCTAAGAAGTCCATTTTTAAAAGCCCCAGTTCCTCTAAGGTTGTCATTGTAAACTGGGTCGTTACCGAGCCGTCCGATCCCAGGGATAACGGTACGTACTCGTCAATGGATTTCTGGCTGATCACCACGCCCGCCGCATGCATGGAGGTATGCCGGGGCAGTCCTTCCAAACGTTTGGACATGTCCACCAGCTCTTTTACCTGTTCGTCTTCCTCATACAGCTTACGAAGCTCGCTGTTTTTCTCCAGCGCCCCCTTCAGCGTAATATTAAGCTCCTGGGGAATCATCTTGGCAATGTTATCCACAAAAGCATAGGGAAGATCCATCACCCGCCCCACGTCCCGAATCACGCCTCTTGCCGCCAGCGTACCGAACGTTACGATCTGCACCACGCAGTCCGCGCCGTATTTCCGGCTCACGTAATCAATGACCTCCTGCCTGCCTTCGGGGGCAAAATCCACATCGATATCCGGCATGGACACACGCTCCGGATTCAGGAACCGCTCAAACAGAAGCTGGTACTTGACCGGGTCAATGGTGGTAATTCCAAGGCAGTAAGACACTAAGCTTCCCGCCGCGGATCCCCGCCCCGGCCCTACCATAATGCCGTGATCCTTCGCATATTTGATAAAATCCCAGACAATCAGAAAATAATCCACATACCCCATAGTCCGGATCACAGACAGCTCATAGGCAAGCCTCTCCCTCAGCTCCTTGGGAACCGGCTGATAAAGACGCTCCAGGCCTTCGCCGCACAGCTCATTTAAGTATTCCCACGAGTTCTTCCCGTCCGGCACATCATATTTCGGCAGCTTGGTCACTCCAAATTCAATCTCTACGTTACACCGCCTGGCAATCTTCTCCGTATTTTCCAACGCCTCCAACGCGTAGGGGAACAGCGCGCGCATCTCTTCCTCGGACTTGATATAATACTGGCCTCCCTCATAGCGCATCCTGTCCTCGTCCGCGAGCTTCTTGCCGGTCTGCAGGCACAGCAGGATATCATGAGGTTTCACATCGTCCGCATAGGTATAGTGTACGTCGTTGGTAACCACAAGCGCGATTCCCGTCTCGGAACTCATACGCAGAAGAGACTGGTTCACCGTCTGCTGCATGGGAATTCCATGATCCTGTAATTCCAGAAAGAAATTTCCTTTGCCAAAGATTCTTTCGTATCTTAACGCAGCTTCTTTCCCTTCTTCATAAAGCCCTCTGGACACATATTTCTGAACTTCCCCCGCCAAGCATGCGCTCAGCGCGATAATGCCTTCGTGATAGGCTTCAAGCACTTCCAAGTCTACTCTGGGCTTATAGTAATAGCCTTCCGTGAAGCCTTTGGAAACAATCTTCATCAGGTTATGATAACCGGTATCGTTCTCTGCCAGAAGAACCAAGTGATAATAACGGTCTTCGCCTCCTAATCCCGGAGTCTTTTCAAACCGGGAACCGGGCGCCACATAAACCTCGCTGCCAAGAATCGGCCGGATTCCCTCCGCCTTTGCCGCACGGTAAAAATCAATCACGCCAAACATTACGCCGTGGTCTGTAATTGCCACGCTGTCCATCCCCAGCTCTTTCACCCGGGCGATACATTCCTTTATCTTATTCGATCCATCCAACAAACTATACTCTGTATGGACGTGTAAATGTGCAAATGCCATTGCCGCACCCTGCTTTCTTATGTAATTGATTGTCTGTTTCTTCCCATAAACCGCCGCAGCCCTTCTATACTGCCTTTCACAGCCAATACTGGCGCAGCGCCGCTATTTCACCCGTATCTGCGTATCTGTAATCTCAAGCTTACCGGTTTTCAAGAGCCGCCCCACAGCCCGCTTAAACGCATTCTTACTTAAGCCGGTCTCTCTTTTAATCAGCTCCGCGTCCGCTTTATCCGTAAACGGGTACGCTCCGCCCCGTTTCTTGATATCCGCAAGCAGCCGTTCTGCATCCACATCCATCTGGATAAACGCCTTCTCCCGTATGCTGAGATCCAGCTTCCCATCCGGCTTCACTCCGGTCACTCTGGCCTCGATCCGGTCGCCTACCTTATGGCTGCCATAGATCTCCCGCTTGGGAATCAACCCGCAATAGATATCGTCCACAGCCACAAACCAGCCGAAATTATCGCTCATTTCATAAATGATCCCCTGCACTTTGTCATCTTTCTGATACGGGGAATCCTTACGCAGCTTTTCATAGACCTTCATAGTTGCGCAGAGCCTGCCGCTCTTATCTACGTAGAGTCCCACCAGGCATTCATCCCCAGGATTCACTTTTGCAGTCTGCTCACGGAAAGGAAGAAGCAGGTCTTTTTCCAGCCCCCAGTCAAGAAACGCCCCAATCCTGCAGGTATCTAACACCTTCAGCGTCTTTATCTGTCCCGCCGTCAAATAAGGCTCTTTCGTAGTTGCAATGATCCGGTCTTTGGAATCCTTATATAAAAAAACCTCCACCGGGTCGCCTATTTCAATCCTCTCCGGCGCCTGTTTTTTCGGAAGCAGTACCTTGTCCTCAGCGGTTCCCAGATAAACCCCGAACTCCACGATTTTTACTGCCATTAAGCTTACTCTTTTACCAAGATTCTGTTCTAACGTCATTTACTTATTCTCCTATGAATTCTACAATCGCATACGGCCTCGCCTCTGTATCGCAAAGTTCCACCACCGTACGCTCTTTTTCTTTTGCTATCCTTGGCAGAATCCGGTCGCCGTATACCGCCGATTTTTTGTATTCCACCCGCGCCTGGCGGACATTTAACTCTTCTCCAAGCGCCTCTAACGCCATCTGCACATATTGGCAGTTATTGACATGTTCATTGGTATCAATATGATATTTGCGTACCGGAAAGCGCTCTCCCTCCGCCGTCTGTTCCGGAAGCGCAATCCGCCGGGGCGCATACTCCATATCCAACGGTTCTTCTAATCCATACCTTTCGGCTTCCTCTTCGCTAGGCTTCACCGGCCGCCCCTTACTCCTGTCCATGTAAACCCAGGAAGAATTCGCGTAAGCCGCATGCTTTCCCTGTTCATCCAGCATTAGAAAATTCCGCTCTCCCATGGCTCCTTTGAAGCTGGTCGGCCACGTACAAATCCTGACCGGTTCTCCAAGCCCCGGGTAACGTTCCACCACAATCTGCCAGCCGGACAAAACCCATGCCCGTCCTTCTTCTTTCAGCCGGCTCACGCCCAAGCCGATGCTCTCCGAATGAAAAATACTGCAGTCCTGAAAATAATTAATAATTCCCGGAAGCGTAATCCTCTCATTTCGATCGATCTCACTGTAGCGGATTCTGCTTTCAAATACGTACATTTTCTAATCTCCTTGTCCATCCTGGCCTTTTGATAAAAAGAACCATTTTATCCTGAAGTCTGAGGTACAGGTTATCATCTCATATGCGTCCTCATCCAGCACCCCTTCTAACTCTTCCTTATCCTCCGGCACGACCTGTCCGCACACCGCGTCCGTAAAACACAGATTCGGATACAGGCAGCACCACCAGTTATGCCCTTCCCCGCTTCCAATGCGGATTCTAAGAGCCTCGTAATTTCCTTCCGGAAACGTCACGTCTCCGTAAGTTTTCTCAGGAAATTCATCCGTCACAAGCTCTGCCGTTACGGCGTCCCCGCTGTTTTCACGCCTTACCGTCTGCTCCGCAAGTTCCCGGATTTCTTCCAGATGGGTTCTGACAAATTCCTTTGTCCCGCTTAGGCTCCTCTTTTCTCCCATCTCTTCCTGCAAATAAGAAATCACCGCGCTCTTCACCTGCATTTTCACCTGCTGATCTCTCTCGCTGTCGCTGTCCGCCAGCACGTGGAACCGAAGCACCTGCTCCGCAATCTGTTCCGACGCTTGTCCGGCTCTCGCTTCCACCAAAAGTCCCCGCTCCATGACGGTCCAGGCAGTAAGCAGACCCGCGATGATAAGGGAAATAACCAGGCTTGCCCCGTGAATTCTTTGATGCAAATCCGGCTCCGCCATCCTTTTTAGCTGAACCCTTTGTTTTGTTTCCAATCTATTTTCTTCTCTCATTATGTACACGCTCCTTTCATCAGGAGTATGGACATAAATTTAGCGACTTATTCTTTAACTTCCATTTTTCGTGCGAATGGTTCCGCTGATTGCTTCCGCCTGATTGACAATATGACGGCATACGATTTCAACCGCCTGTTCTTTCCTTCGGTCCTCAATTGCCCGAATCAGGCTCTCATGCTCTTGCAGCAACTGCGGGAATACCGCTTCATCCTTCAGATATTCTATCCGGTAACGATACATCTGTTCCCGCAGATTATTGAGGATTTGAATCAATTTCTGATTTCCGGTTGCCAGACTGATCAGATCGTGGAAATGTTCGTCCGCCTCCGCGATCTCTGTCACATTGCCTCCTGTCAGCGCCTCTTCAAAAGCTTCGGCCGCTTCCCGAAGCTTTCTGACTCCGGCTTTTGTAATCTGATCGCAGGCAAGCTGCACCGCCAGCTTCTCCAAAGCCTCTCTCACCTCAAGCACGTCTCTCAAATTCTTCTCTGTAATCTCCGCAACTTCCGCGCCTTTTCTTGGAATCATCAGAACCAAGCCTTCCAGCTCCAGCTTCCGAATCGCCTCCCGAATCGGAGTACGGCTCACTCCCAGCTTCTTTGCAAGCTGAATCTCCATCAGTCGTTCCCCCGGCTTTAATTCTCCTTTGAGAATCGCCTGACGCAGGGTATGGAACACGACGTCCCGAAGCGGCAGATATTCGTTCATTTTCACTTCAAAATTCGGTTCCTTCATGATGATCTCCTTACATTGTGTACGTTCGTCACATATGTCTGCCGGGTCAGGTTCTTGCCCCGAATCTTCCTGGCGGCAGCCTTAGCGGCGCTTCTGGAATCAAACAGCCCAAACACCGTAGGGCCGCTGCCGCTCATCAAAGCTCCCATAGCCCCAAAATCCAGCATAGCCTGTTTGATCTTACCGATAATCGGATACTCTGTTATCATTACCTGCTCTAATACGTTTCCCATATGGCCGGCCACCTGCCGGATATCCGACTCTGCAAGGCCCCGGATAATTCCGTCGATATCCGGATGCTCCACCTGATCTAGGCCATCGTATTTCTCATAAACAATCTCAGTAGATGCGCTGAGCGGCGGCTTCGCAATCAGTACATAACATTTCGGCACGGGCGGAAGGGGAGTGAGCTTCTCGCCGATTCCCTCTGCCAACACAGTTCCCCTCATAATGCAGTAAGGGACGTCCGCGCCCAAGTCCACTCCCCGTTTCTTTAATTCTTCCTCAGAAAGCCCCAGCCCATACATCCGGTTCATCCCAAAGAGAACCGCCGCGGCATTGCTGCTCCCTCCTGCCATTCCGGCGGCCACCGGAATATGCTTATCAAGAATAATCCTGATTCCCTCGTCAATTCCAAATTCTTTTTTCAGCAAAGCTGCCGCCCGATAGGCAATGTTATTCTCATTGACCGGCAGGAACTTAAGATTCGTCTCAAGCGTAATCCCCGGTACATGGCTCCTCTCCAGAATAACCCGATCGTAAAGGTATACGGTCTGCATAACCATCCGTACCTCGTGATATCCGTTCTCTTTCTTTCCTAAGATATCCAGTCCCAGATTTACCTTTCCAAGTGCCTTTAATTCCAATTTATCCATTGTATTCTCCTTGTATCTTGTATACAGCGTAGTTATAGTATACTCATGTTTTCCCCTAAAATCAACATCTTTTCACCAGGTTTCAGACTATCTCCTTCCATCTGATTGATACTCTTGATGCCTTCTGTGGTCGTATGATAACGCTTTGCAAGATCCCACAGTTCATCTCCTTCTTTGACAATATATCCCACAATTCCAGGCGTCTTTGAAAGCTGCTCCAAATCCAGCGGCTCCGTTTCGATTTCTCTGATATTCTGGATCCGCTGTGTCCTTCGAAGAAATACCTGGAAGCCTGCGGACGCCTTCACTTCCGCCTCGCCGTTTCCAAGAATCCCTACGTTCACCTGCTCCAAAACGACGCTGATATCATATTCCATATCCGCCGTAATCCCATTGCACTCAATCACATGCGTAAACGGCACCATACCCTGCCATACCTCGAACGGCGCTTCATCGTCCGCTTTGATATACAAGAAGCAGATATGCAAAACGCCTTCCGCCATAATTCCATCCGATACAATCTCCGTATGCTCCAGTTTAAATTTTCCGTCCGTATGGCAGACCTGCAGGATTTCACTGCGCAGCTCCGGAATAGAAAGCTGTTCGGAAAGTTTATATTTGGAATAATTCTGCATTACAAGGCCCGCGGCTTCCACTTCTTCAAACGCCGGTTTTACCGTCTGCTTTAAAGAGTAGATATCCTTTAGGATATTCAGCTTTTCTTCGCTGTATATAGCGGCCCGCATTTCCAGCGTAACCTCCACTCCGACCACGCGCATTTCCCCGTCTTCATCCATGCGCACGTCGATATTTTCATCCGTAAGGCCGCCCGTCAGATGATGGTACATGGTATCCTCCGCTCCATAGCATTCCATCTTTCCCTCATAAGGAATGGCCTGCTCAGCCCAGTCCGTTCTGCCGTCCACAGACTCATACAGAATAAATACCACGATCTCTCCCCTAATCAGCAGCTCATCCGTCCCGAGCCGGGTATCCAGTTTCCTCTGGGACACCTCGGAAATCAGCACGTTTCCAATGGTTTCCTTGGTATTGGGGAGGACAAATTCCTCCTTAATCCGATAAGTGTCCTTTTTTACAGAATGGAGCTTTAAGACTTCGCTTGGCTCCCATCTCCGGTAAAGTCCAGGCTCTTCTTCCACATCCAGCGTCAGAATCTCCTCCTCTTCATTTTCCGAAGATAGTTCCATCTCTACCATCGCCTTTAAACTTACCTTCCTGGAATGAATCAGAGAAACCGACAATTCCACACTTCCTTCTTTCAGCAGCACGGAACCTTTCGGCTCTTCTTCCGCATACGCCATCTCTTCAAAGGGAAATTTTCCCTGCAGGGCGGACATCCGCTGTCCCTCCCCATCGATCACATACAGAATCTGATACAAAATTTTCCCGGTCACCCGGATATAATTATCTACCGGCTTCATATCGTCGATACGGAGCATTCCCCGGCTGTATACAATCCGCCCTATGTCGTTCTTTGCGTCCGGTACATTCACATCCCCGTCCACATAGAACTGATCTGTAATTCTCTTTCCCGCCACATTCTTCCGAATCGCTTTCTTCAACTGCTCCATCGTTACATCCTCCTATTCTGTCAGCACGTCTTTATCGCTATATTCTGTCCGAAGCACAAGATAGGGATACGCAGGCCCATCCTTCCTATGCTCCCCCGGCTCCGGCCCCAGAAACGTTGTCTTCAGCACGATTGCGTTCTCACTTTCATAAAAATCCGTCACCTGTATCTTATACCCTCCCGTCTTCTGTTCCCCGTATCCCCTGGCTATAAACAATTCCCCCTTATCCGCATATGTAAAAACAAAAGGCTCCCCCTTCCGCTCGTCAATCGGCCCCCTCATCTCCTCCGGAACATCTTCTACCTCTACCTCTTCATAGGATAAATCCCGAAGCTTTTCCGTTTGAAGCGTCCGCACCGAACACCCCGCCAGCAAAGTCAGACACAAAATCCATAGTAACCCCAAGCGCCCTCTCAATCCCCGCTCATCCCCCTTCATCTATATATCTACGCAGAACCACTATGAAAAATACCCATTTTGTGGTAAGATATTTTTGAGTTGCTGTTTGCAGACAGCCTGCGAACAGCAGCCTTTCTGAATTAAGAAATAAAGGAGATTATAACGATGAATACAGCTACTCTTACGCGTGCCTCCGGCATCCTGCTGCATCCCACTTCACTGCCCTCTCTATACGGAATCGGCGATCTGGGCCAGGCCGCCTATGATTTTGTGAACTTTCTTGAGGAATCCGGCCAGCATCTCTGGCAGATTCTTCCCCTTACCCATACCGGCTACGGTGATTCTCCCTACCAAAGTTTCTCGGCTTTTGCCGGACAGCCTCTTTTAATCAGCCCGCAGCTTCTTCTTGGGCTGCGCTTGCTGAATGAAGAAGACCTTCTCACCTGCCCCCAGACAGATCCGGAGCATGTAGATTACGGAACCATCATCCCTTGGAAGACGGCTCTTTTAAGAAAGGCCTGCAAACGCTTTTCCGAAACGAAGCATCCGTCTCTTTATGAGAAATACCGGAACTTCTGCCGGAAGAACGCAGACTGGCTGGACGATTACTCTTTATTCATGGCCTTAAAAGATCTCCACGGCGGAGTAAGCTGGCTGGAATGGGAAGACGAATACCGGATGCCGGACGAAGCCTTTAAAAAGGTTTTACATACCAGGCTGGCAGAAGAAACCGGTTTCTATCGTTTCATCCAGTTCCTGTTCTTCCAGCAGTGGGGACAGCTTAAAGAATACGCCAACGCCCATGGCGTCCGTATTATCGGCGACATTCCAATTTTCGTATCTATGGACAGCGCCGACGTATGGGCCGGCAAGCATCTGTTCCAGCTCGATACCAAAGGATTTCCAACAGCGGTAGCGGGAGTTCCGCCGGATTATTTTTCTGCCACCGGACAGCTCTGGGGCAATCCTTTATATGAATGGGACGCGCATAAAAGGGAAGGCTATTCTTGGTGGATCTCTCGGATCGCAAATCAGCTCGAGATTCTGGATATCCTGCGAATCGACCATTTCCGGGGATTTGAAGCTTACTGGGCCGTTCCCTACGGAGAAGAAACGGCCGTGAAAGGCCAATGGGTAAAGGCTCCGGGAGAGGGCTTGTTTGCCGCAATTCAGAACACCCTGGGAGATGCGCTTCCTATTATTGCCGAGGATCTGGGTGTGATTACTCCGGAAGTCGAAGCCCTCCGGGACCGCTTTTCTTTTCCTGGCATGAAAGTACTGCAGTTTGCCTTTGAGGATATCGGGGAAAGTACGTTTCTTCCCCATCAATTTACGTCGCCTAATTGCGTATGTTATACCGGAACGCACGACAATGACACCACCAGGGGCTGGTATGAGACTCTCAGGAAAGACTGCCAAAAAAAGCTCCGCCGGTATCTAAACATAAGAAAGAAGGACTGTGTAAGTTTCCAGATGATACGCGCCTGCCTGGCAAGCACCGCCGCCTATGCCATTTTCCCGCTGCAGGATATGCTGGATCTCGGCAAAGAAGGCCGGATGAATACCCCGGGGGTAGCCGCAGGCAACTGGAACTGGCGTTTCCGGCAGGACGCGCTGACGAAAAAACACGCGAAGAAGCTTAAGAAGCTGTCTCATTTATACGGAAGGTAATAAGATTATGATACGATTTATTTTTGTTGCACTCGTCCTGTTCCTGTTCCTGCTGCTCGGTATTCCGATACTCCTGATTGAACAGCTAATCGGGCTGAAGAACAAACAGGCCAAAGATCTCTCTTCTCTGCGGATCGTACAATATGCGTTCCGCCTGATTATCTGGATCAGCGGAGTAGATGTGACTGTCATCGGCGAAGCAAATATCCCGGATGAACCCGTACTATTCGCCGGCAACCACCGAAGCTATTTTGACATTGTGCTGACCTATGCCAGGTGCAAAAGGCTGACCGGATATATCGCCAAGAAGGAAATGCTGCGCTATCCCCTTCTCAGGGACTGGATGAGGGCGCTGTACTGCATTTTCCTTGACAGGGATAATGTAAAAGAAGGCCTCAAGTCTATTCTTGAAGCCATTGACTATGTAAAATCGGGGGTTTCCATCTGTATTTTCCCAGAGGGAACCCGGAACCGGGGCGAAGAGCTGAGCATGCTTCCCTTTAAAAAGGGTTCTCTGAAAATCGCCGAGAAAAGCGGCTGCGCTATTATCCCCATGTCCATCAACAACACCAATAACATTTTTGAGGCCCATATCCCCAAAATAAAACGAACCCATGTCATAATTGAATACGGCACGCCCATCTATCCGAAAACTCTGGATAAGGATACCAAAAAACATCTGGAAGAATACATCCAGAACATCATTCAGGAGACAATCAATAAAAACGCTTCGCTGGTGTAATGCAAAAGAATCCCTTTTATTTTACACAAGCGGGTGTTATAATAAAACATTATAATTTAAAGGAGTTAAATCATCATGAACCAAAGAGATCTAACCTTGCTGACTGATTTTTATGAGTTAACCATGATGCAGGGTTACTATGAACAGGGGCAGAACGAAACGGTAGTATTCGACGTATTCTACCGCCAGAATCCCTGCAGCGGCGGCTATGCGGTCTGCGCCGGACTTGCGCAGGTTATTGAATATGTAAAGGGGCTCAACTTCACGTATGAGGACGTGGATTATTTAAGAAGCCTCGGCATCTTCAGCGAAGATTTTCTGAATTACTTAGGCGGGTTTCATTTTAGCGGCGATATTTATGCGATTCCCGAAGGTACCATCATCTTTCCCAAGGAACCGCTGCTAAAGATCATCGCCCCTATTATGGAGGCTCAGCTTGTAGAGACTGCGATCTTAAATATCATCAACCATCAGTCTCTGATTGCAACCAAAACTTCCCGGGTTGTATTTGCCGCCGACGGAGACGGTGTTATGGAGTTCGGCCTGCGCCGCGCCCAGGGACCGGACGCCGGCTTATACGGCGCCCGCGCCGCTATGATCGGCGGCTGTGTGGGAACCTCCAACGTACTTGCCGGGCAGCTTTTTGACGTACCCGTTTTAGGAACCCATGCCCATAGCTGGATCATGAGCTTCAAAGATGAATATACTGCGTTTAAAACCTACGCCGAATTATATCCGAACAACTGCACGCTTCTGGTGGACACCTATGACACGTTGAAATCCGGCGTACCCAACGCAATCCGCGTTTTCCAGGAGATGCGCGATTCCGGCAGAAAGCTGACCAAATACGGTATCCGCTTAGACAGCGGCGACCTTGCATATTTATCTAAGGAAGCCCGTAAGATGTTAGATGCGGCAGGGTTTGAAACAGCAGTTATCGCCGCCTCCAACGATCTGGATGAATACCTGCTCCATGATCTGAAGGTTCAGGGCGCCGCTATCACTTCCTGGGGCGTCGGCACCAACTTAATCACCTCCAAGGACTGCCCGTCCTTCGGCGGCGTATACAAACTGGCCGCCATCCAGAATGAAGCGGGAGAATTTGTTCCTAAGATTAAGCTCTCGGAAAATACGGAGAAGATTACGAACCCCGGCAATAAGACGATTTACAGAATTTACGACAAGACAACCGGCAAGATCCGCGCCGATTTAATCTGCTTTGCCCACGAGACATTCGACACCAGCAAGGATCTGGTTATCTTCGACCCGATCGAGACCTGGAAAAAGACCCGGCTGGCAGGCGGTTCCTATCTCATGCGGGAAATCCTTCTCCCCATATTTAAGAATGGAGAATGCGTCTACACATCTCCGTCCGTAAGGGATATTGCTGAATACTGCAAGCAGGAAAAGAAAACTTTGTGGGAGGAAACCAAGCGTCTGTTCTATCCGCATAACGTATATGTGGATCTGTCTGACGAACTGTACTCTGTTAAGAAAGAACTGTTGAACCAACTTGGAAAAGACTAGAAGGAGCGTATTAGATTATGAAAATTATTGTATTAGCAGGCGGTTACAGCAATGAGCGGGACGTATCCTTAAACTCCGGCGCCGGTATCTGCAGAGCGCTTCGGGAACGGGGACACAAAGCCTATCTTCTGGATGCTTTTATGGGACTCCCCTACGATTCCGATAAGCTGGAAGAAGTATTCGATCTCCCGGACGGCGGACTTTCGATTGCCGCCGATATCCAGGTGACCGAGCCGGATCTTAACGCGCTGTGGGCCTTACGTCCCGGCAGCATAGCCGGATATCTCGGTCCTAATGTGCTGGAACTCTGCTCCATGGCCGACATTACTTTTATGGCGCTGCATGGAAGTCTTGGGGAAAACGGCAAGCTTCAGGCTACCTTTGACGTACTGGGCATCCGATATACCGGCCCTAACTCCCTCGGCTGCTCCCTGTCCATGGATAAGGGCGTCGCCAAAGAAATTTTTAAGATGCAAAACATCCCTACTCCGGACGGAACCCATCTGCGAAAGAAAGATAAGGATACCGCGCTGTCCGCGCTCGGCCTTAATCTTCCGGTAGTGGTGAAACCCTGTTCCGGCGGTTCCAGCCTGGGCGTGTACATCGTATATACCGATGAGGAATACCGCTCCGCAATCGAAACTTCCTTCAAAAAGGAATCCGAAGTCGTCATTGAACCGTTCATTGACGGACGGGAATACGCCTGCAGCATCTTTGACGGCAAGGCGCTTCCCCTGGTGGAAATCGTCCCCAAAGACGGATTCTTCGATTATGCCAACAAATACCAGCTTGGAGGCGCGTCGGAGATCTGTCCCGCTACTTCCCTCTCCCCAGAGGTAACCGCGCAGATCCAGGCCGCTGGAGAACAGGCTTTCGCCGCCCTTAGGCTGGATGTATATTCCAGGGCTGATTTTATTGTAGATAACCGCACCGGCAAGTTTTACTGCCTGGAGGTAAATTCCCTCCCGGGCATGACAAGCGCCAGCCTGCTGCCAAAGGCCGCAAAGGCTGCCGGATATGAATACGGTGAATTCTGTGAAATGATCATCAAAAAATCAATCGAAGCGAGATACGAATAGTCCGACGAATTCATATTGAGGAGATACAGCTATGAAAAATCTTACTCTGGCAAACATAACAGAAGCCTGCCAGGGCGTTTATCACGGCGACAGCCGCCTGCTTGACAAAGAAGCTGCCGGCGTCGCTATCGACAGCCGCAAGGTAGAGAAGGATTTTCTTTTTGTGGCAATTAACGGCGAACGCTTCAACGCGCATACCTTTATTCCTGAAACCATCGAAAAGGGCGCGCTCTGCGTCGTATCCCATGAGGATCTGGGCGATACAGATTACCCTTATATCCTGGTAGAAGCAACGGGCCAGGCGCTGCTCGACATTGCAAAGCTTTACCGGGATTCCTTTGACGTAAAGGTGGTCGGCATTACCGGCAGCGTCGGTAAGACCAGCACAAAAGAAATGATCGCTTCTGTTCTGGCAGAGAAATATAATGTTCACAAAACACAGGGAAACTTTAACAATGAATGCGGACTTCCTCTGACTATATTTGAAATGAACGAAGCCCACCAGGTTTCGGTTCTTGAGATGGGCATCAACCACTTCGGCGAGATGCGCAAGCTCTCTTCCGTAGCCAGCCCGGATATCTGCGTTATTACAAATATCGGCGTCGCGCATTTGGAATTTTTAAAAACACAGGAAGGCATTCTGCAGGAAAAAACCCAGATGTTCCAGGACATGAAGCACGGCGGCTCCATCATATTAAACGGCGACGATCCGCTTCTTTCTACCTTAGGGCCGGTAAAGGGCGCCGATCCTGTATTCTATGGAACGAACCCGGAGACCTGCGACATCTTTGCCGACGATCTGAAACCGCTGGGATTAAAGGGTACCGCCTGCACCATTCACCTGCCGGAGGAAGCCTTTCCCTGCGTCGTTCCGACTCCCGGCCTGCATATGGTATCCAACGCGCTGGCTGGCGCGGCGGTTGGCTATACGCTGGGACTGACCGCCGAAGAGATCAAACGGGGAATTGAAAGCCTTCCCTTTATGCCTGGGCGCAACAACATTATCCAGACCGGGCATATGATCCTCTTAGACGACTGCTACAACGCCAACACGATTTCCATGAAAGCGGCGCTGGACGTGCTGAATATGGCAATCGGCCGCAAGGTAGCCGTCCTCGGGGATATGGGCGAACTGGGCGACAACTGGGCGGAACTTCATCGGACTGTCGGCAGTTATGCCGCCGAGCTGGGCATCGACCTTGTCTGCACCGTGGGCGAGCTGGCGGCAGAGATTGCGGCCGGAGCCAAATCGCCGGATACCGCGGTGAAGCATTTTCCGACGAAGGAGGCTTTTCTTGCGCAGGCAGGAGACATTCTCCTGGAGGGAGATAATGTGCTGATAAAGGCCTCCCATGGAATGGAATTCCCGGAGATTGTAGAGGCGCTGAAAAAACTATAACTTTTAAAGGGGCATTGCATAATACAGTTTCTATATACAGCATATGGACGAGAGTTACGTATTCCGAACACCATATGTTGTATCTAACCGTTATTTTGCAGCGCCCCTTTCTTTTGCAGGACTATTTGTATTCGATCTTCACAACTTCCGAATCGTTTTTCCCCATTTGTAATGAAAACCGCAGTTCTCCCGCATGCAAACAGAACTTATAAACTTCACCGCCAACTAGCCCTTCCACCCGGTTTACGTCCCGTTCTGTTCTGATTACCACTTCAACCAATCTTCTTCCATTTGCACTGTAAGCGAACTTCTTCGTAAAAGAACTGGTAATAATCAGATATCCTTCTTTTTCGCCTTCTATTAAATTTCCGTCAAATTCACGCAGATGCCGCTGGCTGAAAAATAGTTCCACTTTGGGAAATACGCCTATTTCGGGTAACATCCTATCCAAAATATCCCATAACAAATACGATTCATTTTCCAACCAAGCCGCGTCCGGATGCGTAGCAAAATAAACTGCCGCCCCTTTTCCATACTTATGCCTTGTGACCGCTGGCAAATCGTCCTCAAAACGTGCGAGAACCTCCACGTCCGGTTCCGTCAGACGTAATATTTCCTTATGCCAGCTCCCCTGATAGATTTTCCTCTGGTAGGTTATCTCCGGCGTTACGGCCGAGTATGCTTCTAACGCGTCAATTCCAAAAACTTTTTGCAGTGCAAAACATGGCATACAGTGGTTATACCACCCGTGCCTTCCAAGCATTCCCATTCTTGCCGTTTCAATAACAGTACCGCCTCTTTCAACATATTCCGTCACTTCATCCGCCATTTCTTGCGTCATATATGCATAAAACGGAAAATAAACCAACCGGTATTGTTTTAAATGTTCCGCCGTAAGCATTCTCTCGGAAATGAAATCAACCTGGTAATATTTTTCCCAGAATACCCGATACGCTCCCCTTAACGTCTGAAGCAAATATTTTTCCTGATCCATTCCCTTTAAAATAATAGCGTTTTCCTTGCATATTGCAATCGCAATTTTCGCTTTTTCCCGTTTTCCGGAAGCGATCGCGCCCTTCATTTGGTTTAGCAGAGAACCTATCTCTTCCGCACTCTTTAACCTTTCTGTTGGGTTGCCGTCCAAATCTACCAAACCGCCCCAGTGAATCGGCTGGAAATCCCATTCCCGGAATCCCTGATACAAGCACAGCTTCGCTCCCTGGCTCACCGCGTCCAGAACATTTCTATACAAATCCTTTCCGTTCACATTTCTGTGGGGACCCATCGCCCATCCGTTAATCGGGCCGCTTTCCGTCTCTAAAAGCCAATAGTCTTTTCCGACAGGCTCCGCCGTACTTCTCCCCATATCAAGGCACATGGACGAGAATTCCGGCATTGTTTCAACTTTATTCCCACTTCCCGGATAAATATCGTACCCGATCACATCCATCGCCTTTGCTATCTCAAATTGGTCGAGGCCGGTCAAAACGCCAAATGGATCCTGCGATTTCAGAAAAAATATGTTTGTCGTGACAAGATGTTCTGTGTCAAACTTCTTAATCAAATCCCGCTGCCATTTCATATACTGAACCGTGTTTTCCATCCAAAAAAGCCTCCAGTCCAGCCATCGGGTCACACTCGCCCATGCAAAAGGCATTGCTTTTGGAGGTTCCACCTCCTCAAAGGATAAGTGCCTTGTATGCGTTGCTCCCCACCGATACGCCTCATTCAGCGCATCGATACTCTGATATTTATTCTTAAGCCATTCTCTATATTTCCGAACGGAATCTTCATTATAACAGTAAATATCGATTCCATTCCCGTTCAGGGGCATAAAGGGGAACGCAATTTCATTGTGAATCTGATACGCATACAACGCCTCATGCTTACAATAACGTTTTACCAGCGCAGTAAGATAGCGCTCCGCCTCCTTAATGAACCCCGGATGATCAAAACACGCCCAGGAATAAGAAGCATTATTGGGATATTGTTCCCCATGGTTATTTGTAATATTTACGTCCGGATATAAGGTATGGAGCCAATACGGAGGCGACGCCGTGCCGGTTCCAAGTAATATTTTCATTTCATATGCGCTGCACAGTTCAAAAAACTCATCCAGCCATTCAAATTCATATCTTCCCTGTTCCGGTTCGATCTGATCCCAGGAACAGAACAGCTCTGCCGTACGAATCAAGGAAATGCCGCATTTTTTCATATTTTGAAGATCTCTTTCCCAGTCTTCTCTTTTTTGTACCAACGGGTAATAGCCTGCCGCATAATTCGGTAAATCAATCATTCCAAAACTCCTTATAAACTTCTCCTTATTTCATCTGTCTTTTATCTATCGGAAAACAACTATGCACTTTTCGCTTCCGCATGTTGTTTCAAGCACAGTTCCTCAAAACAGATTTGAAATCACGGAACTGACGCCTGAAAAGACAGAAAAATCATTTCCCCCGTATAACTGGTTGAAACCTGCCGCCGTTTCCAGCGTAACCCCGATAGAAAACATAACGAGAAGAATCATTACAACGCCGCTAACGGCTGATGAAACAATTGCGGCGGCGCGCCCTCCTTCTTTGTTTGCAAATACAGCTCCTGGAGCCACGTCAAAAAAGCACGCTACCGTGAGCGGAATGACTGCGTAAATCATAGTTCCTGTGGAAGCCATCACGACAATTGTCAGGATACTTGTCACCATACTGATAACGAATCCAATCAAAAGCGCGTTTGGCGCATATGGGAAAATCATTGGAATATCAAGCGCGGGAACTGCGTTCGGAATCACTTTCTCACTGATTCCTTTGAACGCAGGGATAATTTCTCCAAGCATCATACGAACGCCTGTCAGCAAAATAGTAATCCCGGCTCCGAAATTCAATCCCGCAATTAAGCTGAACGAAATCAAATCATACTGCATTCCCCCAATGGTTGCAAGACCTGCAAGCGCATTCCCATTATTATACTTACAATTTATATGTCTTTGAGAAATAATATCTATATACCATTACAAAGTTTCTTTAGAAAGATGAGATTTAGTATTGCTTTTATGGTGCTGAGAATACTGCATTCCTTAAAAATTGAAGTCCCCTCAATCTGATAACTTTGGATAGAATTCAAATGTTCTTTTATGCCGGTTTCAAACCCCATATGTCTTTGCTCATTAGCATAATAATAATTATGGGCGGAAATGTGGAGAATGTTTTTACAGCCATTTTCAACCAGTTTATTGGCGGCAAGGTATCCGCCTTTGTAGAAATCAGAGCATACATTAGGAATCTTGTCGTTAATTACAGCATCAACAGAAATAATAGCTTGACGGTCATATTTTGATATATCTTTCATTCGGGTGGTAGGGCACAGTAAAATAGTGCCGTCTGCACGCATATTTTCAAGCATGTCCAAATATTCTACTTCGTTCTTGGAACCGGATTCGGTAATGCAGAGTAATATGCGGTAGCTGTGTTTGCTGCAGACAGTCTGGATGTCGTTACCTGATTCATACGTAAGTACCCTCAGTCCCCCTTTGTTCTCAGCGATGCCGTTCCCGAATGAAAGCATATTACGGAATTCGGCCGATACACGCCGCGCTCATATTAGACGTAAAAAACAACCTCTGAGCCAAAGCTCATGTACGGTAAAGAAGCAAGCAACCGAAAACAAGAGATAGACCGCCAGAACCACACTATTCCGAAC